>CAMDPK010000034.1 GCA_945904015.1 Candidatus Kuenenia stuttgartensis | reverse complement strand
CGAATTCCTTCAGGCCAGCGATCGAAACGAAGAGGCCACGGAACTGCTCACCAAATCCAAAAGCATCAGCGACGAATTCAATGACGGACTTCGCCGATGCAAGCAACTCCGCGAAGACAAGAAATCCGAGCCATGATGAGGATGTGCGGGGTTGTCGACGACGAGCTGGAACCGTTGCGAGAATGAATCATTGTCTGCTCTTAACCGGTGCGTCTTGCTCGTTCGGTTCCCGCAGGAACGGTCGCATCATCTCCAGTTTCTTCGGCCCGATCCCTTTGACTCGCAGCAAATCTTTCACACTGCGAAACGGGCCGTTGGCTTGGCGGTCGTCGATGATCTTCTGAGCGGTCACTTCGCCGATGCCTTCGATCTGCGTCCACTCGACCCAACTGGCCGAATTGATGTCGATCCGAAAGTCGTACTGCCGAGCCGGCAGCCGATCGAGCTCGATTGGCCGCATCCCCCAACCGCCGAGCGTCGCCCAGTGATAGCCGCTGAGCATCAGGAACACCGCCGCGAAGACGCCGACGAACAACTGGTCGAGCTTGTTCATCCACAGCCAACTTGTCGGAACACTTTCGGCCTGAGCCGATCGTTCGAGCGGGCTACTGCTATTTGCCTCGATCGACACACTGGATTCGACAACGACCGCTGGAATTGCAGATGCGGTGCCGGGCACTGCCACAGTCACTTCGGGTACGGGCGGTATCGGTTCAACTGATGCAATCGGTTGTGAATCGGACATGATCCAGCTCACTCAAAATCGAATATGTCGGATTCATCGAATACGCCACCTTTCTATCGTGAATCACCGTGGATCGACAGCGTCGCCCTTCCTCCTCCAAATAGTTCTGCCCCCATCGTTCTGCCAAATTTTGTTGGCAGAACGATGAGGGCAGAATGATGTGACAAAGCGTTGCTCAACGCGATCAATGCTGGAACAAGAACTCCTTCGAGTTCAGGATCGCCCATCCCACGTCTTCCAAGGCCAAGCGGCGGTCAGCTTGAGCGGCGATGTGTTTTTTCGCGGCGTCGAGTTCTGCCTGCGTCGGTTTTCGCGACAGAGCGGCGAGGTACAGCGTCGTGATGACCTCGTCATCCGGCTTGTTCTCCTTCGCGAAGACGGCGATGCGGCCGGTGTCGGCTCGGAGCTTTCCGTGGACCGTCGGGCCGTTGATCATTTGCAGGGCTTGCGACAGGTTTGACTCGTTCGAGCGTTCGCATTGGCAGGCCATCTCGCGCTGCGGCTGGCCAAAGATCTTCAGGAAGTAGTGGTCGGTCGGAGGATCGGCCAGCGAGACGGCTCGCGTGCCGGGAGGCAGGCCGGCGAAGGTTTCGGGAACGCTCGTGACTTGGCAGATCGCGTCGAGCAGTTGCTCGGCGGAGAGCAGCCGCGTGTTCGAGTGCGAGCTGTAAATCTCGTCGTCCTTGTTGAAGTTGTTCTTGCGGCTGCTGAGCTGGTAGGTGCGGCTCTTGAGAATTGTCTTCACGACGAATTTCGTGCTGAAGTTGTTCTTCACGAACTGCGAGGCGAGTTCATCCAGCAGTTTGGCATTCGACGGCGGGTTCGAGTCGCGGAAGTCGTCGACCGGCTCGACGATGCCTCGGCCGAGCAGATGGCCCCAGATGCGGTTCACTGCTGCGCGAGCGAAGAACGGATTGTCGCCAGAGGTCAACCAACCCGCAAAGACTTCGCGGCGGTCCTGTCCGACGGCGTCATCGACGTCGCCCTTCAACAGCAAATGCACTTTCATTTGTTTGCCGGTGCGCGGCTGAGTGATCTCACCGGTCGGCATCGGGTAGATGATCTCCTCGTCGGCGGTGTCACCCTTCTGGCGAGCGATTCGCGTGAAGGCTGCGGCGATGCCGTAGTAGTTGTCCTGCGACCAACGCTCGAACGGATGGTTGTGGCACTTCGCGCATTGAATGCGGATGCCGAGGAAAAGCTGAGCGGTGGTCTCGACGGCGTCGTTCGGATCGCGGCTGGCTCGCCAGTAGTTCGCGGCCGGGTTCTCGAAGACGCTGCCGCTGGCGGTCAGCAATTCACGAGCGAACTGATTGAACGGCTTGTCGGTGCGGATCGAGTCGTAGACCCAGCGGCGGAACTTGTGCGTGCCGATGGCCGTGACCTTCTTGCTATTCGAGCGCAGGATGTCGGTCCATTTCAGTGTCCAGAAATCAGCGAAGTCGTCGCTCTCGACGAGCGTGTCGATCAACTGAGCACGCTTGTCGGGGGCAGCGTTGGCCAGGTACGCGGTCGATTCTTCGATGGTCGGCAAGCGGCCGGTGACGTCGAGATAAACCCGGCGGAGGAATTCTTCGTCCGAGCAAAGATCGCTCGGCAGAATTTGAAGTTGTTGCAACTTCTCGAAGACGAGGTTGTCCACAAAATTGTTCGGCTGCGGGTTGTTCCACGCGAATCCGGGGACGTCTTCGAGGAACGTGACGAAGCCGGTCGTCATTTTGTCGAGAATACGGCCGAGGATAGCGGTTTCGCCGCGGCCGGACTTCGACACCAAGCCCGTTTCCGAAACGCTGCCGACTTGTTCGTTCGACGAACTGAAAACGGTCAACGCCGTGATATCGCGAACGCTGCCGTCAGAGTATGTGCCCATCACGATTAACTGCTGCTCTTTGGCGGCTGGCTTGAAGATGCGTTTGTTTGGGAACATCTCCATCTTCACGAGATCGGGCACGCCCTCGGCGTCCATCCGGAGACCTTCACCAATCCAACCATGCAACGCCTTGTGAGCGGCATCGCCTTTCTTCAATCGGCGCCCGCCACCGTGAGCGACTTCCATCAGCGGCTTCTTCAGCAACAGGCTTTCGTCGGGTTGGACCGTGTTGACGCGACGCTGCATGAATTCAGATCGCAGCGTGAGTGTGTCGATCGTCGGATCGAAGGCTCGCAGAGATAAACGGAAACCGCCTTTGCCCGACGGCGAACCGTGACAAGCTCCCATGTTGCATCCGGCTTTGGTGAGCGCGGCGAGCGTTTCGTTTTTGAAGCTGACCGGCGACGGCATCGCCATTTCTTTGACGGTCACTT
Source organism: Candidatus Kuenenia stuttgartensis (assembly GCA_945904015.1). Lineage (GTDB taxonomy): Bacteria > Planctomycetota > Planctomycetia > Planctomycetales > Planctomycetaceae > SXKJ01. The sequence goes on along the minus strand of CAMDPK010000034.1, from coordinate 46,589 downwards.
CCGTCGTGGCTTTGAGCGCACCCAGCGTCGCGGTGATCTGAGCGGTCCCGTCGGCGACTGGCTTCGCGAGCGTCCCTTCGATCTTCACGACTGCCGGATTCGACGAGGCGAATTGCACGCCTGCATTCGTCAGATCGCGAATGTCATCCGCGCTGAACGTGCCGCTGACGACAAGTTGTTGCTGAGCGCGACCGCCTCGCAACTCAAACTTGCCCGGATCGAGCGAGATCGCTCCGGGATCGGCGGCGGTGGCGAACGAACAAAGAGATGCGGCAAATCCCGCAAGCACAGCCAGGATTGAATTCGTCTTCATGTCAGCACCCTCAAGAGTTTTTTGGGTAACCACCAAGACACAAAGGCACGAAGAATTCTTCGTGACTTTGTGGTTCAAAACTATTCCACGGTCAGTGCGATGTTCGGTGATGTGCCAGTGAGTTTGGCGGCACCGTTCATCGCGTCTCCTTTGACGTTGATATTATTGACAGCTCCTTGAGCGGCATCGGCGGCGACGGTCAGGACGATTTCGGCTTCGGCGGCTCCTTCGGCGACAGTTGCGGCCGCGACGGTGACACCTTTCGGCAGGTTTTGCAACGCCAGCGTGATCGGACCTTTGAACGCCGGATTGCGGTCGATGGTCACTTTGCCTTTCAGCGTGCCGCCGCGAGCGACTTTCTCGGCATCGAGTTTCACAGCCACTTCAAACGGCGACCGCAGACGCAACGTGATACCGGGGGTCGGTTGAGTCGTGTTGACGTTGTTCTGATTGATGGCACCCGTCAGCACGACGGTGAATTCGCCGAGCGGGGCTTGAGCGTTTGCGGTGAAGACAATGTCGATTTCGTTCGTCCCCTTGACGATCGGCTTCACGGCGGCGGTGATGCCTGCGGGCAGGCCGGCCGGAGCAACGGGAGTGACGGCAATCGTGATCGCTTCGTCGAACTTCTCTTGGCGAGCGACTTTGATTTTCACGGTCGCGGTGAGGTCTTTGCCAAAGATCAGTTCGGCAGGCTCGGCCGTCAGGCTGATCGGCATCTTGGGTGAGACTCCGACTGCAAACGAACTCGTCAAATTCTGCGGAGGCCACGGCAATCCCGCGAACAATGTCGTGAGAGCAGGTGAGACTGACGAGACCGCCTTGAACTCGGCGTTGTTGATCTGCGCCGTGCCGACGATCTTGGCAAGAACGACCTTGCCAGCGACCGCTTCGGGCGTGGATCGCAACGTCAGAACGGCGTTGTCACGACCGGGACCGATGAACGTCGGGCTGCTGGTCACTCCGGCCGGCAGGTCAATCGCGGAGACAATAATCGTGCCCGCATAACCCTTCCGCACGGCCGTCACCGTGACCATCGTCGTACCACCGGCGACGGCGTTGAGCGTGTCAGCCGAAGAGGACAGCGTGAATCCCGTTTGCACCGGGGTCGCCACGATGCGGTAGGCGTACTGAGCTCCACCTTGGCGATGCAGGTCTTGCACGGCGAGCGTGTAGTCGCCGTCGTCCGGGAACGTGAAATCGAAGGTCGGGTCAATCGCTCCGAAGTCTTCCTTCGCGGCGAGTTGCCCACCCGCTGCGTTCAGAACTCGCATCATCAGCGCCGCGGGCGACCCTTGTCGCCGCGTGATGCCGGTAAAGGTCATTGCCTGACCCTTCTTCGCCGCGAAGACGAAGTGGTCGATGTCGCCGACCTTGTCAAAGCGGCCGTTGATGCCTTGCGCGAGATCGACTCGGTTCGGAGCTTTCGGATCGTCGTTCGGTTCGGTTTCGAGAAACTCATCGCGATCACTGACGGCGACCTGTGCGAAGCCGCTGCTGGCCCCGTTGGCTCGTTTGGCTCCGACCGACGCCCAGGAGAAGGCCGCATCGGCGGGGAAATTCACGGCTGCGGGCGGCACGCCATCGAGATGCAATCCGGCAAAGTTCACATTGCCTGGAGCACCCTTCTTGACCGCCAGTGGATATGGCACTGTCACGCACGGGAAGTCGCCGATCCGCAGCCGGAAGAAGTGATTGGCACTCCCTTGAAAGCGGATGTCACGGACTTCGAGCATGTACTCGCCCGCGTCTTTGAACGTGTAGCACAAGCGGCTATCAGACCGCAGGCCGGGAACGTCGTCGCTGTAAGCCAACTCACGCCCCTTCACGTCAAGTAACCGGATCATCGGATCGAGCGTCGATCCAATTCGCCGCGCGAGCAGATCGAAGGTCACGACCTGTCCGGCTGCGACCGTGAATTTGAAGTAATGCTGACTCAGATTGCCGACTTGCCCATCGACGGCTGTCGGCAGCGTCAGGGCCTGCGCGCCCGTTGGTACGGCATTGCCCGCGGCTTGAGCGACTGATGGCAAGTCGTCGATCACGACCAACCGAATCGGCGAGATGCCGTTGGCGGTCGCAACTCGGACGCCGTAGATGCCAACCGGAACGTCACTGGGGACGGTCACGGCATAGACGCACTCGGCCGCGTTCATGCCGTTCATCGGCACGTCCGGTTTGAGCACGCTCTGAGCCGCGAAGCTCGTCCATAACTCTGTCGGACCAACCAAAGCACCCCCCTGCAATTTGAGGTCGTTCGGTTGGCCGGGTTTCAGAGCCAGCGGAATCGTGTAAGTGATCGCGGGAGCCTGAGCGGAAACTTGGCTAGCAGCCAAGAGGAGCATGACGCTCGCCAAAACACAGGGGACAAAGTTGCTACGTCTCAACATGCACCTCACGCCTAGGAAGGTAGGAGTCTCTGGCGTCACATCCTGTCACGTCAGCGACCAACGGCGGGGGAGGACTCGTTCCGGTCGTATGGGAAGGCTTTGATGGCTGGCCAATATAGAAGTGGCCTCGCCATTGGTCAAAGCGAAAGGGGGACGACTTTCCGGACGTCGCCGGATTGTTCCGGTCGTGCGGGCTCGACCCGTGGCCGATGCAGCTTGCATCGGCCACGATCAAACTCACGCCAGTACTTCCTCGATCGGCAGTCCGCCCTGTGCGATTTCGACCGGGCGATTGTTGTGATCGGGAACGCGCAGTTCGGGGTCGATGCCGAGACAGCGATAAATCGTCGCGCACAGATCAGCCGGTCGAACCGGCTTGTCCTTCACATACGCGGCTTGCGAATCGGAGGCTCCGTAAACGGTGCCGCCGCGAATGCCGGCTCCGGCCAGCAGCGAGCCGTAGCAGTTCGTCCAATGGTCGCGGCCCGCGTTGCCGTTCACTCGCGGAGTGCGGCCCATCTCGCTGGTGACGACGATGAGCGTCTCGTCCAACAGGCCACGCGCTTCGAGATCTTGCAGCAACGCCGAATAGGTTTGATCGAAGCCCGGCAGCTTGTTGTTCTTCAAGATGTGGAAGTTTTTCTGATGAGTGTCCCAAGCGTCGTAATCGACGTTGACCGGTCCCCAGAACAAATCCCACGTCACGTTCACGAAGCGAACGCCCTGTTCGATCAGCCGCCGAGCAATCAACGTCGAGTTGCCGAACAGCGTGTTGCCGTAGCGATCGACCGTCTTCGGATCTTCGAGGCTCAGGTCGAACGCCGTGCGGAGCTTCGACGAAGTCAGCACATCGAATGCACGCTGTTGATTGCGGTCGAAGGAAGCGGACGCGAGAGCTTGCTCGGCCTTCTGCCGCTGATCGTCAATCTGTTGCAGCAACGATCGTCGCGAGTTCAAGCGGTCCACCGTCATGCCATCTTTCAGCATGCTGTTTGGCAGCAGCGGTGCGCCACGCACGATCTGCGGATTGCCCGGCGACGGCGCGAATGAATCCTTGTCGTGGTACGGCATGGACTCGGTCGTCAACGGATCGAATCGCTTGCCGAGGAATCCGCCGTACGGGCCGGAACGGCGAAATGCTTGGCCCCAGCCGAGCCACACGGGCAGGAAAAGATAATCGGGCAAACTCTTGCGGCCCGCACTCAGATACTCGCAGACGGACCCCATGCTCGGCGGATCAGTGTCGCGCGGGTGCTGATCCGGCGGCATCAAGTCGTAGCCGGTGTAGCAGGGCAGGCAGTTGTGACAGCCGGCCTTGTGGTTGATCGAGCGGATGAACGCCGTGCGGTTCGCCCACTGCGCGAACTGCGGCAAGTGCTCGCAGACGTCGATGCCGGGGACGTTGGACGCGATCGGCCGGAACTCGCCGCGTGTTTCCGACGGGCCTTCCGGCTTCAGGTCGTACATGTCCTGCGTCGCCGCGCCGCCCAGCAAGAAGATAAAGATGACATTCTTGGCTTTCGCGTGCCCAACTTGACCGGCTTCCTCAGCCGCCAGCATCTGCGGCAGTCCAAAGCCGCCGAGAGCGGACAAAGCTCCGGCTTTCAGCGTCTCGCGCCGAGTGATTCCATCGCAACATCGTCGCGGACTTCCAAGCATCGTCAGCATGGTTCGAGACCCTCAAAGGTCGATGGAGAACGCATCAGTCGCGGCTGATCGTAGCTTGGTATCGGCAACAGGGCCAGCAAAAGTTCGGAGTTCCGTCTTCAGCCGGCCTGAACGTAGCCGTCACCGCTCCGCGTGACGAGCCTTTCGCGTTTGACTCACGATCGGTCTTGAAGCGTCCAAAGCGTATTGCCAAAAAGGCTCATCACGCGGAGCGGTGATGGCTACGTTCGTCGCAGGATCAGCACAACGTCCTGCGTCATCGGCCCGATCTTCACCGGCTTCTTCAGGTCGTAGGCGAAGTCGTAGGTCGCGACGTGTTCGAGTTCGGGGACTCGCGACAACAAATCAGTCATCTGGGCCGCCGTGTAAGTCCGGTAGTGCATCTCGTCTTCGATGCGGAAATGCTTCGTCGGCATCCAGATGTCGAGCGTCATGCCGAGGTACTCCATGCGGCCTTTGCGATCGACTCGCTTGGACCACATCCGCGAGCAGACCTGCACATGCCCGCGCCGAGCGATCCACGATTCCTCGTCGTCGTGCGGTCCGCGTGTCGGTAGCAGGTGCAGGCCGAGAGCATAGATTCCTCCCGGAGCCAGTGCCGCTGCCATGCACTTCAGATGGGCCTCTGCCGTTTCTTCGGTCGGCAGATGCCGAAACGTGTTGATCGTGTTGAACGCGGCATCGACCGGATGCTTGAGCCGGAAGTCGGCCATGTCGCCGACGGTCACGCACTTGGCGAAACCGTGCTTGCGAAGCCGTTCGTTGCAGTACGCGACCGCTTTCTCGTTGAGGTCATTTCCGCTGACCTTGTTCCCCGCCTTCGCGAATTGCAGCAGCAGCCGACCAGTCCCGCACGCTGGCTCGAAGACCTTGCGGACTTTGCGAGTCGCATGCCGCTCGAAGCAACCGCGCAGGAAATGGAACTCCGCTCGCCAGTCCGAGCCGAACAGCAATTCGTAGTACTGCGGGAAGTCGTAGATGCTGGCTTGGATGGTTTCAGGCATAGGGGTGGGATCAGGGGTTGGGGATTAGGGGTAGAAGAATCGCATCGCCGTCCAGATCACTGCGAGAGAGAGCAAGAGGATTGCGACCACGGCTCCGACCGTAAAGCGCCACGCGAGCGCTTGTTCGACCAACAGCAGTGCCAACACGGCCACGAGCAGGTTGATCGTCAGCGAATGGGAGTCCGGCTCCGAGTCGTTGGCTGGTGCCGTTGCTGGCGAGTTCGCGTCGCGCACGACGATGCCGTGAGTTTGCTCGTTGTCATGGGACGTGGCCCAATCACGCGGATCGAGCCGGCGCGGATCGCTCTCGCGCGGATCGACGTTGATCGCGAATCGTTCGGTTGTGACGGAGGCCACGGTGCTCGTCAGCGAGTAGTTGCCGGGGCGGAGCGTGTCGTTGATGACGATCAGCGATCGACCGTCGCGATCCACCGGCGTCAGCGTTCGCGCGATTCCATCAGGCGATGTCAGCGTGACGCTCATCAAACCGTTCGGAGTTTCACGTTGAATCAATTCGCCGACGAGTGATTCGCGTGGCTGTGAGCGTCCCGTGGCGGCGTACTCCGTCAGTTCATGGACCAGCGGCACGAAGCCCGCCGCCCAGATGGCCCACTCGCCCCACGTCTCGTCGAGCGATGTCGTGACAAGCACGCAACGGCCACGGCCGAGTGACTGAGTCACGATCGCTGGATCGCCGTTGGAGAATCGGAGCGCGACATCGTGTTCGAGGCGTTTCGCGTCGGTCGATTCGGCTCGCACGAATTGCCGAATCAGAGCGGTTTCCAAGCCGGCTCCCGGATTGCCTCGAAACTCGCGGAGCAACGGATGCGCGAAGTCGCCGGGATCGAAACCGAGCACGGACGGAGTGCCGTCGTCGTTCGTGCTCGTGACGACTTCGTTCAATCGCAGCGACATCAGCCCGCGCGGTCCAAACGCGAATTCGTTGAGCTTCTCGACCGAGACTGACGGGCCGAGCGACACGATGACTCCGCCTCCGCTTTCCGCAAAGCGGCGCAGACGTTCGACGTCCAATTCGGTCAACGTGCCGACATCGCAGACGAAGACGACATCGTGCCGGTCGAGTTCGACGTTCGCCAGTTCGGAATCCGGGACCGTCGTCACTTGCAGCCAGCGTGAACTCGCCGCGCGAGCGGCTGTTTTTGGGGACAACGCTTGCTCGACGAAGAACGTCGCCGCCTCGCGTGGCCGGGCCGAGGGGCGACCGTTGACCAACAACACGCTCAATTCCGATCGCACGCTCAACGGCAACCAGCGTTCGTTGTCGGCAAACAGCGAATCCTCTTCCAGCCGCACCGACAACGTGTGCTCGCCCGACGCCGGAGCGGTGATCGAGAACTCAACCGTCGCGTCTTGGCCGAGCGGCATATCGACACGCCGCGAATCTGCCAGTTGCTCATCGATGCGCAACTCGACTCGTCGCGCAGACAGCGGAACGGCTCCTGAATTGCGGAGCGTCACAGTCACGGACATTGGTTGCTCGGCCGCGAGGATCGGCGGATCAGTGGTCAGTCCGACAACCGCCGCGTTGTCCGGCAACGCCGATCCGACGTCGATCAACACCATTTCGTGGGGCACGCTTCCAGCTTGCCTTTCCAACCCCGGCAAGCTGGAAGCGTGCCCCACGGTCCAATTCTCCGCTTGGAAGTCGGAGATGACGATGACCTCGCAGCGCTCATGCGGTTGTTTGGTGGCGATCAGTTCGTGGACTTGCCGCAGCGTCGAAGCGACGTCGCCACGCTCGAATGTCAGTGGCAGCCGGTCGATTTCGTCCAGCACGCCGCTGGCCACGAGCGTCGGCTGACGGATCAGCAAACGCGGCTCAGAACCGGCAATGCGTGCCAGCGCAAAGCGATCGCCGGAAGGACTCTTTTTGACAAGTTCGCGCGCGATCATCTTGCCTGCGTCGAACAACGTCGAGGACGTCCCTCCTGCGGCCGCCGCCGCTTTGCGTCCCAGGCTCAGCGACGCATCGAGCACGATCACTCGCAACGTCGGCGGCGTCGCTCGCGCGAGCTTGCCGGCATCCGTCCAGCGTGGCCTTGCGAACGCAAACACAATCAGAGCGAGGATCAAGACTCGCGCCGCCAGCAAGAGCAGTTGCTCCAACCGAGTCCTTCGCGATTGCTTGCGAGCCGCCGCATGCAAGAACTGCATCGCCGCCCAAGTCACCTCGCGATAACGGCGACGGAACAACCAGTGAATCAACACCGGCACCGCCGCCAACGCCAACCAACCCAGCAAAGCAGGACTGGCGAAGCCGAAGGCGAGCAGGTTGAGCGAAGTCGTGGTCATCGACTCAAAAGTAACCCGAAGCGTCAGCGAGGGCGAGCGTTCTCATCGGCGACGATCCTGTCATGGGCGCTCTGTGGAGCGCTCGCCCTCGCTGACGCTTCGGGTTACTTTGTGGGCATGACAGGCTCACCAGCATCACCGATCGGCTTGCAGTTGCTCGACCGTCGTCGCTTCTTGAACGACTCGGCCAGCGGGCTGAGCGGGCTCGCCCTCTCGACGTTGCTGGCACAGCACGGATTGACGGCGGAAGACAGATCGCCGATCCGGCCGAAGATCAATCCGGCGACACCGTATGCCGCTCGACCAGCGCACTTCGCGGGGCGGGCGAATCGCGTGCTGATGATTTTTTGCTCGGGCGCGGTCAGTCACGTTGACACGTTCGACTTCAAACCGGAGTTGGTCAAACGGCACGACACGCCGATGCCGGGCAGCGACAAGCTCATCACGTTTCAGGGAGAGAACGGAAATCTCATCAAGCCGCTCTGGCCGTTCCGACCGCGCGGCGAGTCGGACAAAATGGTGAGCGACTTGCTGCCGAACATCGCCGGCTTGGCCGACGAGATGTGCTTCATTCATTCGATGACGGCGAAGTCGAACACACACGGTCCGGCTGAAAATCAGATGAGTACCGGCTTCATCCTCGACGGCTTTCCGGGAGTCGGCTGCTGGGTCAGCTACGCGCTGGGCAACGAAAGCTCGAACCTGCCAGCGTTCGTGGCGATCCCCGATCCGCGCGGCGTGCCGCAGATCGGCGCGAGCCATTGGAACTCGAAGTTTCTGCCGGCCGCGTTTCAGGGAACGCCGTTCACGGCCGATAAACCGATACCCAATCTGCGCCGTCCGCCGGAGATTTCGGAATCGACGGACGTGGCGACACGCGACTTTCTGCGACGACTCAACGAACAACATCTCGAACGCAACCCCGGTGACTCCGAACTGCTCGCGCGGATCGCCAGCTACGAACTGGCGGCGAAGATGCAGATCAGCGCAGCGACCGTCGCAAACCTCGAAGCCGAATCGAAATCGACTCACGAGGCCTACGGCACGCAGGACGAGAACAAGAACAAGGCGGGCTTCGCGCGGAATTGCCTGCTGGCTCGGCGACTGATCGAGCGAGGCGTGCGGTTCGTGCAACTCTTCAACGGTTCGTACGCGATGGGTGAAGGAGTCGGCAATTGGGACGGGCACAAGACGATCCAAACGCAGTACGCCGTTCACGCGCCGATCTTCGATCAACCGTGTGCCGCACTGCTGCGTGACCTCAAGCAACGCGGCCTACTGGAAGACACGCTGGTCGCGTGGGTCACGGAGTTCGGTCGGATGCCCACGTTCCAAAAGGGAGCCAACGGACGCGACCACAACCCGAAAGGCTTCACCGTCTGGCTGGCCGGTGCCGGCGTCAAGGCTCCGTTCTCTTACGGCGCGACGGACGAGTTCGGTCATCAAGCGATCGAAAACGTTTCGACGATTTACGACCTGCATGCCACGATCCTGCATCTGCTCGGCCTGAACCACGAACGGCTGAGTTTTTATCACAACGGCATCGAACGCCGTCTGACCGACGTGCATGGCCACGTCCTGCGCGACGTCTTGTCCTGATCGGCCGAAAGCCGATCGCCGAAAGCCGACAACCGATATACCGTTTTTTAAGGTTTCCTCGTGTCCCATTGGCAAACGATCGAAATTGCCGGCAAAGCGGCCGATGTCTTTGAACCGTCGCGGCCGAGCGATCCCGCGCGAGCCGTGCTCTTCCTGCACGGACACGGCTTGCAGACGCTCGCAGAAAACGCGACGTACACGGCCGAGTTCGAACGTCTCGGCCTGCGAGCGATCTGCCCGCACGGAAAACGCTCGTGGTGGCTGCCGGTTGTTTGTCCGGAGTTCGATGCCGAGCTGGCTCCCATCGGACACATCCGCTCAAACGTGTTGCCGTGGCTAGAAGCCACTTGGAACGTGAAGCCCCCCGCGCTGGCGGCGTTCGGTGTCAGCATGGGCGGGCAAGGCGTCTTGCAGTTGGCGTATCGGCATCCGAACGAGTTCCCCGTCATCGCCGCGATTTCGCCGGTGATCGACCTTCAGGATTGGCTGGGGCAAGGACTGCCGCTCGATGAGATGTTCGCCGACCAAGAAGCCGCTCGGCAGCAGACGGCGACGTTGCAGGTGCAGGGGCTGAATTGGCCTCGGCATCAATTCCTGGCGTGCGATCCGACCGACCGCGACGCGCTGCCCGGTGTCGAAAAGCTTGTCAGCAAATTGAATTCGTCCGGCGTTCCCTTCGAGCGCGACTTCACGACATCGCATGGCGGACACTCGTGGGAGTACTTCAATCATCTGGCCCCAAGCGTGTTGCAGTTTCTGGTCAACGGGTTGGACGCGGAACATCGCCGGGTGGTGTGACGTCGTAGGTTGGGACTCCGTCCCGACTCTTCAGCGAGGCGTGTCGGGACGGAGTCCCAACCTACTTTTGCAGCTCAGCCGCGATGATCGACGAGGGCAATCATGTTCGAGACTTTCGATCACACCGCTGACATCGGCTTGCGAGTCTCCGCTGCGACGCTCGAAGAGCTGTTCGTCGACGCCGCTCGTGGGCTGACGTCGCTGCTGGTCGAGAACTTCGACGACGTCCGGCCTGCGCTGACCGAGACGATCCGACTCATCGGCACTGAGGTCGATTATCTGCTGTTCGATTGGCTCAACGAATTGCTGTTCCGGTTTGAGACCAGCCAGTTGCTGTGCCGCGAATTCGATGTGCGCCTGAGCGATCAAGGTCTGGAAGCGACCATCCGCGGTGAGTCGAGCGATCCGGCTCGGCATCGGCTGGCTCACGAGGTCAAAGCGATCACGTATCACGGATTGAGCGTCCAGCAAACCGAGAACGGTTGGCAGACGGAGTTGATCCTCGACATCTAAGTAGGTCCGCATCGTGGGATAGGCTTCCAGCCTGTCATATTCTCCGCGAAATGACAGGCTGGTAGCCTATCCCACTGCCTAATCGTCTCTGCGGGTCCATTTAGCGAGGGATTTCCAGCCGACAACAGCCGAGGTTGATGTGCTCGGTGATCCGCGCGGCCTTCGCTCGCTTGAAGACCCCTTCGTGGAGGCTGTAGACGACAAAGCGGCCTTCCTTCTTGCGTTCCACAAGGCCCGCGTGGCGGAGAACGCCGAGGTGGTGCGAGATGGTGACGATCTCCAATTCCAAGCAGTCGGCCAACTCGCTCACGTTCATCGGGCAGACTCGCAGCGAGTCGATGATTTTGATGCGGATCGGATCGCCGAGAGCACGCAGCTTTTCAGCGCAATGATCCGATTGAAGAGGGTCAGACAGGAGAGATTCGGGAGTCACGTTGTCGCCGTTGAAAAGAATCTGAAAAAGTGGCACCGACATCCGCTGTCGAGCGGTCGGAACATACGACTGCTAACGGTCTCGTTCAATTTGTGGTCACTGAATGGAGAAGTTCTATGCCGTCGCGCCTTCCAAGATGCGATGCGTCGGCACGGGGCGGCCGGGACGGAAACATTGCAGTGTGTCGATCTGCGACTCGGCGGGAAGTGCGGCACACGCGGCGTGAACGACCTCGCGCACGAGGCGTTCGAGTTCCGCAGGATCGGTGGCGACGCGCGCGTTGACCACCACGCTGGCTTGCGACACTCGGCAGTTCGACGGGAGCGACAATTCCGGTTCGGTGAAGCTGCTGACGAGATTCGCCACGCCGTAGAAACCTTCCCACAGGCCGATCGTCTTGAGATGCGCGGTTTCAGCACTGATGGCGGAAAACTCCGTTCGCAGTCGGCGAATGATGTCGAGCAACAGATCGTCCAACTCAAATGGCTGAGAGGCCGTGACTCGAATTTGGCTGTTGAGCCAACCGAGTTCGGCTTCGCCTTCCGCGTAGATGTCGTAATCCACGTCCATCACGCGCTGTCCGAAGTCGCCGCGCTGCTCCAGGAATTCACAGAACGCCGTGAATCCGTCGCCGGACTTCGCGGACATGCGCAGGATTGGCCGGCCGGGGAATTGTTCATCCAACCGCAGTGCGAGATCGTTCACCGCGTCCGCGGACATCTCATCAATGCGATTGATGACGACGAAGTCCGCCTCTTCGATTTGCTTGCGAAAGATGTAGGCCGCCTTCGGTGAGAATCCCGCGCCCGCTTCGTTCCGCAGGATCTTCGCTCCGTGGCTGGGCTTGATGATCACGCCGTAGGGAGCGACGTCCAACGGCTGCTCGTAGATTTGCACCAGCGGTCGCACGACCGTTGCCACGAGATCGGTGCAACTGCCGACCGGCTCGGCGATGATCACGTCGGGCCGCTCGGCGATTCCGAGCTTCTCGACCGTCGAGGTCAACGCATTGAAATTGCAGCAGAAGCACGAGCCGGCCACTTCGCCGACCTCGAAGCCTTGCGCTCGCAAGCTGTTGGTATCGACCAAATCGGTCGTCTGGTCGTTGGTCACGATCCCGACGCTCAGCCCTTGCGCCATGTAATGCCGCGCGAGACGTGCGATCGTCGTCGTCTTCCCGGCTCCCAAAAATCCACCGATCATCACGAATCGTGGGTTACTCATGGTTGCTCATCCGTTCTCAGGGAATCGTTCGCGAGACATTCTTCAATTCGCAGCCGCTGCGATCGACTTATCGCGACACAGTTCGACGTTCTAACGACATCGAGAATGTCAGACAAACCATGCACCACCGCGGGCAAGCGCTCAGCCTTCTCGGTCTCGCTCGCTGGAGTCACGTTCTGACAATCATTAGAAGGTTCTCGGCGAACGCGGCATTCGCGCGTTTGGCGAGTCTCGTTTTGGGGAGTGTTCTGGTGAGCCAAGAATCTGATCCGTCTTTGCCGCGTCAGTTCGTCGCCGAGGTGTTCGGCACGTTTCTGCTGATCTTCTTTGGTTGCGGAGCGGTCCATGCGGCCGTGCTGACGGGAGCTCAATCGGGCTTGTGGCAGGTGGCGATCGTATGGGGTGTGGCGATCATGCTGGCGAGCTACGCGGTCGGCGGCGTGAGCGGCGCGCACATCAATCCGGCAATGACGTTGGCGTTCGCGATCTGGCGAGGATTTCCCAAGAGTCGCGTGCTGCCGTTCATCGCCGCTCAATTGGTCGGAGCGATGTTGGCGGCCTGTCTGCTGTTTGTGCTGTTCGGCCCGCAACTCGCGGCGAAGGAAAAAGAAAAACTGGTCACGCGCGGCGAGCCGGGCAGCATCGTGACCGCGACGTGTTACGGCGAGTACTTCCCGAACCCCGGCGGACTGGCAGCGGGGGACGAACCGTACTCGGCCGAAAAGCATGCCGAGTGGCGAGCGCTCGGATCGCCGAGCTTGGCGTTTCTGGCCGAGCTGTTCGGCACGTTGATTCTGGGCTTCGTCGTGTTCGCGCTCACGGATGAACGCAATCGCGGACAGCCGGCCTCTGGGCAGGCTCCGATTTTTATCGGCCTGACGGTGGCGGTGTTGATCTCGGTGCTCGCGCCGCTGACGCAAGCGTGCTTCAATCCCGCTCGAGATTTTGGTCCGCGCCTGTTTGCGTTTTTCGCCGGATGGGGCAGCGTCGCATTGCCGGGACAGGACAGTTGGAGTTGGCTGACGGTCTACATCGTCGCCCCGATTCTGGGAGCGGCATGCGGCGGTGGATTGTACGAGTTCGGAATTCGCCCGGCGTTCAAGGCATCAGAAGGGGTGTCCTCGTGAAGAGATTTCTTTTGGCGATCGTTGGCCTGCTGAGCTGCGTCGCGGCATCGCGTGCGGACGAACCGCTCAAACTTGATCCGCAGCAGCCGTACTCGGCCGAGCGATTGAATCCGGTCAACTACGACGTTGAATTCCTCGTGACCGTGACGGCCCCATCCAACACGAAGAAGCTGAGTGTGTGGCTGCCGATTCCGCCGAGCGATCACGGACAAGAGTTGCTGTCGTCAGAGCTGTCGACGTTTCCCGATGTTGTGACGCCGCAGATTGCCGACGAGCCGCTGTTCGGCAATCGTTTCGCGTACTTCGAGTTCGCGAATCCGCAGGGAGGCCAAGTCATCCGGCACAAGTTCCGCATTCGCTCGTGGGAGCTGCGCTGGCAACTCGATCCCGCGCGGGTCCAGAGCGTGAAACAGTGGCCGAAGAGTTTCGCTCCGTACCAGCGCAGTGAGTCGCAAGCGGTCGTGGCGGACGCTCGCTTCGAGAAGTTGCTCGCCGAAATCTTACCGCAGCGACGTGGGCCGTTGCAGGATCTCGATTCGGTGATGACCTGGGTCGACGGCCACTTCGCCTACGACCATGTGAAGGCGTCGCTCAAGGCGAGTTCGGTGCATGGGCTGGAACAGCAGCGCGGGCATTGCAGCGACTATCACGGCTTCTGTGCCGCAATGGGCCGGCTGCTTGGTCAGCCGACGCGAGTCACCTACGGCATCAACGCGTTCCCGAAGAGTTCGCCGTCGCACTGCAAGCTCGAAGCGTTTCTGTCGCCGTACGGCTGGGTCAGCTTCGATGTCTCCGAGACGCAGAAGCTGTCGCAGATGATTCGCTCGAATCAGGAGCTGTCCGATTCGCAACGTGCGGAACTGCTCACGTCAGCACGAAGGCGACACCTCAGCGGGTTTCGTGACAACACCTGGTTCGTGCAAACTCGCGGGACCGATTACGACCTCGTCCCGAAAGCCTCCGCGCGTGTCCCTGTCGTCCGCACGATTTACGCCGAAGCCGACGGCCAGCCGCTGTCCGAACCGGATCCGGCCAATTCCGATCAAACGACATTCTCGTGGATGACGTCGCATCGTTTTGAGCCGGATCACGTCGTTAAATACCCCTTCTCCGATTTGGAGAGCCTGCGCGACTGGTCCGGTCGTAGGTGACAACGGGCTGGCCGATTGCCGGAGATGGCGAAAAATTCCGGACTCAACAGTCGCATTCTCTTGGCCGGTTCGGCTACTCTGATCCACGCTTTCCGATTGGTTCGGCGAATGGAGCCACCCTCTCGGAACCCACCCCACTGTCCCACCCGAACAATTTCCGGTTGAGCGTTCCGCGACGGATGCGGAGTTCAACGACGGTCCTAAAAAAAGAGGTGTCGCGATGCGTGCGCTTGGGCATCGTTTTGTAGTTGTATGCTTGGGTTTGATCGGCTTGTCGGCTGGCTCGACGCTGTTCGCAGCCGAGACTCCGGCGACCGACGCGGTCAGCTTCGACAAGCAAGTCCGCCTGATCTTCCAGGCGAACTGCCAAGGCTGCCATCAGCCCGCTAAGGCGGGCGGCCAATATGTGATGACGGCGTTCGACAAGCTCGTCAAAGGGGGCGAGAGCGGCTCGGCTGCGGTCGTGGCCGGCAAGCCGGAGACCAGCAATCTCTTGCAACTCATCACGCCGAAGGACGGCAAAGCGGAGATGCCGAAGGGCAAAGCTCCGCTGACCGCAGCCGAAATCGAGATCGTGAAAAAATGGATCGCTCAAGGAGCGAAGGACGACACCGCTGCCGGAGCCAAGCAGCGCTACGATCAAGATCATCCGCCCGAATACACCCGGCCGCCGGTGATCACAACGCTCGACTTTTCGCCGGACGGACAGACGCTGGCGATCTCCGGTTTCCATGAAGTGTTGTTGGCCAAAGCCGAGACCGGTGAATTGATCGGACGGCTGGTTGGCCTGTCCGAGCGGATCGAATCGGTGCGGTTCTCACCGGACGGGGCGCGACTCGCGGTGACGGGCGGTCTGCCGGGCCGCATGGGCGAGATTCAGATTTGGGATGTCGCGACCAAGAAGCTGACGCTGTCCGTGACGGCGACGTTCGACACGGTCTACGGCGGCAGTTGGTCCTCCGACGGCAAGCTGATTGCCTTCGGTGGAGCCGACAACCTCGTCCGAGCGATCGACACGACAACCGGTCAACAGATTTTACAAAATGGTGCGCACTCCGATTGGGTGCTCGACACCGGCTTCTCGCCGGACAATACCCACTTGGTCTCCGTCAGCCGAGACATGACCGCAAAGCTCACCGAAGTCGGCACGCAACGGTTCGTCGACAACATCACGTCGATCACTCCGGGTGCGCTCAAAGGCGGCATTCAAGCAGTCGCGTCGTTGCCGAATCGCGATGAGATGTTGGCCGGCGGCTCGGACGGTGTGCCGAAGATTTACCGGCTGTATCGCAAGACCGCTCGGCAAATCGGTGACGACGCCAATTTGCTGCGTTCATTGCCCGCGATGCGCGGCCGCATCTTCGGAGTCGCGACCAGCCGCGACGGATTCCGGTTTGCCGCTTCGAGTGCGCTCGACGGTGCCGGTCAGGTGTTTGTCTTCCGGTTCGATCCGGCTCAAGTCCCCGCCAACGTCCAAGCGATGCTCGCGAAGAAGTTTGCCGATCGCGCTCCTGCCGAAAAGGATGCAATCGAGAATCACTTCAAAGCAGCGGCGCTGACCGAATCGAAGGTCGAAGTCAAAGCCAATGTTTATGCTGTCGCGTTCCGACCCGACGGGAACATCGTCGCAGCGGCTGGCTCGGACGGCATCGTCCGATTGATCGACGCGAACAACGGACAAGTCACGAAGGAATTCTCGGTCGCCCCCATCAAGCCGACGACCGGCACCCCGCCGAGCCAACTCGCGGCCAACTTCAAACCGGCGATCGAAAAACCAGAAACCGAAACGCTGCCGGCCGGCGCGAAGGTCATCGGACTGGAAGTCATCCCGAACACCATCAAGCTGACCAGCCCGTTTGATTACGTCCAACTGCTCGTCACAGCCAAGCTGGACAGCGGCGATCGCGTCGATGCGACACGGCTCGCGCAGACTCAGGCCGCCGCCGCGAACGTGACCGTCTCGCCAGTCGGCATCGTCCGAGCCGCCGCTGACGGCGCGACCTCGATCGTCGTGAAGCTGGGCGATCAAGCGGCGACGATCCCGGTCGAAGTCACCGGTGTCGCGGCCGAGTTTCATCCCGATTTCATTCGCGACGTGAACCCGCTCCTCTCGCGAGTCGGCTGCAACGCCGGCACTTGTCACGGAGCGGTCAAAGGCAAGAACGGTTTCAAGCTGTCGCTCCGCGGTTACGACCCGATCTACGACGTCCGAGCGTTGACCGACGATCTGTCGTCGCGCCGAGTGAACCTCGCTTCGCCCGATGACAGCTTGATGTTGTTGAAAACCACGGCCGCCGTGCCGCACATGGGTGGCCAAGTCATTCAGCCGGGCGAGCCGTACTACGAAGTCATCCGCCGCTGGGTCGCCGACGGTGTGAAGCTCGACCTCAATACGCCGCGCGTCATCAAGATCGACGTCCTGCCACAGAACCCGGTCGTGCAACTGATCGGAGCCAAGCAACAACTGCGAGTGCTCGCGACGTACGCCGACGGCCGAGTTCGCGACGTCACTCGTGAAGCGTTCGTCGAAAGCGGCAACACCGAAGTCGTCGCCGCCGAACGAGGTGGACTACTGAAGTCGCTTCGACGGGGCGAAGCCCCGATGCTGGTGCGATACGAAGGCTCGTATGCCGCAACCACGCTGACCGTGATGGGTGACCGCACCGGATTCGTGTGGGCCGAACCTCCCGCCAATAACAAAATTGACACGCTCGCGGCCGCCAAGTGGCAGCGAATGAAGATTCAACCGTCGGGACTCGCAGGCGATGCGGAGTTCATTCGCCGTGTCTATCTTGACCTGACCGGACTTCCGGCGAGCGTTGATCAGGTGAAAGCGTTCCTCGCCGACACTCGCGACACGAAGGTCAAACGCGACGAACTGGTCGACAAGCTCGTCGGTTCGGACGACTACGTCGAGTACTGGTCCAACAAGTGGGCTGACCTGTTGCAGGTCAACGGAAAATTCCTCGCTCGCGAGGGAGCGACCTCGTTCCGCAAATGGATCCGCGACGAGATCACCGCAAACACGCCATACGACCAGTTCGCCAAGAAGGTCGTCACCGCGACGGGATCAAACAAAGATGTCCCGCAAGCGGCGTACTACAAAATCCTGCGAGAAGCGACAGCGACGATGGAGAACACCACGCACCTGTTCCTTGCGATTCGCTTCAACTGCAACAAATGCCACGACCACCCGTTCGAGCGTTGGACTCAGGACCAGTACTACCAGACGGCCGCGTATTTCGCGCAATACGGACTCGACAAAGACCCGGCCAGCGGCGATCGCAACATCGGCGGCACCGCCGTCGAAGGGGCGAAGCCGCTGTACGAGAGCGTCGTGGATCGAGCGGCCGGCGAGGTCTTGCACGAACGCACCTCGCAGCCAACGCCGCCGAAGTTCCCGTACGCACTGACCAGCCAAGTCACTCCCGCTGTGCCCGCTGCCGGACAACCTCCGCAGCCGCGACGCCTGGAATTCGCTGACTGGCTGACCTCGAAGGACAACCCGTACTTCGCGAAGAGCTACGTCAATCGGCTGTGGGGCTACATGTTTGGCGTCGGCATCATGGAGCCGATCGACGACATCCGGGCCGGCAACCCGCCGACAAATCCGGAGCTGCTCGAATATCTGACGCAAGAATTCCTCGCCAGCAATTTCGATGTGCGGCATGTGATGAAGCTGATCTGCAAGTCGCGAACGTATCAATTGTCGGTCGACACGAATCTGTTCAACTCCGACGACAAGATCAACTACTCGCACGCCCAACCGCGCCGCTTGCCGGCGGAAGTGTTGTTCGACACCGTGCATCGCGCGACCGGCACGATCACAAAGATTCCCGGAGTCGCACCCGGTTCACGCGCCGCCGCGTTGCCCGATTCCGGCATCGAATTGCCCAGCGGTTTCTTCGCGACGTTCGGCCGACCCGTTCGCGAGAGCGCTTGCGAATGCGAACGTTCGGGCGGCTTGCAACTTGGCCCGATCATGGCGCTGATTAGCGGTGCCACCATCGCCGAAGCGATCGCCGATCCGACCAACGAATTGACAAAGCTCGTCGCCGCGCAGCCGGATGACGCGCAGCTCGTCAATGAACTCGCGCTGCGAGTCCTCAATCGCCCAGCCGTCGACACCGAGTACAAAGCGTTCGCCGATGTGCTCAAGGAACTCGACGGAGATCACCAAAAGCTCGTGGCGTCGTTGAAACAACGCGAAGTCGACGTTGCCGCGGGCCTGCCAGAGATGATGAAGAAGCGAGACGAATCGATCGCTCGCACAAAGGCAGAACTCGCCGCGTATGAATCGGAGATCGCTCCGGTTCGCACGGAGATGGAAAAGAAGCGCCAGGAAGGGATCGCTGCACGCCAAGCCGACGTCAAAGCCTACGACGATCGCTTGGCCGCGAAGGTCGGCGAATGGGAGAAGAAGCAGACCAGCAATGTCGAATGGATTCCGTTGCTGCCGTCATCCGCGACCGGTTCCAAGGAGACGACGCTGAGCATCGAGTCCGATCGCTCGGTGGTCGTCGAACCCAAGGGTGCTCGCAACGCGGTGCTGACCGTGTTGCTGCCGACCAATCTGCGCAACATCACCGCCTTTCGCTTGGAAGCGATCGCCAACGAGAAATTCCCGAACGGCGGTCCCGGTCGAGCGGCTGACGGCAACTTTGTGCTCAACGAATTCGAAGTCTTCGCCGCTCCTGCCGCGAAACCGGCCGAAGCCAAGAAGGTCGATCTTCACAAGCCGCTCGCCGACTTTAGCCAAGCCAGCTACGAGATTGCCAAAGCCGTCAACGGCAACCCCAACGACGGCAACAAAGGCTGGGCCATCTCGCCCGCCTACGGAGTGACTCACTGGGCCACATTCGAGTGTAAGCAAGCCATCAACATCGAAGGCGGGACCGAGTTGAAGATCGTGATGCACCACAAGTTCCCTCAGCCGGATTATATGCTGGGCCGCTTCCGCATCTCGGTGGCGATCGACAAGACTGACGTCAGTCTGTCGCTCGCCGACGATTACAAAGCGATCATCGCCACGCCCGCCGCTCAGCGAACGGCTCCGCAGACAGCTTTTCTGGCCAAGCACTTCAAGGCCGTCGATCAGGAATCCCGAAACCTGGAAGCCGCTCTCGGTGTCGCCAATCAGCCGTTGCCGGTCGACCCGAAATTGGTCGAACTGCAAGGCAAACTGGAACTTGTCAATCAGCCGATCCCGCCCGATGGCCGGTTGTTACAACTGCAAGCGGACGCGAAAAACAGCGAGTCCCAGCTCGGTAACAAGCGGCTCACGGCCGCTCAAGACGTGGTTTGGGCCTTGATTAACACGCCTGCATTCCTCTTCAATCGGTGAAATTGGATGGATTGCAAAATCGCCAACAGGCATAATCGCCGCCTTGACGATTCATTCTCTACCTGACTTTCGACCTAACTCTCAGAGCTTCAAAACAAACGGAGACGACTCATGCTCTCGATTCTTGGTCAACGTGCGAAAGATTTGTGTGATCGCCGACAGGGAATGTCTCGCCGCGATGTATTGCGAGTCGGTGGTAGCGGCATGTTTGGGCTGACGCTCGGGTCGATGCTGAAGATGCAGGCTCAGGCCGAAGAGACCAAGATCACTGGCGGGCCGGGTTGGGGCAAAGCGAAAAGCGTCGTCCTCATTTATCTGCAAGGTGGACCGTCGCACCTCGACCTGTGGGATCCGAAGCCGGACGCCCCAGACAACGTAAAGAGCATCTTCCAGCCGATCGCCACGAAGTTGCCCGGCGTGAACTTCACGGAGATTCTGCCGAAGCTCGCACAGATCAATGATAAGTTCACGATGATCCGCTCGCTGGGCTACACGCCGAACGGGTTGTTCAATCACACGGCCGCCATCTATCAGATGATGACCGGCTACACGACCGACAAGGTCAGCGCGTCGGGTCAATTGGAGCCTCCCAGCCCGAAGGACTTCCCGAACTTCGGCTCGAACATCATCCGCCTGAAACCACCGACCGAGCCGATGCTGCCATTCGTGATGCTGCCTCGGCCGCTGCAAGAGAGCAACGTCGTCGGCAAGGGAGGCACCGCTGGGTTCCTCGGCAAGGCGTTCGACCCATACACGCTCTATCCGGACGGCGACGATCTCGACATGACCAAGATGGACAAGATCAAGGTCGATGATCTGCAACTGCGTCCGGAAGTCTTCTCCGTCCGTCTCGAACGCCGCGCGCGTTTGCGAGACACGATTAACGCCAGCATGAAGTCGATCGACGCGGCGGTGAAGGACTACAACCTCGACGCCTACTACGACCAGGCTCTGCGACTGATCGTCTCCGGCCGCGCCCGCGAGGCGTTCAACCTCTCGTCCGAAGCTCCGGAAATGCGCGCACGCTACGGCCGCACGACATTCGGCCAGAGCTTGCTGCTGGCTCGCCGCTTGGTCGAAGCCGGCACACGCGTCGTTGAAGTTGTGTGGCCGAAGGTCGCCAACAGCGACAATCACTCGTGGGACCATCACGCTGGTCTGCCCGACCGCATGAAGAAGCAGTCCGGCCCGATGCTCGACACTGGCTTGTCGGCATTCCTCAGCGATCTCGACGAGCGCGGCATGTTGAACGACACGCTCGTGCTGTGCGTCGGCGAATTCGGCCGCAGCCCGAATCGCGGTGTGAGCACCTCCGGCAACAGCAACACGGCCGATGGTCGCGACCACTGGCCGTACTGTTACACCTGCGTCATGGCCGGTGCCGGTGTGAAACGCGGAGTCGTGTACGGCAAGAGCGACAAGACTGCCTCCAGCCAACTCGAAAACCCGGTCCATCCGATCGAGTTGCTGGCGTCGATCTATCACTCCTTCGGCATTCACCCGGAGACGATCGTTTACAACCACCTGAACCAACCGCGAGAACTGGTGAAGGCGCAGGCGGTCACGAGCCTGTTCGCCTAGCGAACAATTGAATCAGGATCATGAACGAGAGCGACGCGGTTTGCGTCGCTCTCGACCTTTTGAGACTTCGTGAACGTCGTCTGGCGACATTTGTTGGAGATGCCGCGATGCGCGTCAATCGTCGGAGATTTCTGGCCACGGGTTTGGCCACGAGTCTCTTGGCCTACGGAGAGCATGTGATGAGCGATCAGAAGATCAACATCGGCCTCGATCCAACGGACCTCACGAAGCAAGCGATTCCGACACCAGCGTTGCTCGTCGATCTGGATGCGTTCGAGTCCAACGTGAAGACGATGGCCGAGCACTGTCGCAAGTCTGGTCGAGGTTTTCGGCCACACGCAAAGACTCACAAGTGCCCGGAGATCGCCAAACGGCAGATGGCGGCGGGAGCACTCGGAATTTGCGCGGCGACGGTTCCCGAAGCGGAAGCGCTTGTGGCTGCGGGCATCACGGGCGTGTTGTTGACGTCGCCAATCATTGAGACGTCGAAGATCGCACGCATGATCGCGCTCATTCAACAGGGAAAGAGTGTGATGCTGTCCGTCGGACATCCGCGCGAAGTGGAACTGCTGGCCGAAGCTGCCAGTACCGCGGGTGTTGATGTCGATCTGCTGGTGGATGTCGATATCGGCGATCGACGCACTGGCATCCTTCCGGGGCAGCCGGCACTGGAATTGGCTCAACTCATTGCGAAGCACAAGCGGCTTTGCGTCCGCGGAGTCCAGTCGTATGCCGGACACGCCTCGCACGTCGTCGGCTTCGAGGCTCGTGAAAAGACGTCTCGCGAGGCGATGGGGAAATCGGTTGAGACTCGCCATCTGTTGAACAAGGCCGGGTTCGATGCGGGCATTCTCTCCGGCGGCAGCACAGGGACGTACAACATCGACAGCACGATCGACGGCGTGACCGAACTTCAAGTCGGTTCGTACGTCTTCATGGACATCGACTATCGCCGCATCGGCGGCAAGACCAGCGGCGAGAATTATTCCGACTTCCAACACAGCCTGACTGTGCTGGCGACCGTCGTGAACGCGACGCATCCCGACCGCGTCTCCGTCGATGCTGGCACGAAGGCACTCGACACGACAACCAATTGGAAGCCGGAAGCGAAGGGCTGGCCGGGACTGACCTACAACCGCGGCGGCGACGAGTTCGGCATCCTGACACTCGAACCCGGAGCGAAGCTGCCCCGGATCGGCGACCGCATCGAGTTCATCGTGCCACATTGCGACCCGAACGTGAATCTCTACGACCGCATCTATGCCACGCGCGGCGACAAGGTCGAAGCCATCTGGCCGATCGCCGCGCGCCGCGGCTAATTCGTAGGATGGGCACTCTTGCCCGTCCCTTCTCGACAAAGAGTGGACGGGCAAGAGTGCCCATCCTCCAGGAACGCCATGCAACTGCAAACGCGCGAGATTGTCGGACAGCAACCGGGGCCGCACTTGCTGATCACGGCCGGAGTTCACGGCGACGAATTCGAGCCGATGGCGGCCGTGCGTCGGCTGATGATGGAGGTTGATCCGCAAACTCTGCGTGGAAAATTGACGCTGGTGCCGGTCGTCAACGAATCCGCATTTCGTCTCGGACGCCGCACGGGCGAAGACGGCAATGACTTGGCTCGGACGTGTCCGGGCCGCGAGGATGGCAGCCTCACCGAACAAGTGGCGTTCGCGCTCTCGCAACTGATTCGGTCAGCGGACTTCTACATCGACTTGCACACCGGCGGGACCGGGCTGATGGTCCTTCCGCTCAGCGGGTACACGCTGCATCTCGATCCGAACGTGCTGGCAGTGCAACGACGGATGGCCCAAGTCTTCGGACTGGACGTCGTCTGGGGTACCGATCCGAATTTGGACGGCCGGTCGCTGTCGGTCGCTCGTGATGCGAACGTGCCGGCCATCTATTGCGAGTACCTCGGCGGCGGACGTTGCGATCCCGCTGGCATCGACGCGTACGTTCGCGGCTGTCTCAATGTGATGATCGAACTCGGATTGCTCGACGGTACGCCGGACATCCCGCGTCCACCGCTGATCGTCGAAGACCATCGACTCGGCGCAGGCCACATGCAAATCAATCAACCCTCGCCGTGCGATGGCTACTTCGAGCCGGCCGTGACGCTCGGCCAGCGTGTTCGCGTCGGAGATCTCATCGGCACGGTGTGCGACGTGCTTGGCCAACGTGTTGAACGAATCGAGTCCCGCTACACTGGCGTCGTCATCGTGTTGCAATCGTTTCCGACCGTGAGCGCCGGCGCGAGTGTCGCCGTCGTGATGGAAACGCCCTCGTAATTTTTTCACCAAGACTCACCCACCATGCGAATCAGCCGAATCAAAGCCAAGCTCAGCAAGAATCAGCCCGTCCTGCTCACAACAATTCATTACTCCGACCCGTCGATCTTCGAGATGGCCAGCCTGATGGGCTTCGATGGCATTTGGCTCGACCTGGAGCACCATCATCACAGCGTCGAGACGGCGAACACGCTGTTGCGAGCGGCTCGCGTCGGATCGTCGGACGTGATGGTCCGGCCGGCGAAATGGGAGTTCATGCGGATGGGCCGCATCCTGGAAGCAGGCGCGACCGGCATCATGTATCCGCGCTGCGACAACGCGGCCGAGGCTCGCGAAGTGGTCCGCTGGTCGAAGTTCGCACCTCTGGGACAGCGCGGCATCGACGCCGCCAATCCCGACAACCCGTACTGCCTGATGCCGCTGGTCGAGTACCTCAAGGCGGCCAACGAGCAGACCTTCATCGTCATTCAAATCGAAGACCCCAACGCACTGGCTCAGGTGGACGAGATCGCCGCCGTCGATGGCGTGGACATCGTCTTCTTCGGTCCCGGCGACTTCAGTATCTTGAGCGGCATCCCCGGCCAGATGAATCACGAGTTGATCAAAGACGCGATGCGCAAGGTCTCGGCCGCTTGCCAGAAGGCGGGCAAGCACTGGGGCATGCCGATTTTCAACATTGAGCACGCGCAAGAAGTGCTTAGCCTCGGCGGCCGATTCCTCTGTCACAGCGCGGACATTCTGCTCTTGAAGAATGGCTTCGACGACATCCAAAAACGCTTCGCTCCGCTGGGTGTGACCAGCGAGCGACCGAACCTGTAGCTCGGACGCCTACGTCCGAGCGCCCCGGACGTAGGCGTCCGGGCTACATCAACTCCGACGCGCTGCTTTATGACCCAACCGATTCACAAATTGCTCGTTGTCGGAGTCGGCTCGATCGGCGAGCGGCATCTGCGCTGCTTTCTGGCGACAGGCCGCGCCGAGACGATCTTCGTCGAGGTCAACGCCGCGCTGCGTCAAACGATTGCCGAGCGATACAGCGTGCGAGGCTTCGCCAGCCTTGATGAAGCACTCGCCACCCAGCCGACGGTCGCGGTCGTGGCGGTCCCGGCACATCTGCACATCGCGATCGCCACGCAGCTCGCCGAGCGCGGCTTGCATCTGCTCATCGAAAAACCGTTGAGCACGACAACCGACGGCATTGACCGCCTGCAACAGATCGTGCGCGACCGTGGACTCGTTGCGAGTGTCGCCTACGTTTATCGCGGTCATCCGCTGCTGACTGCGATGCGGACAGCGCTGCAAGATCAACGCTTCGGCAAACCGGTCGAGTTGATCGCCGTCTCCGGCCAACACTTCCCGACGTATCGTCCGGCCTATCGCGACATCTACTACAAAGACCGAACAACCGGTGGCGGCGCTATTCAAGACGCGCTGACGCATGTCCTCAACGCGGGCGAGTGGCTGCTCGGCCCGGTCGATCGTTTGGTTGCGGACGCCGCGCATCAGGTGCTCGAAGGGGTCGCCGTCGAGGACACCGTGCATCTGCTCGCTCGGCACGGCGCCGTCATGGCCAGCTACAGCCTCAATCAGCATCAAGCCCCGAATGAGTTCACATTCACAGTCGTCTGCGAACGCGGCACGATCCGCTGGGAATCGCATCTCAATCGACTGTGCTGGCTGACGGCTCCGGGTGCTGACTGGCAAGAGGAACGGATCGCTCCGTTGGAACGAGACACGTTATTTGTCCGCCAAGCTGATCAGTTTCTCGCGGCCGTCGAACAGGGCACGCCACCCGCGTGTCCGCTGGACGACGGCCTGCAAACATTGCGAGTCAATCTGGCCGCGCTCGCGAGCGCCGATGGCGGCGGCTGGCAAACGATTTCGCGTTGAGTAGCCACGCTCGCCAAAAGCGTGGGGGAGTTCGCGGAAAACCCACGCTCTTGGCGAGCGTGGCTACGCCAAGATTTCTTTCACGACGTGCCCGAAGACGTCGGTCAGCCGCATGTCTCGGCCGCTGAAGCGGAACGTCTGCTTCGTGTGATCGACGCCCAACAGATGCAACATCGTGGCGTGCAGGTCGTGCATCTCGAGTCGGTTCTCGACGCACTTGTAGCCGTATTCGTCGGTCTGTCCGTAGATCGTGCCACCTTTGATGCCGCCTCCGGCCATCCAGATCGAGAACGCGAACGGATTGTGATCTCGACCGTCGCTGCCCTGAGCAAACGGAGTCCGGCCAAATTCGCCCGCCCACACGACGAGTGTGCTGTCGAGCAATCCGCGCTGTGCGAGATCGGCCAGCAATGCCCCGATCGGCTGATCGACGGTCAGCGCGTTTTTCTGATGACCATCTTTGAGACCGTGGTGCTGATCCCAGCGATCGCCGTTGCCGCCGGGACAAGTCAGCTCGATGAATCGCACGCCGCGTTCGACCAGCCGCCGAGCCAGCAAACAAATGCGCCCGAAGGTGCGCGTGTTGGCGAAGTCGGCTTGCAGGCCATACGCCTTCTGCGTCGACTCGGTCTCGTTCGACAAGTCCATCAACTTTGGTACCGCCATTTGCATTCGCGCGGCGAGTTCGTAGTTCGCAATCGCCGATTCGAGCGCATCCACCGGCCCAGTCTGTTCGAGCAGCTTGCGATCCAGTCGCCGCATCAGGTCGAGCTTGCGTTGCTGCGACTCGGCGGTCGATTCCATTCGTTTGATGTTCGCCACCGGCGGATCGCTCGCGCCGAGCACGCTCGCTTGGAAACTCGCTGGCAAGAAGCCGCTGTTGAAATTGTCCGCCCCGCCGGGCGGAGTCAGGCCACCGTTCAACACGATGAAGCCCGGCAGATCCTGGCACTCGGTGCCGAGTCCGTAGCCGACCCATGCCCCCATGCTCGGCCGGCCTTGCTGGCCGTTGCCGGTGTGCAGGAAGTAGTTCGCGTTCGTATGCTCAGGAAACTGCGACGTCAGCGACCTCACGACTGCGAGCTTGTCGACATGCTGAGCGACATGCGGAAACAGATCGCTGACCGGAATGCCGCTCTCTCCGTATTTGTTGAACTTCCACGGACTGGCCAGGGTGTTGCCGATGTTGTTGAACTGTGTCTTCTCGATCTTCATGGCAAACGGCTTGCCGTTTTCGGCATCGAGCCGTGGCTTGGGATCGAACGAATCGACCTGCGACACGCCTCCGTCCATGTACAAGAAGATGACAGACATTGCCTTCGCATCGAAATGCGGCATGCGTGCGGCGAACGGATTCTTCTCGCTGGCGGAAATCGCCTCGGCACCAAACGCCGGCTCATTCAACAACGACGACAACGCGACGGTCCCGAAGCCGCTGGCACACGTCTGCAACATCGCACGTCGAGTCTGCGGCTGAGTCAAAAAGCGTCGGCAGTGCATGCACTCGTCCTCTTGTCTTCTCGATGTCACTTCACGAACACGAACTCTTTGACATTGAACAGCACATGGCAGAGGTCGGTCCAGACTTGAGCGTTCCTGGACCAGGCGTCGGCGGGGAGGCTGTACGACTTCGCTTGCTCGTGCAGAAACGCGAGGGCCTCAGCTTGTTCGGCGGCGGTCGGCGAGCGAGTGAAGGCGTCGAGGTACAGCCGCTCGATGCGTTGCTCCGGTGTGACTTCAGGTTGCTCCTTCAGCGAGCGTTCGGCCCAGTGTTTGGACATGTCGAGGACGAACGGGTCGTTCATCAGGATCAACGCTTGAGCCGGTACGTTCGAGACATTGCGACGGCCGATAGTCGTGAACGGAATCGGCGTGTCGAAGGCCAACAT
The DNA here is from genome assembly GCA_945904015.1 of Candidatus Kuenenia stuttgartensis. GTDB lineage: Bacteria > Planctomycetota > Planctomycetia > Planctomycetales > Planctomycetaceae > SXKJ01. The sequence continues at coordinate 19,061 of CAMDPK010000034.1, read as the reverse complement.
CATCGGCGAAAGAAAGTTGCGATTCACCGAGGTGTAAATGCTGCGCCGGCCGTCGCCGTCGAGTGGCCCGCTGTTGCCGGGTCGGCCGCGGCCTTGCATGAAGGGAGTCAGGTGGACCGGCACGGACGGGCCAAATGATTTGCGATCCAAACGACCAGCGATCAGCAGCATCGAATCACGGATCGCTTCACTTTCGAGTCGATGGATCGGGGCGCGGTGCAACCACAGATTTTGCGGATCGACATCATGGGCCTTCTTCGCAAGTTCCGGCGATTGCGGTTCGCTCGATTGTTGCCAAGCATTCGTCAACACGATGCGGCGAATCAATCGCTTCAACGACCAACCGTCGGCGACGAAGGACTCCGCGAGATGGTCGAGCAATTCCGGATGCGTCGGCTCCTTGCCGAGTACTCCGAAGTTATCGACGGACTCGACGATGCCTCGGCCAAACAGGTGATGCCAGACGCGATTCACCGCCACTCGCGGGACAAACGGATTCGACTTCGCGTCGATCAATCGCAGCGCCAACTGCAATCGGCCGCTGCCAGCTTCGTGATCGACGATGGGCTGGTCGATGCCATCGAGCGCTTCCAGATTGCGGCGTCCAACCTCTGGCCCCAGGTTTTTGTGGCTGCCGCGAATGAAGACGTGTTCGTTGACGGCGTTGCCGTCACAGATGGCGACGGCTCGCATCGGTTCAGGAATCTCGTGGGATAGGCTTCCAGCCTGTCGATCCAAGGATTCAATTTCCGACAGGCTGGAAGCCTGTCCCACGGGTTCCCGGCCGCCGTTGCTGAACCAGATCGACTCACACGCGATCCATCCGTCGCCGTCGTCGATCAGTTCGATGTAGGCTCGGCGGCCGAGGTGGTTTTGCAGGTCGCCCGCCTGCCGATGCCAGACCCACTTGCCGTCGGTCTTGACCTCGAACGTCGTGCCGTTGAACAGCAGACCGCTGAAGTCCATCATCTGGTAGCCGTCGAGGATCAGCCGCACGCGCGCGTTCTGCCCGGCCAGCCGATACAGGATTTGCGGATGCGTGATCGTGAACGTCGGCGATCGGAGTACTCCGCGCAACCGCGGAGCGAGTTCGCCGCTGTGAACGACTCCGTGGCGATTCGGACCATCGCCAAACGCCCAACCGGTCGCGAACCAACGGTGGGGGAGTGGAGAGTGGTGAGTGGTGAGTGGTGAGTTGTCGGCAATGCGTTCTCGGCTCTCAGGCGACGCCGACGGGTGTTGCAGATCGACGAACGATGTGGCGGTGAAGTCCTCGAACAACTTCGTTCCCTCTGGAACGTCGCGAGTCTTGGCGATCTTCGAATTCGATGTCTGTTCAGAACGCGAGCGTTTTAATTCGGCGACCGCCGCGTCGATCTTGCCGTGCGGGTCGAGATACGCCGTCTGCCGTCGCGAGCTTTGCAGGAAGCCGGCGAGGGCGTAGTAGTCCGATGTCCGAATCGCGTCGAACTTGTGGTCGTGACAACGGGCACAAGCGACCGTCAGTCCGAGAAATGTCTTCGAGAAAACGTCCAGTTGATTGTCGATCCGCGCCGCTTGCTCCGCTTTGGCATCGACCGGAGCGTGCTTGTCCTCGCCGAGAAACCAGAATCCGGTGGCGAGCAGCGATTCGTTGTAACCATCGGTGGGGTGGAGCCGGGAGAGGGGGAGAGGGGGAGACAGGGAGAGGGGGAGAGAAGCAGCGGATTGTTGAGTTTTGTTTTTCTCCCTCTCTCCCCCTCTCCCTGTCTCCCCCTCTCGCAAAAGATCCCCCGCGACGTGCTCGACCACAAACCGGTCGTACGGCACATCGGCATTGAGCGCGCGGATCACGTAGTCGCGGTACTGGTGCGCGTGAGCCAGCGGGTAATCGAACTCGTGGCCGAGCGTCTCAGCGTAGCGGACCAGGTCGAGCCAATGCCGCGCCCAGCGTTCTCCGAAGTGCGGCGAGTCGAGCAAGCGGTCCACGACGCGCGCGAGTGCCTCGCGCGTCGGCGCTTTGTCGGCAACGAATTCGGCGGCCTCGGCGGGAGTCGGCGGGAGTCCGTTGAGCGCGAAGTAAACTCGGCGCAACAGAGTGCGACGGTCGGTGGTCGCGGCGGGAGATAAGCCTCGCTCTTCAAGCTTGGCCAACACGAACTGGTCAATGTCGTCAGCCGGCCAGTCCGCACGTTTCACAGCCGTTGCCTCGACGTGAGCGATCGGCTTCCAGGCCCAATGCTTCGCTTTGCGTTCCGCCAGCGGGAACGTATCGGGCTTTAGGTCGCGGGCCGGATCGTCTTTGCCGGTGCTCCACGGAGCGCCGCGTTTGACCCATTCGGTCAGGATCGCGACTTCGCCTTCGGGCAGACGCGACTTGGGGGGCATCTCGAAATCGACGTAGTTGATCGCCTTGACGAGCAGACTCTCGCCCGGCTTCCCCGGCACAATCGCCGCTCCGGAATCACCGCCGCGAAGCGCGTCTGCTCGCGATGCGAGACTCAAACCGCCTTTGAGTTTTTTCGCCTCCGGCCCGTGACACTCGAAGCAGCGAGCTTCCAGCAGCGGCTTCACTTTCGTTTGGAAGAACTCGACCGAGGCCGCATCGAACGTCGGCGACTCTTGCGAGTCGGCCCGCTCGCGCGGCCACGCGATCAGTGCGGCAACGCCAATAAGCAATAAAAGGCGACGGGGTTTGAGCATCGTCAAGACTAGGACTCCTGCGAGCACCGAGGAGGATGGGCACTCTTGCCCGTCCTCTCTATTGGACGCACGGACGGGCAAGAGTGCCCATCCTCCGGAACTACTTCGCCAACTCGGCTTCAATCGCCTTGACGACTTCGTCCGAGTCCGGTTCGACGCCGGTGCGGAAACGGCCGACGACTTCGCCCTTTTTGCTGACGAGGAACTTCTCGAAGTTCCACCGCACGGGACGGTCTTTCTCAACCGGCTCTTTCGAGGTGAGTTCCTTGAACAGTGGAGCGGCCTTGTCGCCGTTGACGTCCACCTTCGAGAACATGTCGAACTTCACGCCGTAGTTCTTCTGGCAGAAGTCGGCCACGTCTTCGTCGCTGCCCGGCTCTTGCTCGCCGAACTGGTTGCAGGGGAAGCCGAGCACGGCCAAGCCCTTCTTGTTGTAATACTCATGTAAGGCTTCGAGCGGCTTGTACTGCGGAGTCGCTCCGCAGGCGCTGGCGACGTTGACGATCAGCAGCACCTTGCCGTTGTACTTGGCGAGGTCCACTTTCTTGCCGGTCAGCGACTTCATCTCGTGCTTGAGCAGCGGCGGAATTTTCTCGGCGGGCTTCTTGTCTTCGGCCGCAGCGAACACTCCGGCGAGCAGCACGGCACCAGCGAGGCAGGACAGCGAGTACAGTTTCATGGCGGGTCTCCTGAGTTGAGGATGAAGCGGCGGGGATGCGGCACATCAACCGCGGGAACAGCATAGCCCCGATCCGGGGCTGATCGGAAGCGGCAGCAACAGGTCATTCGCCGCTGAGTTCGTCAGTCTTCATGAACTCGCGCAGCACGACCGTCGCGTAGGCTCCGGAGGGGAGCGCGAATTCAAAGAGCAATCCGTCCGGCGTCGCACTGACTTGCAGGTCTTCTGGCCGCACGAGCAGCGGGCGGCGTGTGCCGTCGGTCAGATGACCGTAACGGCGAAATGCGTTGGGCGAGAGCTGCGCGGCATCGAGCACTCGTTGCTCGCGAATCGCCGGTTCATCGGTCGTCGGTTTCATCTTGGGGCCAAATATCGGACCCGTCGTGACGGTCTCGTGAGCGTCGAAACGAGACTGCTCGGCGGCGACATCCTGTGCGACGAACAGACCGCCCGACGCGCAGACTTGCATCACGTCGCCGAGCAACACGCGATCGAGCAGTCCGTCGCGCAGTCGTTCGGCCAGCACTTGGTTGAACAGCCACGACTGAGCCGCCGACAGCGCCAGCCGATGCAGAAAGCGGCGTCCTGAGCGATGCCGATCTCGCGATTTTCGCGACGGTTCACTCGATTCAGCCGTTTCGCTCAACAGACTCAGGCCGAGTTGCAAGGTGCTGAAATTGTTGCCGAATCGCTGCGAGCCGTAGTAATTCGGCAGACCGCTACGGCGCACTCGGTCGGCAATCGCGGTCGCCTTCGCCAGTGAATCGGTCTCGCTGACGTCTCGCACGAGAACTCGAAAACGATTGCCATGCAAGTGGCCCGTGCGGAGTTTGTGCGGATGCGGAGTCGCCTTCAGCAAGCGAATACCCTCGCCGTCGATCGCCGACAAGTTCGCTTCCACTCGACGCGGCACCGAGACGAATTGCCGCGTCACCGCTTGCTTGTCTTTGAGGCCGGCCGTACCGAGTTCGCCGGGCGAGATATCCAGCGTGCGCGACAAGTGTCGAGTCAGTTCATCCGCCGACACTCTCGTCTTTTCGATCCAGAGGAAGAGATGCTCGCCTTCGCCGCTCGGTGCGTAGGCCGGGATCTCTTCGACGTCGAAATCCTCCGGCTGTGCTTTGAGGGTTCCGCCGATTCCCGGCAGATCGGCAGTCAGCAGAGGACAGTCGATCGAGAGCGGCAGCGTTTCCAAAAACGGGGTCGATTCAGTCATGAGTCTCTCAATCAAGTCCCTCTCCGTTGGGGAGAGGGTGGCCGAAGGCCGGGTGAGGGTGTCGGGATGTGTGAGGCGTCGATTTTTGAAATCTTGAATGTGATCGAACATTTTCTGAGACGGTTCGGCGATGATCGTCAACCGATGATTATGTCCCTCACCCTAGCCCTCTCCCAGTGGGAGAGGGGACCGGGCAATGGGCACTGCGGCAATGACAATCGCGCCGCTGGTGAGCGCTTCGAGGCGATGATAGCATGACCGCCCGCTAGCTGACCCTCTCACGGCGGACTCGTTGACACCGCCGTCCTCACGTCACCTTTTGAGCACATCATGCTGAAGACTCACGCCGTTGGCATCGACCTGGGCACGACGTATTCCTGTCTCTCGTATCTCAACGAACATGGCGAGCCGGTCACGCTCCCCAACCAAGAAGGCGAACTGACCACGCCGTCGATTGTCATGTTCGATGGCAAGGACGTGATCGTCGGGACCGAGGCGTTGCGCAACGCGGTGCTCAAGCCGACGCATGTCGTGCAGAACGCCAAACGCTACATCGGGTCGAACAAGACTTGGACGATCGAGGGCAAGACCTATGCGCCGGTGGATATCGGGGCGCTCGTGCTGCGGAAGATGCTCGATGCGGCGGCCGAACAGATCGGCCCGATCACGCAGGCGGTCATCACTGTCCCGGCTCAATTCAGCGATTGGCAGCGGCAGGCGACGGTCGAGATGGGCTTCCAAGCGGGCCTGAAGCGAGTAGACATTATCAACGAACCGGTCGCCGCCGCACTGTGCTACGTGCTCGGCAGCGAAGGGCTGTGGTTCACTGAATTGACCGACGAGCAGCGCATTCTGGTCTACGATCTGGGCGGCGGAACATTCGACCTTTCGCTCGTGAAGTACCACAAGGATGAAGTCAAAGTCCTCGCCAGCACCGGCGATTTGAAGCTGGGCGGCATCGACTGGAACGAAGCGTTGCAAGAGGCGATCTGCGACCGGTTCGCTCGCGAGTTCGGCGACGACCCGCGAACCGATCCCGAATCCATGCAACTGCTGGCGATGGCAGTCGAGAACACGAAACGCTCGTTGACCGTCCGTCCGCGAGCGGCACTGACTTGCTCGCACGGCAAGCATCGCAAGGTCTACCAGATTGAGTTGCCGGAGTTCGAGAAACTCACGAAGCCGCTGCTCAACCGCACGATCAACATCACGCGCGAGTTGCAGAAGGCGTATCAGTTCGGTCTCAAAGCGAGCGACACGATCCTGACCACTGGCGGTTCGTCGCGCATGCCGTCCATCAAGAAGGCGCTCGGAGAACTGGGCTTCCGCACGCTCAACACGTCGCTGTCGCCAGATCAGTCGATCTCGCACGGTGCGACCTATTACGCCGGCATGTTGCTCACCAACGCCGACTTCGCGAAGTCGATTCTCAGTCCCAAGGCGACTGCGAAGCTCCAGAAAATCAAACAACGCAGCGTCAACGCCCGCGCACTCGGCATCCTGATTCGCGACTCCAAGAAAAAGACACGCATCCCGCACTACCTGATTCCTGAGAATACGGAACTCCCAGCGTCGATCACACAAACGTTCGGCACCGTCATCACGAATCAGCGCCGAGTCAACCTGCACATCGTCGAAAGCGGTACGATCGCCGATCAGCAGTTTGTGGAACTCGGCACTTGCATCGTCGAAGACCTGCCCAAGAATCTGCCGGAACAATCGCTGGTCGAGGTCACGATCACCTACAACGAGCAAGCCCGTGTTCTGGTCACGGCCAAGGACGTCACCAGCGGCAAGCAAGCTCAGACATTGATCGTGCGACAAGAGAATCTCGTTGAGAAGCCCGCCAAAAAGACCGCTGCGCCGGATGAGGACGCTCAGGCTGGATGGACGGCTCCGTCACTGACGCCAGCCAGCAGTGCAGCCACTCCCCCAAGGCGAGCGGGGGATGTCAATCCCCCGAGATCAGCACCCGCAGCAACGTCTCCCACAACCAAGCCGACCTCGATACCCAAGCCCAACTCCGCGGCACCCGCTCAGTCGCCAGCGAATCGGAAGTCGGTTCCACCGCCGCTCAAACCGGTCCCCGCAAGAACTCAATCCGTCGTCGCCCCGAAGTCTGCGCTGAGTGGCCCAAAGCTCGACGATGCCAATCAACCCATCCCGCTGTGCAATGAGTGCGGGGAAGCTCTGAACTTCCGAGGCATCTGCCCGGCCTGCGGCTGGACCGCTTCCGCGAAGAAGCCTGTTGCCGCCACGAATCCTCCCGTGAAGGCCGGAGAACCGAAACCGCCGATCTCACCACAGAAGAAACTCGCGCCTCCGATCAAGCCGGCTGCTCCCAGGCCCAAGGTGTCCGACGACGATGAACTGCTGGAAATGGCACTGTCGTCGATGAACAAGCCGGGTGCCGCTAAGCCGTCCGTGAAGAGTTTACCTGTGAAAAAAGGCGAGGCCGAGTTCTGGAAAGACGAGAAGTGACCCATGCAGATCGACCGCATTGACCTGTTTCATGTCGCAATGCCGCTGATCTCTCCGTGGCGAACGGCCTACGGTGAGGACGCGACGATTGACTCGCTCCTCTGCCGCATGACGAGCGGTTCCGTCGAGGCTTGGGGCGAGAGTGCTCCATTCGCCGCACCCTGCTACAGCCCAGAATGGGCGAACGGGGTTTTCTCGCTCTGCCGTGATTGGCTCGCGCCGCAACTGGTTGGCAAGGAGGTCACGTCCGGCACCGACTTGCAGCAGCGGCTGTCGCTCTTCAAAGGCAACTCATTCGCGAAGGCCGCGCTCGATACGGCTTGGTGGGCGTTGCAGAGCCGCATTGAAAATCGACCGCTGCACGAACTGCTCGGCGCGACACGCACCGAGGTTCCCGTCGGTGCCGACTTCGGCGTGCTGGACAGTCTCGACGAATTGCTCAGCGGCATCGGCCAAGCGATCGCCAACGGCTTCCCGCGCATCAAATTGAAATTCCGCCCCGGTTGGGATCTGCCGATGCTCGCGGCCGTCAGGCGGCAACATCCGACGCATCCGATCCACATCGACTGCAACAGCGGCTATCGGATCACCGATCTGAAACTCTTCCAGCAGGCGGACGAGTTCAATCTCGCGATGTATGAGCAGCCGCTCAACAACGACGACGTCGTCGATCATGCCGAACTGCAACGCCAAGTCCGCACGCCGGTCTGTCTCGACGAGAGTGTCTACAACGTCCGCCAAGCAGAACTGGCGATTCGGCTGAAGAGCTGCCGCTTCGTCAACATCAAGCCCGGCCGCATCGGTGGCCTGACGAACGCCGTCGCGGTCCACAACCTCTGCCAAGCGGCCGGCATTCCCTGCTGGGTCGGCGGCATGTTGGAAAGCGCGGTCGGCGCGAGCCTCTGTGTCTCACTGGCGATGCTCGACAACTTCACGTATCCCGCCGACATCTTTCCGAGCAGCCGCTTCTACCACGAAGACCTCGCCGACCCGCCACTGGAATTGATCCGCCTACCCGACGGCACACCGGGAGTGCGAGCGTTGTCGCGGCTGCCAGAACCCAACTCGGATCGCTTGCGAAAGCTGACTGTTCAGAGCGCCGTCGTGAAGTAATAGGTCAGGGGTCAGGCACTTCGGAATTTCGGAATTGGCCGAGGCCAATTCCGAAATTCCGAAGTGCCTGACCCCGGCCGTACCCCATCCCATTAGAACCTCAGCGTTGAGGAAATTCATGCGCGTCTTTCGTTTCACTTGGTTCGTGCTGTGTGTGATCTCAACCTGCTGCATCGCCGGCTCGGATCTGCGAGCCGATACGACGCTCGTGGCCGATGGTCAACCGCGTGCTGCGGTGTTTGTCTCCGAGCGCGTCTGGGATGACGCGACGAAGAACCCGGAACCGGCCGGTGTCTGGCGGTCGCTCAAGCCGGAGGACAATCGGCGGCGGTTGCGCGAGTCAGTGCGTGATCTTGTCGGCATCGTCGAACGAATGTCCGGAGCGAAGTTGCCCGTCGAGGTCGGTGCTCCGAAGGCCGGCGATTCGCGGGTCGCGATCTTGATCGGCGAGTTGGCGTCGGCCAAGTTCGGGCCACCCGCGAAGAAGGCGGAGTATCAGCAAGGGCTGCGGATCGTCGTCGGCAATAACGCCGTTGGGCTGATTGGTGAAAATGATCTCGCGACGAGCTACGCGGTTTACACGCTGCTCGATCAGTTGGGCTGCCGCTGGTTCTTGCCGAGCGCGATGGGCGAGGCGTTGCCGGTGTCGAAGACGATCACGCTGAAGGACCAAGAGGTCTCGACCGCGCCGTACACGATTTATCGCGGGCTGTGGTATTGCGACAACGACTTCGCGAGGCGGAATCGGCTCGGCGGTATGGAATTGTCGGCCGGGCATGCGCTGGAGTTCGCCGTGCCGAAGGAACTGCGCGAACAACATCCGGAGATCCGCGCAATCATCGGAGGCAAGCCGCATCCGCATTGGTTGAAGTGGACTCACCCGCTGGTCGCCGAGGCGATCACGAAGAAGCTGTTCGATGACCTCGCGAAGAACCCGGAAACGAAAACCGTGTCGCTCTCGCCCGACGACGGCGCGACGTGGGACGAGTCCGATGACACGAAGTTCGATGCGGGAGACTTCGATCCGTCGCTGCAAACGGTGGCGAAGGCGGATCGGTTGATGGTGCTGTGCAATCGGATCGCGGCGGCCATCTCACCGAAGTACCCGGACGTGAAATTCGGAGTGCTGGCGTACGTCGATTACACCCGTCCGCCCGTGCGTGAGAAGCCGCATCCGGCCATCGTGCCGCAGATCGCACCGATCACGTTCAGCCGAGCTCACCCGCTGAACGACCCCGGCGAACCGAACAACAAGTCGATGCAGCATCTCGTCGAGGGCTGGGGTAAGGTCGTGCCAGCGACCAGCTACTACTTCTACGGGTATTACTTGGCCGAAGTCTCGTCGCCGAACCCGATGCTGACGAAGTGGGGCCACGATATCCCGTTCATTTACCAGCGCGGAGCCTGCCGTTACTGGCAGCCGGAAACGATCACCAATTTCGACACGTCGTTGCACGCTCATTGGCTCGGCCTGCGCATGGCGTGGGATCCATCGCAGAAGCCGGAAACGATCGTCGACGAGATCAACTCGCGGTTGTACGGCCACGCGGGAGCGGCGATGTCGGCCTACTGGCGGCACATCGACGATACTTGGGTCAAAGTCCCAGAGTACGCCGGCTGTGGTTTCGGACATCTGCGTCGTTGGAACCTTGAAAAGATGACGGAAGCTCGCCGTTTGATGAACGCCGGCCGCGCCGCGTGCGTGACCGAGGCCGAGACCGCGCGAGTCAAACTTGCCGACGATTCGCTGGCCGCGTTCGAGATGCTCATGCAGCAGCGTCGTGATCTCGCCGATGGCCGCTGGTCCACGTTGGCGGGGCAAGTCACCGCGTACCGTACTCGGTTGATTGAACTCGGTAAGCAGTACGAGCCGCAGTTCGCGTTCACGAAGATGGGGTGGACCGGCGAGGCCACGCTCAATGTTCGCTACTTCGATGCGTTCTATGGTTTGACGCACAACGACGCCGCTCGCGTGGCGACGCAGTTCAACGTCGTCGCCGCGCCGTTGAAGCAGTGGCGGTTCCAAGCCGACAAAGACAAACAAGGTGAAGCCGCCGGCTGGTCGAAGCCGGAGTTCGATGACTCTGCCTGGAAGACCACCGACTGTGTTGTCGAGACCTGGTCGTCGCTCGGCCTGCACAACTACATGGGGAGCGCGTGGTATCGTATGAAGCTCAAGATTCCGCCGCTCGCCGCTGGCAAGAAGACGTTCCTCTGGATCGGCTCAACCGACGGCCGAGTCAAAGTCTTCGTCAACGGCCAGCACGTCCCGCACATCAACGATAAGGGCGAGAAATCCGACTCCGTCAGCGGCTACTGCCAACCGTTCTCGTTCGACATTTCCTCGGCCGTGAAACCCGATGCCGACAACTCGATCGCGCTGTTCTGCACTCGCGAGATCGTCAACGAACTTGGCACGGGAGGACTGCTGGCCCCGGCGGCCGTGTATGCAGAACGTTGATTGGCGAGTGGGTCGGGTTGCTGCCACGCTGCCCAACGAAACAGAGCGAGCCCGCCAACTGGGACTACGCGGAACCGAAGGTCCACTGCAATTCCTCTTCTGTTTCACCCCGGCGAAACACGATCGTCAGCCGCTCCAATTCTTTGGGAACGCCTCGGAAGGCCACAACCGCCGTCTTCGACTCGCCCGGCCGCAGCGTCATGTCGCCATCCGTTAGGAGGGCCAGTTGCCGTCGGAGACGGCGATTGTAGAGCGGACCGGTCAGCCAGAAGCCTACGTCGATGGCCGCCGTGACCGGATGAAGGTCGAACAAGGAATAGAAGAAGAAGTCCCAAGTGAATTCGGAGAGCTTTCGCAAGATGACCGCCGGACTCTCGGCGGTGAATGTCTTTCCGGCAGCGGTCAACTTCGTCGAGCCCAACCGGACATAAACGTCCGCTGTCTGCGGATTCGTGACTTCGATGCGGACGAGAGCAATTTTCTTCTTGCGCGCCTTGATGGCGTACCAATAGCCGTTGTCCTTCAGGACATCGTCGCACTTGATGCCGAGTGTCATGCGATCGCTCATGGGGATACGGTCGATGTCGGCGGTGGTGGGTTGAGATCAGTCGGTTTCGAGCGTCCCGATGAGGCTTGCAGCACCTTCACGATGTCGTCGGCGGACATGCCGCGTTGCAGCATTTCTTGTTTCAGCATGATCTCGAGTTCGACTTTGCGACCCCGCCGCCACTGTTCAGCCACGATCCATGTGAGCCAGGTGACGCCCATAATCACCCAGAACGACACGGCCAAGAGTTCGCCGCCTGAAAACTTCTGCAGAAATTCCGACATGATTGTCTGCCCCCCAAGTGTTGGACCAAAACCGCTTCGGTAGCATTCGTGACGACGGCGACATTATTGACTTGGCTCGCGGGGATTTCGAGACGTTGAGTCCTGGTGATGAGCCGGACCGCGCTAGCGTCCGGTTTGTCGTTGTTCTCGTTCCCGAACCGGACGCTAGCGCGTTCCGGCTGATCAAAGTGAGCCACCCGGCTGGGCCGCTTCAATTCTGTCCTTCCACGCCTGGGGATCGGTCAGATACCAGGCGACCGAGTCTCTCTGACCGTCCGCGGAGAAGTGGACTTTCAACATTTCGTAGATCGTGGCCTTGCCGAGATGGCTTTTGGTCAGAGTGAGTTCTGTGATCGCGTCGAGCGACACGCGGAAATCCCGCTTGGGCAGGAACTGAAAGAAGTGCAAGTGCTTCGCCGTGAGCACCAGACCGCCGTTGCCTCGGCACTGCCAGACGCCCGCGGACTCACGCCCGAAACTGTTGGCCTGCAGATCCTGCATGAGGATTTCGGACTGGCCGTAGTGGGCGGCAATGCGCGCTTCGAGCGGCCCCTTCATGAAGGACAGGACAGCTTTGGACACCAACGCGGCCACAAGCGTGACGCCGAGAATGCCCAACACCACCCAGCCAATAATTGTTGTCGTTTCCATGATTCCTCCTGAGTGAGCCGCCGAGCAGAGAGTTGACGCCATCAGCGAGTCGGCCCATCGGGACTCGGTTCCAGGTCAAAAATTCGTGCGGCTGTACTTTGTCTCGACGGCCTTCGCTTCCTGTCCGTCGGGTGCGATGTTGTAGGCGATGATCGTGAGATGATTCTCGTCGATGACTTCAAACACGGTTTTCCAACCCCACGGCGGCGTGTTCGGTGCGACGTCATAATTCCCCTGCACCACGAATCCGCGTTCGGTCGCTTCGCCTTCGGCAAACATAATCGCGTAGTTCATGTGAAAATCGTCCACCCACGACGTTTGAAACCGCTTCGTTACGGAGTTGAAGGCGATGGTCTCGTCCCCGTGCCGAGGCTTCCCCTGCATCGTCCCTTCGTACTCGTGCCGCAAGAACTGTCCGCCGAGCAGCGGGAGAATCTGGCCTTTGACCGGGGACTCGTCTGCCAGCTTGCCGGGTTCAAACCAAGTCCGGCAGGTGCCCTCCCAAGAACCCTCCAGCGACTTCAGCAGATCTTTTGGCATGATGAGCTTTCCCTTGCTGGATGGAGTTTCGGATGTTGCGGAGTCCTTCGCGTGATGAGCCGAGTTGCCAAACCGCGTCGATGGAGCGTTCGGCTCGTCACGCGGAGCGGTGACGGCGACGTTGGTCTGAGGCGCAACCGCGCTAACTCCCGCGTTGTTCCTGCGGGACGGCCCGGAACGTCACGCGGCCACACGACTCGCATAACTCGGCGGCCAGGTGGCCCTCGACCTTGTAGCGGCCGAGGAACCAACTTGGCTGCGCGTCGATCGCGGTGTATTTCAGGGTGTCGTGGTGTTGATGGTCCTGCTCGACCACTAGAATCGGGTGAGTCGCGGCGCCGCACTCGATGCAGTCTTGATTGCTCTCTGACATTTTCGGTTCTCCAAAATCGTGCCGCCTAGCGACCAAGCTCAGAAGCGGCCGCGCATGGTCAGGCAGTTTCCGTTTGCACCACGACATTCTTGGCAAGGGTTTTGAATCTCACTCCATTGGACTGCACGACGGTGATGGAGACATGACCGGTCTTCCCGGTCTTGATATCTCGGACGATGCCGGACTTGCCTGCATGTGTGCCGCCGATGACTTGGCATTGGGCACCGTCTTTGAGTTTGACTGGTGGTTTCGTTTTCATCTTAGTTGCTCCATTGCGTTCGGGTCGTGTGCCTTGTTCCGCACCCCCTTGTCGTCGCGGGAATCTTGCCAAAGCAGGTCTCGCCGACTCGGCTCATTCTACTTTGTTGGCATCAATTCGTCGCACTCGCCGACGCGGTCTACACTACTCAACCTTTTGTCCCGCAGACTCGACCCCGGCCACCCGCCCGGTCCTCTGCTCGGCGGCCGCGACGAACGCACGGCGAACATCGTCTCGAAACAGCGTGACGACGACCCACTGCGCGGCCGGCACTCCGAGCCAAAGGGGAATGACGACGGGCCACACGGGAATATTGCGAAGTTCCATGACCACGTTCAGAGCGATGACCGCCGGAAAGAACAAACCCACGATGACATCGACCAGCAGCACGAAGAGGCGTACACGTAGTCGGCGCAGCATCAGGCCCGCGACGCCGATCAACACCGAATAAATCGCGAGACCGACCGACATGCCGGCCAGATTCCCTCGGATCATCGAATTGGTGAATTGGTTTGATGAATACGCGGGTATTGCAATCAGCCACACGGCCACTCCACAGGCAGTCGCGATGGCGATTCCGGCAGCCAAGAGCAGGCAGTCGGCCGGGCCTTGCACGAGGTGTGGTCCGGGCAACAAATCTTGACCAGTCTCCGTTTTCTCCACGGTCGCAGATTGGCGGGTCGCCGAAGTATCAGCGGGCGACAGTGCGTTGCCGTCGCGGAAGAGCGAGGCAACGTCTGGCTTGCGCAGCACCAGCCAGCACCACGCGGCGATGAGTGCAGCAGCAAAGCCACCAACGTGATTGCTCGAAAAAGCCGCGAGGGCCGCGTTGATCGCGCCGAGAGTCGCGAACGAATGCCGTTCGCGCCGATAAGCCAGGATCAGCAGCACCAGCGAGCAGATGGCGAATCCGAGCATCAGGCTCCAATGCAGGATGTCGCCGCTCTTGTCTGCGAAGGGAACCGTCGTCGCGAGCGAAGAGATCAAACTGGCCCCCGCAAACATCGATGCGGCGACTCCCATGATGACCAAGACGTTCATCACCAGCGAGAATTCTTTTTCGGCGACTGGATTGCTGGGAATGGCCGCTGGTGCCGACGCCGGGTTGTTGGTCACATTCTCCACGTCGATCTTCACCTCGCTGGCGTGCTGGTAACGCTGCTCCGGGTCTTGTTCGAGCGCTCGCAGCACGACCTCATCCAGCCGCACATCGACTTGGACTCGCTTGGAAGGCGGAGCGAACTTGCCCATCGGCAACTCACCGGTGAGCAGTTCGTAGAAGACGACTCCCAGCGAATAAATGTCAGCACGGTGATCGACTTCGCGCGAACCCTGCATCTGTTCGGGAGCCATGTACCGCAGCGTCCCCATCACCTGATGCGTCGCGGTCAGCGATGCACCAGGGGACTCACGTCCCCCGTTCGCCATGAGCTTTGCGAGTCCGAAGTCGGCGATTTTCACTCGGCCGCGTTTGTCGATGAGGATGTTTTCCGGCTTGATGTCCCGATGCACGATCCCTTCGTCGTGAGCGAACTGCAACGCCTCGCAGATTTGCGGAACGATCGCCAACGCCTCCGCCGACGTCAGCGTTCCCGTCCGCATGGCCTGCCGCAAGTTCGCACCGTCCACGAACTCCATCACGATGTAGTAGGATGGCCGCCCTCGGCCGTCCGCTTTGGCATCGTTGTTCGAGACGGCCGAGGGCGGCCATCCTACGTCCAGAGTCTGCCCGAAGTCGTACACGGCGACGATGTGCGGATGACTCAGCCGCGCCAGCGCGCGAGCTTCTCGCTGAAACCGTTCGGCAAACGCTGGATCGTGGCTGATCTCCGGCGGCAGAATCTTGACGGCCACCAACCGATCCAATCCTGGCTGCCGAGCTTTATAGACCGCGCCCATACCTCCCTTGCCGAGCAATTCCAGAATCTCCAACTGCGGAAACAGCGGAGCGAGTTCCTCGACCGTCGGCGGCACGAAACCCGAAGCCGGCGGAGAGATGTTCGTCGGTCCCGGCTCGGCTGCGCCGGCCGATTGACTGTCGGCACTCGCCTTGAGCAAGCATCGCGGACACAAACCGGCCGGTGAATTGACCGGGATCTCAGCATCACATTGCGGGCAGCGTCGTGATTCGCTCATGGCGTGTCTTTCGTGGGGCAGGTTTTCAACCTGCCCATGGGCCAGGGCAGGTTGAAAACCTGCCCCACGATTCTGTCCGTCTCTAAAGCAATCGCGAATCGTTGTGACACGGAATTCTTGAGATTTCAAATTTGAGATTTGAGATTTCGGTTACGTCCCTAGCGCCTCGAGCAGTCGGCCGATCTCGTCCTCGACTTCGTTGTCGCTTTCGACGGTGGCCGCAACCTCCTCACGCAGCAGTTCGCGATACCGCTTTCGTAGCCGATGCGCCGCTTGCCGCGCGGCATCCTCGGACATCTGCAACTCCGCAGCGATGGCCGCGTAATCGAGGACGGCTCGGCTGCCAGTCAGCGTCTCTTTGAGCAACTCAAACTGCCGCGACTTGTCGGCCGTCGTGAACTCGTCCTGCAAGCGATGCACGACAACGTCCAATAAGGTCAGCGCCCATTGGCGTTCAAACTCGCGTTCGGGTGTGTCGGTATGAGTTGGCTCGAACGACAACCGCGACTCACCGGTTTCCCAATCGAGCGACAACCGTTCGCGACCGCCGCCGCGTTTCTGAGCGGTCGCGCGGTCCCATTCGTTGCTCAGAAAGTTTTTCAGCGACGTCAGTAAGAAACTCCGAAACCGACCGCGTTCCGGCGACGCGGCGGCCAGTGAGTTCTTTTCCAGCAGCCGCAGAAAGAAATCTTGCGTCAGGTCTTGAGCTTGCGGGATGCCAGAGACTCGTCGCCGCGCGAAGGCGTACAACGGAAACCAATACCGCTGGCACAGCGTTTCCAACGCGGCTCGCGCGGTCGAGTCGTCTGGTTGAGCGGCTCGCAGCACGAGGCTCCATTGTGTGGTGGCGAAGCCAGGTTGTTCGGAAGGACTGGTCATCGGATTGACTCGGCGCTGCCGGTTGTGACCGCCGTTTCGCGACGGGCTGGTCGAGTTTGTGAGTTTTCGCTCTCTCAAGAATACCGATCACGATATCATGCTGGTCCCCGAAGTGGGTGTTAAATGGCTGTTGCGGAGATTGCTTGTGCTCACCATTTCCAACCAGCAACTGCAGTCTCGAAGCGTGCTGAGTCGGCGCGAGGTTCTGCGCGTTGGGGCACTGGGTCTCGGTGGTGTGACTCTGGCCGATTTGTTGCGGTGCGAAGCGAATGCGGAGATGGAGACTCGGCGGCCGAAGTCGGTGATTTATGTCGTGTTGGATGGCGGGCCGTCACATCTCGACATGTGGGATTTGAAGCCGCAGGCTCCGGTGGAATATCGCGGACCGTTCTCGCCGATCGCGACGAAGCTGTCGGGCGTGCAAATCTGCGAGCACATGCCGTTGCAGGCCGCGATGTTGGACCGGGCCACGTTGGTACGCGGTATTCGCTCGGTCGAGAACGATCACTATCTCAGTGAGGTTTACACCGGGCTGCCGCGCTCCTCCGGCAAACGGCCGGCGTTTGGATCGGTCGTCAGTAAGTTATCGCCGACCAAGCATTCGCTGCCGACCTACGTCAGCCTCAAGCAACATTCCGGCGACCTGTTCGATTACGAGAAGCCGCATTACGTCGGAGCGGCCCACGCTCCGTTTCGCCCGTTTGAGGAATCGCTCAAAGACCTCACACCCGTCAAGAATCTCGAAGTGCTGGAGAACCGCAAGGCGTTGCTCGCCGCGTTCGACAATCTGCAACGCGAGTTGGATCGGCCGCAGGCATTCGGCGGACTGGATCGGTTTCAGGCTCAGGCGTTGGAGATGATCGCGTCGCCGAAGGTGCGCGAGGCTTTCGATCTCACGAACGAATCGCCGGAAACGCTGGCTCACTACGGCCACAAGGCCGGCAAATATCCGCATCAGACGGCGAAGCAATACATGTACGACTGGAACGGCAAGCCGTTCCTGATGGCTCGGCGATTGGTCGAGGCGGGCGTCCGTGTCGTCACGCTGCATGCCGCTGAGTGGGATCATCACAGCAGTCCGACAGGCGATATCTTTTTCGCATTGAAGTGTCTGATGCCGGTGCTCGACATGAGCATCACCGCGCTGGTCAACGACCTGAAAGATCGCGGACTGTCCGACGACGTGTTGGTCGTGGTGCTCGGCGAGTTCGGCCGCACGCCGAAGATTTCTCCGGTCGGCCCCGGCCGCGAGCATTGGGCTGACGCTGGCTGCGCGCTGTTCTTCGGCGGCGGACTGACGATGGGTCAAGTCATCGGCGAAACCGATTCGCGAGCCGAACGCTCGATCAACGGCACGATCAGTTTTCAGAACATCATGGCCACGATTTATCACACGCTCGGCATCGACCTCGACGTGAAGCTGCCCGACTTCAATGGCCGCCCGCAGTTCCTGCTCGATGACTGCGCGCCGATTCGCGAGTTGCTGGCATAATTTTTGAGTGCATCCGACGCTGAACAAATGAGGGGACTGAGATGTCTGCGAATCGAAGAGCGGTCTGCCTCTGCGTCGCCACGATTTTCATCTGTTCGACAAGTCTTCGAGCAGACGACTCGCCAGCGCGAGTGGCACTCTGGCAGCGGTTGGAGAAATACACGCAACCGCCAGCGGAGTTTGCTGGGCAATTCGGTTCGTACCGATCGCCGTTGAAGTTCGCGGATGGTTCGATGGCCAAGTCGCCAGAGGATTGGTCGCGGCGGCGGAAAGAAATTCTGGCGACATGGCACAAGCGGCTCGGCCCGTGGCCGCCGTTGGTCGAGCGGCCGACGATGAAGCGGCTGGAAACGGTCGAGAAGGACGGCTACGTCCAGCATCATGTCCAAGTGCAAATCTCGCCCGAAGGCAAACTGGCAGACGGGTATTTGCTGATTCCACCGGGCAAAGGATCGTTTCCGGCGGTGCTCGTGCCGTTCTACGAGCCGCTGACGAGCATCGGCGAAGGACCACAAGGAAAGGGACGTGGGACTCACGATTACGGACTGCAACTGGTGAAGCGCGGGTTCGTGACGCTGTCGATCGGCACGCCTGGTTCAGTCGAGAAAATCGGCCTCGACACGCGGCAGTTGTTGGTCGAGGCGGGCGTCGAACAGCGTCGGCAACCGCTGACGCTGCTGGCTTACACGTCGGCGAATTGTCACACCGCGCTGGCTCAGATGCCGGAAGTCGATCCGCAGCGCATCGGGATCATCGGACTGTCGTACGGCGGCAAGTGGTCGATGTTCTCGTCGTGCCTGTACGACAAGTTCGCCTGCGCGGTGTGGTCCGATCCGGGAATCGTCTTCAACGAGAAAAACGCGAACGTGAATTACTGGGAGCCGTGGTATCTGGGCTACGACCCCACGGCGAAACGGAAACCGGGCGTGCCGTCGGCGGAGAATCCGCGCACTGGCTTGTACAAGGAGTTGATCGACGCGGGAGACGATCTCGTCGATTTTCACGCTCTGATGGCTCCGCGTCCGGTGCTGGTTTCGGGCGGCACCGAAGATCCACCACGCAACTGGTCTGCGCTCAATCATCTGGTCGCGGTGAATGAACTGCTGGGACACAAGCAGCGCGTCGCAATGACAGCTCGCAGCGGGCACATCCCGACCGCTGAGGCGTTGGAGTTGGAACTTGCGTTCCTCGAATACTGGCTGAAGCCCGGCACACGGTAGGGTGGGTCGAGTCATCGAGACCCACCAGCATTTTCATTGGTGGGTCTC
>CAMDPK010000033.1 GCA_945904015.1 Candidatus Kuenenia stuttgartensis | reverse complement strand
GGACACGGGTAAAACATCCGACGGCTCGATAACTTTCGACACGGTGGTGTGCTCCTGGAAAAGAAATGGGATGTCGTTCAACTCCAATTTCTCCCCAAGCACACCGCCTTCTTCAACTCACCTCATCCACAACATTTGACAATAACTCCTTTCGAAGGAAGGCATGAGCCGAGAAGTCATCAGAGCGTACTGGGCGAGTCCAGACCTTCCAAGCAACCGCCACTCACGACGGAATCGAGCAGTGCGACCGCGAACTCGATCAGTTCTGCAGGGTCACGAGATCTTGCCGCTCGACAATCAGAGCAGAGTTACCCGACCAGGATTCGAACCTGGACAAACAGAACCAAAATCTGTTGTGCTACCGTTACACTATCGGGTATCGCAAGCGGGGCGGGAGTCTAGTGGAGCACGCTGGTGCGACTCAAGAGGATCGGCGAGACGTCGGCTAACTCTTGTCATGCGAACTGCGTGATGCCGGGCATCGCTGTTTTGGGCAGCTCGACCTGAGTCTTCCAGCCGTCTGGGAACGCAGTGGGAACGAGCGACTCTTGCGAGTTGAGCATCATCTCCCAAGTGATCTGCTTGCCGGTGTAGGCGGCGGTGCGGCCCATGATGCCCATCAGCGTGCTCTTGGCCATGCGGTCGCCGTTGTTGAACGGCTGGCCATCGCGGATCGACTTGAAGAACTCGTCGTGCTCGGTCTGGTACATGTTGTTGCTGGGGCCTTTGTACTTCCACTCGGACTCGCCGTTGATGACCGTGCCGCGCGGGCCGAGCTGGCCGCTCCCCTTCGTGCCGAGGACGTACAAGTTGTTCTCGTTGTGGCAGCCGGGGGTTTGCCGCTGAGCGAGGAAGCCGCGAGCGTCGTTGGCCCAGACGTAGTTCACTTCGATGTGATCGAAGATGTTGCCCCCTTCCTGCGGGATCTGTCGGCCACCGACGGCGGTGCAACTGACCGGCGGATTGTCTTGGAAGACCCACGCCAGCCAATCCACCGTGTGGACTGCTTGCTCGACGAGTCCATCGCCGGAGAGCCATGTGTAGTTGTACCAGTTGCGGACCATCCACTCTAAATCGCTGAGTCCCTCCGGCCGAGTGTTCGCCGGCGGCATCGGCTTCACGGGGCTGGTCAGGTAGGTGCCGAAGACGGCTTTCACTTCGCCGAGCGTGCCGTTTTGGATTTGCTCGAAGAACGCTCGCTTGGCGTTGTCGTAGCGCCAGCAGAAGCCGGCACAGATCGCGAGCTTCTTTTGCTTGCTGACCTCAACCGATTCCATGATCGACCGCACGCCGGGCCCGTCAGTCGCCATCGGCTTCTCGGTGAAGATGTGCTTGCCGGCTTCGACCGCGTACTTGAAATGCACCGGCCGGAAACCGGGCGGGCTGCACAGCAGCGCGACGTCGCACGAGTCGATGACCTTCTTGTAGGCGTCCAAGCCGACGAACTTGTGATCGTCATCGACTTTGATCTTGGACTTGATGGCTTCCACGCCCGACAGATTTCGCAGGCTGCTGTTGAGATTCTCGCCGAAGGCATCGCCCATCGCGACCAGTTCGACATTCTGGTCCGCCGACAACGCTTCGCGAGCCGCTCCCGATCCGCGACCGCCGCAGCCGACGAGGCCGATTTTCAGTTTGTCGCTGCCAGCGGCGTAGGCTCGCGGAGCAATCGACGCGATCACGGCCGGAATGGCGACAGCGGCGGCTCCCGCTTTGAGAAAGTCGCGGCGCGACGACGAGGTGGAATCAGCAGCGTGCGGGGCAGGAATAGGCAGAGTCATCGGGCAGGTCTCCACGAAACGCGGTGAGGTTGTTGCCAGGCGGGTTGAGCCGGGCCGAGATGCTATCAAAGCCAACCAATGACTTTCGAGCCAGCCGGACTCACGAGATCAGAGTTGCCGGACGCCGTTCCGTTTGCCGATAATCTTCGCAACTGTGGCCGTCTTGGAAATAGAGCTTCGATCCGTGCCGTTCGTATTCGACTCTGGATTGCAGAGGAATTCCTAAATGAGACTTTTCATTGCGAGTTTTCTATGCGCTACAGTCGCCTGCGGGTGCGCGGAAACCCACCGATCCGAAACCCCAAAAGTTGAACAGCCAGTACCAGCGACGACCGGAATCGAAGCTCCAGTTTCTAATTCGTCTGCAATTGGGACTGCGTATCCAGAAAAGGTCGACGTCGAACGATTGCTGCACCAGGCTCGTGAGTTGGAAGGCAAAGGGAAATTTGAAACCGCCTTGTCGGTTGTGAATCAGGCACTTCAGTCCGACGCCAACAGTCCGGCCGCGACGACGATGCGAAGTCACCTGGAAGAGATCATCAAGAGAATCTGACACCGTGTTGTGAAACCCTTCCTACAATCGGAACTCAAGAGAATTGCAAAATGCTCGACCTGCTGTGTGATCCGCTGCGACTGCGACGAATGATGACTCGGCGCGATTCGCTGCGAGCCGGTTTTCTGGGGCTTGGCGGATTGACGCTGGCCGAGTTGCTTCGCTTCCGAGCAGCGGCCGCGACGAACGGCATCGCCGAGAACAAAGACACGGCCGTCATTCTGCTGTTCGTGCATGGCGGGCCGAGTCATCTCGAAACGTATGACATGAAGCCGAATGCCCCGACCGACATTCGCGGGCCGTTCTCGCCGATCCCGACGAACGTCCCTGGACTCGATGTCTGCGAACTGCTGCCGAGACACGCTCAGATCGCCGACAAGTACACGATTATTCGCTCGGTCAGCCACGATCAGGCGAATCACTTCGAGGGGCACGCACGGTTCCTCAGCGGCTATGGCCAGATGAAGACCGGCACCAGCGAATCGCATTATCCGATGGTCGGGCCTGTCGTGAACCGCGTGCTGGAGAACAAGCATCGCGGGATGCCGGCGGCGGTTGCCATCAACGGCGTGTGTGTCAACGGGCCGGACTACAGCCCAGGGATCGCACAGGGGTATTGGAGTTCGCAGTACCGGTTGCCGATCTGCAATTTTTCGCTGCGTGATGCCAGCCTGACCGTGGACTCACGCAAGCTCGATGACCGGCTGAGCCTGCAACGCTCGTTCGATTCGTTGCGCCGAGGACTCGATCAGGGCGGCTCGATGGACGCACTCGACGCTTTCAATCGCCGAGCGATCGACATCCTGACGACCGGCAAGGCTCAGAAGGCGTTCGACATCTCGCAGGAAGACCCGAAGCTGCGCGACAAGTACGGCGACGACTACTTCGGCCGCGAAGTGCTGCTCGCTCGGCGGTTGGTTGAATCGGGAGTCAGCTTCGTTTCGATCCGAGTCCCCGGCAGCGGGCCGAATTCCAAGGCTCACGACTGGGACGATCACGCCGTCAACTGGGACATGCCGACCGCGATGGTGGCTCGCTCACCGCGCTACGACCACGTCGTCACGACACTGATCGAAGACCTGTTCGCTCGCGGCCTCGACAAGAAAGTGCTGCTGATCGTCACCGGCGAGTTCGGCCGCACTCCACGTCTCGAATTCAAAGAGGGCCGCATCGGCCGCGACCACTACCCCGGAGCCATGTCGATCCTCGTCAGCGGCGGCGGAATGCCGATGGGCCAAGTTCTCGGCCAAACCAACCGCTTCGGCGAGCACCCCGTCGATCTGCAACACGATCCGCACGACATCCTCGCCACGATCTACAAACACCTCGGCATCGACCACACCCAAGAGTTCCTCGACCCGCAAGGCCGGCCAGTGCCGTTGACGCGCGGCACGCCGATTCGCGAGTTGGTTTGAATTTTCTCTTGGCTTTTGAATTGGGAAGAACTCGCGCATGTTGTCCAAGCCCGTCAGCAACGAAACGTTGCTTCAGCAATTGCGGTGGCGGTATGCCGTCAAGAAGTTTGATCCTGCTCGCATAATCTCGGCCGAGGATTGGCACACGTTGGAGCAAGCGTTGGTACTGACGCCGTCCTCGTTTGGCTTGCAGCCGTGGCGATTCGTGGTCATTACCGATCAGGCGACGAAGGACCAACTGGTGCCGATTTCGTGGGGACAGAGGCAGGTCGCGGAGGCTTCGCATGTCGTGGTCTTCGCGGTGCGGAAGCCGTTGACCGAGTCGGATGTGGATGGGCATGTCGCGCGAACCGCGGAGGTCCGCGACGTCCCGGTTGACTCGTTGGCCGGTTTCAAGAAGATGCTGATGAAGTCTCTGGTCCCGCCTCCGGCCGGGTTCGACATCCATCATTGGGCGGGGCTGCAAGCCTACATCGCGCTGGGAAATTTCATGACGTCGGCCGCGATGCTCGGCATTGATACCTGTCCGATGGAAGGGATCGTCCCAGAAAAATACGACGAGTTGCTCGGCCTGCCGAGCGAAGGTTACGGCACAGTGGTCGTCGGTGTGGCTGGCTATCGAGCGGCTGACGACAAATATGCGGCGCTCCCCAAGGTCCGTTTTGCCGCCGAGGATGTCGTGCGCCGGATCGATCCTCGCTGATCGAAAAGAGGATTGGCGGCCGTGTGAAGATTTGCCGCGAAATCCGCTCGGCGGGACTGCGCTTTGGGCTTTGTGCCAACTGGTCGAGCGTGACGCAGTTCCCGTCATTCTGCGATTGCTGCCGCTCCGATTTGAGGAAGACGTGCCAATCGGCATGACTCACAAAGGCAGGCAGTCCGGCCACTGGCCGGCTCGCGGGGGACTTGTCCTATGACTTCATCGCCGCTTCCGGCGGATACGGCCCCTGCAACCTCGGACAACGGCTCCGTGAGTTCCGGCTTGTCAATTTTGCGATTGTTGCCGCTGGCGGCGGTCGCGTTGCTGTCGGGATTGGGAGCCACGGTCTGGATGGCTCGCGCCGGAGAGGTCCGCCTGATCGGATTTCTCCGCGCCGAACAATCGGTCGTGTACGCACCGCATTCTGGTCGCGTGGAATCCGTGCAAGCTCGGTCGGGTGAGGCGGTCAAGCCACGGCAAGCGCTGATCCACTTGACCGATGAGTCGCTCAACCACGAGATCTCCGCGAAGTCGCGCGAAGTCGCGTCGCTGCAAGCGGCCCTCGAACAGTGCCGAGCCAAGGCCGAAGTGCAAATGAGTCTGCAACGCAAAAGTGTGGACGAGGAATTGTTGCGCACGCGATTGGAATCGGCCAAGTTCCTGCGCGAGCACTACGCCGCGAACTTCGAGCACGTCTCGTTGCGAAACTTCGCCAAAGGGTCGAGCACCACTCGCTGGTTGGCTGCGACTCCGGATCTTCTCAGTCAACCCGAACGAATTTTTGACACGATTCCCGCCGAGCCGGTCGTCACTCCGGACGAGATGCGATTCAGTGCGGTCATGCGGCAAGAATTGGCTCGCAATTTGTCCGAGGTCAACAAGGTTCAGTCCGAATTGTGTGACCAACACATCGCCAAACTCGAGACGCTGCGAGAGAGCTTGCCAGAGATGATCCGCAAAGCGGCCGGCGTCGATGTCGCCGAAGCGAAGCTGGCTCAAGCGAATGAACAGCTCGAATCTCTGAATCAGCAAAAGTCGGCGATGTCAGTCACTTCGCCGGGGCATGGCATCGTTGGAACATACTCGAAGCACGTTGCCGATCCGGTGGGAGTCGGTGAGGCACTGGTCACGATTCATGACCGCGAGCGGCCGTTCGTCGAAGTCGATGTCCCTTCTCGTGAAGTCATCAAGCTGCATGTCGGCCAAACGCTGCGCCTGGACTTCGCGGGCGAGGATCGTTCCGGTCGCGTGGAATTCATCTGCCCGCAAGCTCACAACCGCAACGGCGATGTCGACTCGTGGATCACCGTTCGCGTCCGTCCCGCCGGCAAGCTGTGGCCGGAAGTCGCCATCGGCTCAGCGGTGGCCGTGCGGATGAAATAGCCCGACCTACAATCGCTCCACCGTGACGACGTCGTCGATCGAAATGGCTTCAGATAACTCGTGTCGCCCACTGTCCGGTGATGTCTCGCAGAGCAGTCGCAGTTTTCCATGTTGGCTTTCGCGGTTATCTGGATAGCCAACGAAGATTTGTCCGTCGCGAATTGTCACGCGCACGAGATGCGTTTCTTCGATGCCCGGCAAGCCCTCGCTGACGAGCGTCGGAAATCGGCTCCAAGCCCAGGCCCACAAAGTTCCCTGCGGATCAACTTGGCCAGCGATGTTGGTCCAGTCTTGCTCGGCCTGGAACAACTCTTTCCACGGTGCGGCGAGGCACCACGGCTTGAGTGTTTCCTCCAGCCATTGCTGACGAGAAGCGACAAGTTCGGCAAATGTGGCGTGCATAAATCTGTACCGCGACCGTCAGGGAGCGGCCAATTTGGGCCGCTCCCTGACGGTCGCGGTACGGCATCTCGATGCGATTCGGGAATCAACTACTTCCGAGCCAGCTTGTGCTTGAGCGGCAACCAAGCACCGTTCTCCTGGCTGCTGGCGACGCATTGTTGGATGAAATACATCCCTTCGACGCCGTCGTTCACGTTCGGATAAATCGTGTTGACCTTCTCCCAAGTGCCACCGGTCGCGCGAGCGATGATTGCGTCGTAGGTCGAGCGGTAGATGTTGGCGAACGCCTCGAAGAACGCTTCCGGGTGTCCGGACGGCAAGCGGCACGCCGCCTTGCCCGCGTCGTTCATGTACGGAGCGTTCGGGTCGCGCGTGTAGATTGCGTGAGGCTGACCGTTGCGTCGCAAGGTGAGCACGTTGGGCTCCTCTTGTCGCCACTGAATCGCGCCTTTCGTGCCGTCGATTTCGATGAAGAGGTCGTTCTCGCGACCGTGAGAAATCTGGCTGGCCGTGACAGTGCCGAGCCCTCCGTTCTCAAAGCGAACGACCGCGTGGCCGTAGTCGTCGAGCTTTCGACCCGGCTCGAAAACTTTCAGGTTGCACGAGACCGATTCGGGCAGCAGGCCCGTCATGTAGCGGCCCAGGTTGTAGGCGTGCGTCGCGATGTCTCCGAAGCAACCAGCCGCGCCCGACTTCCCCGGATCCGTTCGCCATGCGGCTTGCTTCTGGTCGCTCGATTCCAGTCGCGTGCGCAGCCAGCCTTGGATGTAGCACGAGCGAACGGCCTGAATCTCGCCCAGTTCGCCATTGAGAATCATCTGCCGGGCCATCCGCACCAGCGGGTAGCCGGTGTAGTTGTGTGAGACCGCGAAGACGGCCCCGGACTTCGCGACGAGTGCGGCGAGCTGTTCCGCCTCAGCCAAATCGAACGTCATCGGTTTGTCGCAGATGACGTTGAAGCCGCCTTCGAGTGCGGCCTTGGCGATCGGGAAGTGCGTGTGATTCGGAGTCGCGACGGTGACGAAGTCGATGCGTTTGTCGGCCGGGAGTTTGGATTCCTTCTCGACCAACTCTTGGATCGAGCCGTACGCGCGATCGGGTTTGATGTCGTAAGCCGGAGCGGACGCTTTGGCCTTTTCCGGATTGGACGAGAGCGCGCCGGCGACGAGTTCGGCGCGGTTGTCGAGGACCGCGGCGGTCGCGTGGACTCGGCCGATGAACGCGCCTTGGCCGCCTCCGACCAAAGCCATCCGAAGTTTGCGATTGAGAGCGCCGTTTGTGGTTTCCATGTTGCCAATCTCCTGCGGAATTTCAGCGAATTGAGAACGCGGCGGTCGGTTGCCCGCCAGAATGTGCGGCCGAATTACACGGCTGCCGCGAGCAAAAATCAACGTGGGGCAAGTTTTCAACCTGCCCGGCCAGAATCCGACAACGGGCAGGTTGAAAACCTGCCCCACGGGTCACGCCGCTTGCGGGACGGAGCCGGCAGCTTCCATCGCGATGACTTCTTCGATGATCGACAGATAATCCTGCGCACCGGCGGATTTCGGTTCGTAGTCGAAGATGGATTGCCCGAAGCTCGGCGCTTCCGCGAGTTTGATGTTGCGACGAACTTTCGTCTGAAAGATGCGCGCGTTCGCCCACGGGGCATTCGAGTCGCTCGCTCGCAAGAAGTTTGTCAGGTCGGCGATTACATCGCTGGCCAATCGCGTGCCAGTCTCGAACAGACAGATCACAACTCCACTGACTTTCAAGTCGCGATTCAGCCGTCTTGTCACGCGAGCCGTCGTCTCCAACAACTTCGAGAGCCCTTGCAGAGCGAAGAAGTGCGGCTGCAATGGAATGAAGACTTCCTTGACCGCAGTTAGCGCGTTGATGGTCAGCACGCCCAGCGACGGCGGGCAATCAATGACGATATAATCCAGCGGTTGCGACTTCGCGAATTGCTGCAACGCATCGCGCAGGATCAGTTCACGGTCGGAAACGTTGGCGAGTTCCATTTCGATCGCCGCCAGTTCAATGTTCGCGGGTACGACCCACAAGTTCGGAGCCACCATGTGCCGAACATCGGCCAGAGTCTTCTCGCCCGCAAGCACCTGATAGATCGTCGGCATCGAGCCGGTTACATCAACTCCCAAGTGCATGGAGGCGTGACCTTGCGGATCGAGATCAATCAGGCACACCTTGCGTCCGCGAGCAGCCAGACCCGCCGCCAGGTTGACGCTGGTGGTCGTCTTGCCGACGCCCCCTTTTTGATTCATCACGGCGATGGTCCGCATGAGATTCCCTTCCCCAATCGGCGGCCAGCGTGATCCTCGCGAAACTCATTTTCGCGGATGGCGAGCCGACTTCGATTTCTCGCCCCGGAGGCTAGTCCAATCGCGACGAATGCCGGAAGACGAGTTCGAGTTTGACGGCCTCTCTCCGTTTTTCTCCCTCTCCCTTTGGGAGAGGGTCGGGGTGAGGGATCCCAATGTCATTGATGCCTTGATCTGGATGGAAACCCTCAACCGGCCTTCGGCCACCTTCTCCCGGAGGGAGAAGGGCCGAATCGAGGCCATCAAGCAAGTTCGCGGCGGCCGGCTGGCCTAGTCGCTGACGAAGTGGCTCGATAGATTTCGACCGACTCGAATCGGCCGCTGTGACAGCGTGCTCAGTCCTCTTTCACTTCGCCCTTAGCTCTACTCGGAGACATTTTCGTGGAACCTCTCGCACCTCAGCCGTTGATGGCCTCGTCTTCCCGTCACCGTGTCCCCGGTTGGCTCTGGCTGACCGCCGGAGTCGTCGTGGGGTTGGCAATTGCGGCGTTGTGGCCGCATCGCCAATTGACCGCTGCGACTTCTGACCGCAACGAAAAGTTTGGCATGTGTACCGTCTATGTTTCCGAAAATTTGGAAGCAGTCTTTGTGCTCGATTTTCTGACGGGCCGATTGACGGGAGCCTGTTTGGGCAAGCAAGGAGTCGGGTTCGTCCAGTTTTTTGCGGCCGACGTGGGAGCTGACTTGCAGGTCAAAGGTTCCAAGCCGGCGTACGCGATGACTCCGGGACTGGCCCAGATTCGTTCCAGACCTGGGACGCAGCCAGCGGCGAGTGTGATCTACGTCGCCGAGATGTCCACCGGGAAAGTCGGCTGCTACGCAATCCCGTTCCTTCTGCCCAACGTGAAGAATCCGACGCCGGCGAAGCTCGCGCCTCTGGACGTCTACACGTTCCGCGAAGCGGCTCCGGTGGAGTAGTGTGATCGACGCACCAGATCACACGGACGGAAAGAGCGGATCGAGCACGGCGCGGACTTCGTCGGCGCGAAAGCTCTTGTCGATGATCGCGGACGCTCCGACGCGACGCAGAGCTTGCAGCTTGGCTGGAGCCGATTCGGTCGTGACCAGCAGCACGGGTGTGTTGGCGAACTTCGGTGTTTGGCGGATGTGTTCGATCAGTTCTTGGCCATCGACTCCAGACAGGTTCAGGCCGGTGACAATCAAATCGAACGCTTGAGCGGCCAGAGCGTGCATCGCTTTCGTGCCATCCGAGAAGTCCAGAACCTTGGTAAAGCCGAGGTTCGTCAGTGTGTTGCGGATATGGACTCGGACCGTGAGGCTGGAATCTGCGACGAGCACCGTCAGTGAACCACGCTCGATCGCGGTGGGCACGGGACTCGGTTGAGTGGGCGTGGCCGCCTTGATGACGCCGGGCACCGGCTTGGCCGAGGAGAGTGGACGTGGCGACGTGATCAAGTCGGACATCCGCATCTGCTTGAGTTCGTCGGCGATTTCGGCATCAGACAAGGTCAGTCCGCTGCGTTCGAAGGCGCGGACGAGCACGGACATCGTGGCGAACCGCTCGTTCGGCAGCTTGGCGACCATCCGCTTGTAAATGTCGTCCAATTCGTAGGGCATGTCCGTGTGCAGTTGCAGCAGCGATGGGATCGGCTCTTGCTTGTGCAAGAGCAGCGTTTCCATCGGCGTCTCGCCTCCGTAGGGAGGCCGGGCCATCACCAAAAAAAACAGAGTACAGCCCAGGCTGTAGATGTCGGCTCGATGATCGACTTGCGACGGATTGAAAGCTTGTTCCGGCGGCATGAAATCGACGGTCCCCAAGATGCCACCCGCCTTGGTGAGCGTCGATTCTTCACTGTCCGACTCACCGAAAAGATCCGTGCTGCGCACCAGGCCCAAGTCGGTGATCTTGAGCGACCCCGCAGAATCCAACAGCAGATTCGCCGGTTTGATATCGCGATGGATAATGCCCTGTGCGTGCGCGTGCTCCAAACCGCGAGCCGCTTGCAGGATCAGCGTCGCGGCCAGTCTGGGCGACAACGCACCGCGCAGTCGCACGAGCCGGTCGAGGTCGGCTCCCTCGATGAACTCCATCACAAGGTAATTTCCCGCCTCACAGACATCGGCATCGTGAGCAGTCACGATGTTGGGATGCGACAGCCGCGCCGCCGTCTCGACCTCACGTTGGAAGCGTTGCACGAAGGACTTGTTGTCGCCGAGGCACGTGGCCAGCACCTTGACTGCAACGATCCGCTTCATGCGGCGATGCCGAGCCTTGTAGACCGTCCCCATCCCGCCGCTGCCCAGCTTGTCGAGAATGTCGTAGTTGCCAATTTGCAGATCGCCGAGCCGCCCATCGCAAACGGCCCGCGCCTGAAACGGAGTCAACCAACCTTGCGTCGCCAGCGACTGCGCCGCCCACGACCCGTCAAACTTGCTGCTTTGGGCATCGATCCATTTCAACGATTGAGCCAGTTCCTCTTCCATCAGCAACGAACTCGCTTCGAGACGCTCACGCAGAGTCTCGCGAGGCAACAGATCGTACGAATGAGGATCAACTGGCATGGAGATGTGGCCATCGATCAGACAACGGAGAGTTCCAATCACAAGTCCTTCGGCTCTAGCGCAGCAATGAACGGCAAGTGCCGGTAGTCGTCGTTGTAATCCAAACCGTAGCCCACGACGAAACGATCTGGGATTTGAAAGCAGTGGTAGTCGGGCTGAATCGCGACCTTTGCCTTTCCGGACTTCCACAGTAACACGGCCGAGCGGACGCTGCGCGGCGAACTGCGGCGGATCGTCTCCAGCAGCGCCGCCATTGTGTGACCTGTGTCGAAAATGTCGTCCACAAGCAGCACCGAGCGGTCGCGAATGTCCGGCACCAGCGAATCATTGATCCGCAGTTCCGCTGGCTGAGTCGTCGCCCCGCGATAACTGGAGGCTTGGATCAATCCGACTCGCAGCGGCAAGTCGATAGTGCGAATCAGGTCCGCCAGGAAGACGATACTGCCGGTGAGCACTCCGAGCACTGTCAGCGGCTGATCCCGATACTCGGTGGCGATCTGATGCCCCAAGGTCGCGACAACTTTTTGAATTTCGCTCGCTTCGATCAATGTCTGCATGGTCTGCCCTGTGTCTGGCAAGTGATTTGAAGCGGCGTGGGACAAGTTTTCAACCAGCCCCATGAATCAACGGCGAGTTTCATCCGGCAAACTCGAGAGAATCGGGCCATCGAGCGCTTCGCCGGTCGGTCGCAGTTCCTCGATTTGTACACCGACCGCATCCCCGGTGACCTCGATGTGCGGCACTCGCCACAGGAAAATGAGCGCCAGCGCTCGCCAGACCGACGAGAGCGCGAACAAGGCTTGATACGCCCACTGAGCCTCCCCAGCGAAATGCAGAATCGCTCCGCCGAGCAACGCTCCGGCAGCGAGTGCGGCGCTGTTGAGCAGATTGAAAAGCGTCAGCACGCTGACTCGTTCGTCCGCCGGGATCGACTCGAAGAACAGCAGGAAGAACGCCAACTCATACGCCGCCCAGCAGACGCCGGCGGTGATTTGCGTGAGGCACAGCCATGCGTAGTTGTCCGAAATACTCCACATCCCGGCCATCGGCACGATGCCGATGCCGCCGAGCGTCAGCAATCGCCTCGCTCCCCAGCGTTTCGCCAGTCGGCCGCACAACGGTAGCGCCAGAATCTTGAAGACGAACGAGAACGCGATCAGTACCGAGTAATCGACGTACGAAAAATGCAGTTTCTCTCGCATGTACGGAGCGAAGAACGGCCCGGTGATCCACACACCGAACTGCACCACGATGATGTAAAACAGCAGTCGCCCGCCGGCGCTGTGTCGATACGTCCGAAGTTGTGCGAGCACCGGCACTCGGCGACGGTCGAGCGGCAGCGGCTCCGGCTCGTGCTGCGCCGCCAGGAACAATGCCGACAAGACTCGGCACACGCACGCGATCGCGAACAACACTCCGAAGACCGTCAGCACACAGTCATGCTCGTTGCCGTATTGCAGAGCGAAGCCTCCGCCCAGAAAACCGGCCAAGACGGTGAGCTGCTGCAAGCGCGTCCGCTTGGCGAAGAAGTGCGCTCGAATCGAACGAGGGACGAGCGTTCCGATCCAGACATTCCAAGCCGGCCCGGTCCCCAGTCCTCCGGCCCAAAACACCGAAGCCACCGCCAGCGCCGCCCACGGCGGGATGTGCCCCACGACCGACGCCCAGATCAGCGGCACGAAGCTGGCTGCTTGCAGCATCGAGCAAAACACAACCCAGCGTTTGTGTGACTTCAACAGACCGACCGCCCACGGCGAGACCATCTGCAACAAGCCACCCAGCAACACCGGTACGCTGACCACCAGTCCCGACATCACCTCGCTCAGCCCGACCGTCAGGACGAACAGCGGCAAGTAGGTCTCTCCCAGCCCGACCATGACGCCGAACGCGGCGGCATCCGCTTGGCTGACTCGCAAGTTGTGAGTTAGCCGTCGAGCGCGCTGCTTGCGTGGGTGCGGGGAAATCGTCGGATCCTCGATTGTGAGTCCATTCACCAGAACAGCCTTGTCTGAGGCGTTGAAGTTTTTGAATGAGTCGCCTGGCCCCATGGTTTCCGAGAATCTCGCCATGAAACCGATGAAATGCAACTAGCTTGGATTATTCACCACGGATCACACGGAGTTCACGGATTATTCGGGGATGAAAAAAGTTGGGCCGAGAATTCTCGATCAGTAGTTTCGACAGTCTGTTTTGCTGTCGCGCCATAATGATCCTGATGACTCCGAGGCATCCGTGTGATCCGTGGTTCCTTCTTGAATCATTTGGGATTGAGGTCGTTTCAAAACCGTCGCCGCATTCAACAGAGTGTGGCGAATGTTGTGAAAACCCGAGTTCTGGCGAACACGGCTGCGTCCGAATCGGGCCTTGAAACGAATTCGACGAAAATTGAAGAAGCGGTTCTGGAGTACGCGGCCGGACCAGCATCTGAACTGTGCGAATGTGTCGATCATGATCCGTCGAAAGGGTTTCACTCTCGTCGGTCAGTCTGCGGTCAAGCTTACCTGAAGGGAACCTGAATTCTGGTCGTCAAAAAACTTGACAGTCAGGAGTCTATTGGATGCGATAGCCGCTTCCTCTTCGCTCGCTTTGTTCTGAAACTGGCTTTCGCTGGACAAGTGCCACATTTCATTCCGTAGGGGTACCCAGGATGTCATTCATTCGTCCCCGCCGTACGGGATTCACTTTGATCGAACTGCTGGTGGTCATCGCGATCATTGCCGTTTTGATCGCGCTGCTGCTTCCGGCAGTCCAGCAGGCGCGCGAGGCCGCTCGCCGCTCTCAGTGCAAGAACAATCTGAAGCAGATTGGTTTGGCGTTGCACAATTACGAAGGGACCACCAAGCAGCTTCCTGCGGGAACATTCAGCGGCGGAGCGTCACCCAATAATGCGTCGCCGATCCCCATGATGCTGCCTTATATGGACAATAACAGCGGCTACAAATTGTTTGACTTCAATACCGACATCAATTCCTCCGCCACGAACTTGTCGGCTCGCCAACGCACTTTTCCAAGTTTTGTGTGTCCTTCGCAATACGGCGTTCCCGCGTTCGTCATCGCAGGGACGCAATGCCCAGCAGGTTGCGGTACGACGAACTACGCGCAGAGCCTCGGAGCGAACGCCAACTATGCGACGAAAGACGGTCCTTTCGGCGTGCGGTGCGGTGCTCGCTTCGCCGAGATCAGAGACGGTCTGAGCAGCACTGGGATGTTCGCGGAGATTGTCTTAGGTCCATCGACAGGATCGCCGACCACCGGCAACGTCACTGTCGGCAGCCCCGATTATTACACCGTCGCCACGAATGAAGCCTTCGCCACTTGGGATGCCAGTCCCACCGGCGACACGATTGCAGTCCCCCAATGCGACACCGATCCCAATGCCTACCTGTATCGTGGCAAGCAATACTATCGTGGTATCGTCGTCGCCACATACTACTCACACACGTTGACGCCGAACTCGAAGCGGCGTGATTGTATTCGCGGGACCGGTGTTGACCGCGGCCACTTGGCGACACGCAGTAATCATTCCGGCGGTGCCCATCTTGTGATGTGCGACGGGGCCGTGAAGTTTGCAAGCAACAATGTCGCAGAAAGCGTCTGGCGTGCCGTTGGCAGCAAGGCCGCGAAGGATGTGGTCGGCGAGTGGTAAGCGTTGGATGACCGCCTGAGGTCATTCCGCGAAGTTGTTGTTTCCACAGCGCCGCAGGCCTGTCATTCAACAGGCGGTTCTATTCGCTTCCATCAAGACAAAAAGGAATCCCCGTGATGCGTGCGTTCGGATGGACGGTGTCAATTTGCTTGGTGACTGGAATCTTGGGCTGCGGATCTTCGGACAGAGTGAAGCCTTCGATTGAGAAAGTTGCACCGGTTTCGGGCACGTTGACGTTTCAAGGGAAACCCTTGGAGAACTACCAGGTGACTTTTCTACCCACGGATGGACGTCGCCCGGGTGTGGGAGTGACTGACGCGGAGGGAAAATTCAAGCTGGGAACAAACGACATTGGTGACGGGGCACCGCTCGGAAAGAACCAAGTGGCTGTTAATTTTGCGCCACCTTCCACGGACGATTCCACGACATCGTCGCCGATTGAAGATCCCGCTCTGCTTCCGAAGCCGAAAGTGATGATTCCCGCCAAGTATGGCAATCCGAGTACATCGGAGCTCACACAAGAAGTTCCGAGCGGCGGTCTCACGGACCTGAAACTCGATCTGAAATGAACTTCAGTGAGTCGTTTCCAATCAGTCCGGCAGACGCTCACGCCAAAACCGAATTTGCTCCAGGACCGGCTGGCGGCCTCCGGAACCGAAGCTACGCAGTGCAGCCACGGCGTTCGCCGATCCGAGCACATCGCTGACTTCCGCAGTGATTTTGTTGCACTCGGCTTGAAAGTCTGGCAACGGCAAATCCGCCAACCTGCAACAGCGCGAGTCGCACAGCGCGACCAGTTTGCCGACCGTTTCGTGAGCCGTTCGCATCGGTATGCCTTTGCCGATCAGATATTCCATCAGCATGGTGGCGTCGAGGAATCCTTCCTCCAGTCGCGCGGCGATGCGGTCCCGTTGCAGTTCGGCTTGAGCCGCCAGTGGTTCAGCCAGTGCCAGGCATGCGGCGGTCGTGTCGAACGCGGCGAACAGCGCGAGTTTGTCTTCCTGCAAGTCGCGGTTGTACGCCAGCGGCAGACCTTTCGTCAGAAACTGCAACTGTGTCAGCGAGGCCATCACACGAGCCGACTTGCCCCGGATCAATTCCAGCACATCCGGGTTCCGCTTCTGCGGCATGATCGACGAGCCGGTCGTGAACGCATCGGGCAGCTTGAGAAAGCCGAACTCAGTCGTGAACCAAATGATCCACTCCTCGGCCCACGCCGACAGATGCGTTGCGATCAGCGACAGATCGAAGACGAATTCGATGACGAAGTCCCGGTCGCTCGACACGTCGAGGCTGTTGCGAGCCGGCTCGCTGAATCCAAGCAGCCGTGCGGTCTCGTGTCGGTCGATCGGCAACGATGTCCCCGCCAGCGCGGCGGCTCCCAGCGGCGAGACGTTGACCCGCACAAGGCAGTCCGCCAACCGCTGCCGGTCACGCTCGAACTTCTCGACCCACGCCAGCCAGAAATGCGGCGCGAGCACCGGCATCGCGCGCTGCAAGTGCGTGTAGCCGGGCAAGACGACATCGAGGTCTCGGTCGCAACGTCCGACGAACGCCCGTTGCAGATTCACGAGCAGTTCGTCGATCCGCGCGATCGCGTCGCGCGTCCAGAGTTTCAGATCGGTGGCAACTTGATCGTTGCGGCTGCGGCCGGTGTGCAGCTTGCGGCCGACGTCACCCAGCCGACGAATCAGCTCGCTCTCGATGTGCATGTGGATGTCTTCGAGTTCCGTGCGGAACGGCAGCTCGCCGCGAGCGATCACGCCGCGAATGTCTTCCAGCTCGGTCACGATCTGGTCGGCCTCAGCCGCCGTCAGCAGCCCGACCTTCGCCAGCATCCGCGCATGCGCCTGCGAGCCGGTGATGTCGGCGTCCGCCAATCGCGAGTCGAAGCTGATCGACTCCGTGAACTCTTCCACGCGAGCGTCCGTCGCCTGTTGAAATCGCCCGCCCCATGCCTTCGCCACTGCGTGTCTCCTGTCTTCGGTTCCGAGTCTCGGATGCGGACTATACCCGCCCAGCCGGGTGCCGTCACAACCGGACTGACTTGCCGTCGCAGAGCCGTTCCCGAAAACGCTGGGCTTGGAAACTCCCGTCGCCCCGCGATAGCTTGGTCGAACTCTCACACCTGGGAACGAGGTCGTCCGTTCCGACATTTCCTCCGTTGGAACCCAAGGTGTCGCCATGTCTGCATTCATCGCGTGGCCCGGCAAGTCCGGGCTTGAGAATTCTCGTTTCGTTCGGTCTTTGATCGCCACTCTGTTTTGTGGCCTAGTCTCGGTCGCGAGCGGTGCCGACGAGCCGAAGTCACTCAAAGTGCCCCCCGGAGTGGATTGGAAAATCGAAATCGTTCCTGGCCCGGCGATCGGTCCGTCTCCCATTCCCAAATCGATCCGAGCCCTCCGCCAAGCACAAGCCGCCAAGCCCGATGAGTTAGCGGACAAGCTCCCACCGTTGCCCGCCCCCGATCCCGCCGCGAGAGTTGTCCCGGTCGGTGCCGAAGCCGCGATGCCGGCGGGGATCAACAGGGCCTCGTACAGCGAGGTCTACAACTCGATCCCGTTCCGCCGCAGCGAATACCTCGCGAATCCGAGCTACCGGCACGATGCGACCATCGAATTGCTGCTTGGCCAAATTCGCCCGAAGACGGTCACGAACGTGACAGTGACCCAAGCGACCTGCTGCTGGCCACAAGCGTCGACGATCGGCCCGTGGGGGAATCCATTCGACTACCGCTTCTCACACTATCGCCCGTAGAGCGATTGGGTTGGTGAGGTGGATTCAACCAGCCCGACGCGCAAGCGAGGGGTTCGAGCGACCGAGGGTTCCGTCACTCGCTGTCGCGTCGTGTTAGTTTTGTCGATTTGGAAACGGCCTCAAATGAAGAACAGTGCGATGCTGATGCTCAAGAAGAACACGCCGCACACCAGCGCTCCGAATTGATGAAACAGGCTGGGCTGGACTTCCTTCGGCAACAGCGTCCGATTCACATAGATCGACATCAGCGCCGTCGAACCCAGCGCGATGTTTTGCAGCACGGCGGCGAACTTCGCAATTTCCACAGCCGGAAACTTGATCAGGATGATCAGTCCGCCGACGGCGTAGGCGGCCATGATCCCATAATAAATGTAGCGCACTTCGCCGAGCCGTCGCACGCGCGAACTGGCGTTCCACAGCATGTCGGTCCACCGGCGAGCAATCTGATCGCCGGTGCTGACTTGTCCCGGAGCCAGCACCAAGAAACCACAGAACAACGTCAGAAACCAAAACAGCGAAGCGTACATCGGGTAGCGTGAGGCGATCCCTTCGGCCGACATTGCCGAGGCTCGGTCGCCGACCACACTGGCGTTGCGAATAAATTCCAGCGACATCATGCAGGGTAACGCCATGCCGATGACCGAGGCCGCCATCCAGATCGCTTGATCGCGCCGGATGTGCTGCATCCAGCCACGCCACTTCGAGCGGTTCTCTTCATCGAGCGGAAAGACTTTGCCCGTGTGCGACAGGGCCACCGTGATCCCGCCGCACGCGCTGGGGATCGCACCGACGTGGCAGCCCATACCCCAGCCTTTGTCGCGTGCGTAGTTCGAGAACATTGTGTTCGTCAGCCCGCCGGCTCCGGCGATTGCGATGAACGCCACAACCAACGCCCAATCGAGCGGCGGCAACCGGCCGTGTTCGCGGGCGTAACCGACGACGCTCACATACGCGACCCCTTCGTGTTGCAGATGATTCGCCAGCCGCGCTCGTTGCGGTTCGGGGACTTGATCCAGCGAGGCGAACTCGCGATCCGTGTCGTTGGACCGCACTCGCAATCGCGCGGGCTGAAACTGATGGTGGTTGACGATGTCCCCTTCGGCGATCAGCGTTTCGCCACGCTCGGCAACTTCGATCACGAACCGTTGTCCGCCGACAAATGGCTCGGTTCGTTTCAGAATCTGCTCGCGCACGGCGGCGGCTTCCGAGTCAAACGTCATCCGCTTGGTACGAAGCAAGATTTGGTCGAGCACCGTGGGTGTCACGCGGCCGAAGTCTCCCGGATTACTGAGATTGAACTTTGCCTTCTCACCGCCGCGAGTCACGAAGAATTCGCCGGTGACGGAGTTGTCTTTGCCCCCTTTCCGTTCCCACGTCCCCTTCGCGAGATACTCGGTGTTGCCCACGACCTGCCGCACGCTGAAGTGCCGATCGACGATCAGTGTCTCTGGCCGCAGCGGTACCGTTCCGAAGGCAAAGAAGCCGGTGAAGACATCCCACACCACGGGAGCCGACACCATTGTCAGCGCGATGATCGACAAGTAGCCCAGCACGACGACCAGCTTCGCCGCCATGATTTTTTCGAGCATCCGATAGACGGTGCCTCCGAAGATCAACGGCACAAAACAGACCAGAAAGATCGCGATGCCCAGCCCGCGAACGAGCGTCGCGTCTTCGGGCACCGGCAGCCGTCCCAGGAACGCCGACGCCAACAACACGGCCGCATTCGAGGCGTTGTACGGCAGGATCGAAGCCACATCGAGCACCGCGAAGAACACGATCCACGCCATCGGTCCCGGCCAGGTTCGCAAGATGCCGACATTCATCGGCTCGCCACAGTAGATCGCGTACCGCATAAACATCAGGTTTGCGAAACCCTGCAACACGATGCTGATCATCGCCAGCCAGAACAGCGACGCTCCGTACTGAGCCGACACCGCCGGCCCGAATAGCCATTCGCCGGTTCCGATGCTCGTGCCGGCCAGCACGACGCCGGGACCGATCAACCCCAGCCACAACTTCCGCCCCGAACGCGGCGGCTCCGGCAAGTTGTCGATTTCCCAAGGAGCCAGTGCGCCAGCGGCAACGGTGAGTGGTTCGGTCATTGTGCGGTTCCGTAGGTCAGCCTTCCCAGGCTGACTCGATGAGCGGTTGACTTGGAATCGGGATCGCGTGCCGTATCGTGTCAGCCTGGAAAGGCTGACCTACATGAAAATCACAAAGCTCGAATCGTTTCTGGTGAATGGCGGGTTGCGAAATTATCTGTTCGTGCGGCTGACGACCGACACGGGACTGACCGGTCTGGGCGAGGCGACGTTGGAGTGGCAAGAAGCCACCGTGCAGACGCTCCTTCACGAATGGGTTGAGGATCGCATTGTCGGCGTCGATCCATTTGACATCGAAAAAGTGTTCGGGGATTTGATTCGAGATCAGTATCAAGGCGGCTCGACCGTGTTGACGGCGATCAGCGGTGTCGAGATCGCCTGTTGGGACTTGATCGGCAAAGCCTGTGGCCAGCCAGTCTATAAGCTGCTCGGTGGCCAAGCACGCGAGCGGCTACCCGCCTACGCCAACGGTTGGTACGGCGGTGCTCAGACTCCAGCCGACTACGCAGTGAAAGCGAGAGAAGTTGTCGCCCGTGGCTATCGCGGGATGAAGTTCGATCCGTTCGGCACCGCGTGGAAGGAGATGACCCGCGAGCAGATGTCCGACGCCGAACGAATCGTCGCTGCCGTGCGTGAAGCGGTCGGCAACGAGATCGACTTGATGATCGAAGTCCACGGCCGGTTGTCCGTCGGCTGCGCGATCGAGATGGGCCGCCGGCTGATCCCGTATCGACCCGCGTGGTACGAGGAACCGGTGACACCGCACAGTCTCGACCAGTTGCTCGAAGTCAAACAAGCGCTGCCGTTCCCCATTGCCGCAGGCGAGCGGCTTTACATGCTGGAAGAGTTCGCGCGGCTCGCCTCACTCCGTGCGTGCGATGTCGTGCAGATGGACTTTGCTCACTGTGGCGGACTCGGTATCGGCAAGAAGATCGCCGCATTGTGCGAAGCGAACGATTTGCGAATCGCTCCGCATTGCTCGATCGGCCCGGTTGCGTTGTGCGCCGCGCTCCATTTCGGCTGGTCCACGCCACAAGTCGCGGTCCAAGAAAACTTCGGCGAGTACGACGTACCGTGGCGCAACGATCTCGTTCACGGCTGGAACCCGATTCGTCAGGGTGAATTCACTCGACCTGACCAACCCGGCCTCGGCCTGGAACTGAACGAGCAGGTTTGTGCGCAGCACCCGTATCGCAAGAATTCGTTTCCGTCGCTGTGGGATAACCGCTGGGTGAAGGAGTTCACGAAACGCGATTCCTAGCCCGCAACCGAAAAGGCGAGCCGGGCGGCGTCAGCCCCCAGACGAAAACCGACCAGACGTGTCCGGGGGCTGACGCCGCCCGGCTTGCCCAGGAACGATCATGCTCAAAGCTGTCCGACTGAATGCCGTCACGTATCCGGTTGCCGCCGAAGAGCACGCTGAACTCACGCGGGCCGGCGCGGAGTTCATCGAGATCGAAGGGCAAGAGCCGCACGAAATTCTCGTCGCAGCGGAAGATTGCGATGCGCTGCTGGTCGTGTCGTCGCGAGTTCCGGCTTCGGTCATCGAGCGGCTGTCTCGCTGCCGCGTGATTGCTCGGCTGGGTGCGGGTACCGACAAGATCGACGTCGCTGAGGCGACTCGCCGAGGCATCGTCGTCACCAACGTGCCGGACTTTTGTCTCAACGAACAGGCCGAGCACACGCTGACATTGCTGTTGGCGTTCGCTCGGCGCTTGCCGTTCATGATGGAGGCGATGCGGACTCACAACTGGACCGCGCGGCATCATCCCGGTGTGCATCGCTTGGCTGGCCAAACGCTTGGCTTGATCGGCTTCGGTGCCAGCGCGCGAGCGGTCGCTCAACGAGCTTCGGCATTCGGCCTGCGTTTGCAGGCTTGGGTTCGCACCCCGGCCAAATACCAAGACCTCGCGAAGCAACTTCAAGTCGAACTCGTGCCGCTCGACCGATTGCTCTCCGAGAGCGACTTCGTGTCGATCCATCTGCCCCTGTGCGACGAGAC
The DNA here is from genome assembly GCA_945904015.1 of Candidatus Kuenenia stuttgartensis. Taxonomy (GTDB): domain Bacteria; phylum Planctomycetota; class Planctomycetia; order Planctomycetales; family Planctomycetaceae; genus SXKJ01. The sequence continues at coordinate 28,623 of CAMDPK010000033.1, read as the reverse complement.
GCATCACTTGCTCTCCGCCGAGCGGCTCGCACGCCTGAAACCGACCGCAGTGCTGATCAACACAGCTCGCGGGGCAATCGTCGATGAAGTCGCGCTGGTCACGCTGCTCCAGCAACGGAAGATTGCCGGAGCCGCGCTCGATGTGTTCGAGGGGATCGACGTCTTTGCCCTGCCTGGAACGACCGCCGCGCATCCGCTGCTCGATTTGGACAACGTGATCCTCACTCCCCACAGCGCCGGCAGTTCGGTGGAATCGAGCCTTGAATCCAAAGTCCGAGGAGCACGCAACGCCGCCGATGTGCTGCGGGGAATTCGGCCGCAATTCGTCGTGAATCCCGCAGTTGTTCCACGATTCCTGCTGCGAGCGGGTCCGCAAGGCCAGTGAGCCGAATCGCATTGCCTGAATCGAACCGGCTGGGCTAGAACCCCGCTCCCTTTCTGGCTTTGTCCGGTCAATCAGCCGCAGGGCGCTAGCCCCGGTTCGTGTTGCAAGAACCGGGGCTAGCGCCCTGTGGCTGATTCGATTGACGGCACAGAGCCTTGTTTTTTTCGCCCGTTGTTTCTCCTGTCCTCGCGGAGTTCGTGATGCTGACTGCTACCACTGCGACGCGTTCGTTGTTTGGACGACTCTTGTGCCTGCTGGCGATGTCTGCTTTGTGGGGCTTCAGCGGTTGCGCGACGACGCCGTATCGCTTTGGAGCGGCGCAGTGGTATCGCACGTCGCCGGAATTGGAAGCGACCACCGCCAGTCAGCCGATCGAGCGCGGCCAGCCGAACAAAGTGCTCGACACGTTTGGTTGGATCTGGGGCATTCCCAACAAGATCATTCTGTGGGATCGCCGCATCGACGATCATCACATCGGCGCGCAGACCGAAGCCGCCGTCGTTGACTACCTCGCGAAGAACGAACTCTCGTCGGTCAAGGTGCGGTTGAATCAGTACCACCCCGGTGACGACTGGCGGCGTCTGGCCGCGAACGATTCCGTCGGAGCCGGCTGGAGGTACACGCTCGGTGCGCTCAGTGTTCTCGGCGAAACGATCCTGCCCGGACGGCTCTTTGGAGGCGATCACTTCAATCCGTTCACGAACACGATCCACATCTATTCCGACGTGCCCGCCGTTGCAGTTCACGAAGCGGGTCACTCGAAAGATTTCGCGCAACGCGAGTGGAAGGGAACCTACGCCGCCGTTTATCTGCTGCCCGGAGTGCCTCTGTATCACGAGGCCAAAGCGACGAACGATGCGCTCGGCTACCTGCTCACAGAATCCGACGAGCAAACACAGAAGGATGCCTACGAGATTCTGTATCCGGCGTATGGCACTTACGTCGGCGGAGCGCTGGGTGGAGTCTTCGCGGGCTACGGCACCTACTTCGCCAGTGTGCTCGGCGGCCATGCCTTCGGACGTCTCAAGTCCGAGCAAATTTCCAACGGCACGCTCCCGGAATCACAGCAAGTGCAATTGCGACCAAGTTCCGACATCAAGACGACGGTCTCGACGATCGAAGTGGACGGACAAACGATCGAGCGGATCGGCGTGGATTTTCCGTGATGGCCATGGGGCAGGTTTGCAACCTGCCAGAGATCAATCGCTCTGCGAGGCGGGCAGGTTGAAAACCTGCCCCACGTTGGTACGATCCCGCCCGAACTTCGATCTTTGCCTTTTCGCGGGATACGCCTGCCCATGACCACCGCGACCGCTTCGGTTTCCGGGGTGCGTTGGACCAAGAAACATCTGCTCGGCTTGGAAGAACTTTCGGCCGACGAAATCTCGTTGATTTTGGATCAGGCCGCCGAATTCAAACGGCTGGCCGCTGAAGGCGAGACCAAGCTGGCGGCCCTCAAAGGGACTGTCGTCGCGAACCTCTTCTTCGAGCCGTCCACTCGCACGCGCACCAGCTTCAGCCTCGCGGCCAAGCGACTGAGCGCGGATACCGTGGACTTCACCGCGTCCAGCAGCAGCCTCTCGAAAGGCGAGACGTTCTACGACACGGCTCAAAACATCGAGGCGATGGGAGTCGATCAGGTCGTCGTCCGGCACAGCACGTCGGGCGCTCCGCATCTGCTGTCGAAGTTGCTGAAGGCGAGCGTGCTCAACGCGGGTGACGGGACGCACGAGCATCCGACGCAAGGACTGCTCGACATCTTCACCATCCGCGAACATCGCCAGAAACTCGCCGGCCTGACCGTCGCGCTGGTCGGCGACATCCTGCACAGCCGCGTCGCTCGGTCGAACATCTGGGGGCTGAAGAAACTCGGCGCGCGAGTCATCGTCTGTGGGCCATCGACTTTGATCCCTTCGCATGTCGAGCGGCTGGGCGTCGAAGTCTCGAACAACCTCGATGAAATTCTCGGCGAATGCGACTGCATCAACCTGCTGCGAATTCAGTTCGAGCGGCAGCGATCCGCGTTCTTCCCGTCGATTCGCGAGTACGCGCACTTCTTCGGCATGAACGGCGACCGCATCCGCCGATCCAAATCGGACGTGCTGATCCTCGCCCCCGGCCCGATCAATCGCGGCGTCGAGATCACCCCCGAAGTCGCCGACGGCCCGCATTCGGTCATCCTCGATCAAGTCACCAACGGTCTGGCCATCCGCATGGCGTGCCTGTACCTGCTGCACAATCGCCGGCAAGAAGAGTCCCCGTGAAAGTAACCCGAAGCGTGAGCGAGGGTCGATCTAGGCAACGCTCCCAAATGCCCTCGCTCACGCTTCGGGTTAGAATTCGATTGAAAAGTTATTCGTAGCGAAAATCCGATGAGTACCACACTGATTCGCGGCGGACGTATCGTTGATCCCAGTCAAAACATTGACCGGGTCGGTAACCTGTTTTTGCGCAACGACCGCATCGAGGGGATCGACACCGGAGCGGCCGTCGCCGATCACGTCATCGACGCGACAGGCATGATCGTCTGCCCTGGACTGATCGACCTGCATGTCTCGTTGCGCGAGCCGGGAGACGAAAAGGACGAGACCATCGAATCGGGCACGGCGGCGGCGCTCGCGGGCGGGATGACCTCCGTCGCGTGCATGCCGGACACTTCGCCGGTCGTCGATAATCGCGCTGCGGCGGAGTTCGTCCAGCTTCAATGCGCCCGAGCCGGGCACTGCAACGTTTTCCCGCTGGGAGCTGTCACCAAGAATCACGACGGACAGGAACTCGCCGAGATCGGCCAGCTTGTCGAAGGGGGCGCAGTCGGCTTCACGGATGCCAAAAACCCGGTCGCGAATGCCGAGATCATGCGACGAGCGCTCGAATACACCCGCATGTTCGGGCGGCCGATCTTCAATCATCCGCAGGTGCCGGAGCTGGCGGCCAAGGGGATCATGCACGAGGGCTACTACTCGATGCAGTTGGGGCTGCGCGGCATCCCGGCCGGAGCCGAGGTCATCATGGTCGCGCGCGACATCGCGCTGGCCGAGATGACCGGCGGCCACGTCCACCTGATGACCCTCTCAACCGCCGGAGCCGTCGAACAGATCCGTCGCGCGAAAGCCAAGGGCATTCGAGTCACGGGTGAAGTCACACCGCATCATCTCGCGCTGACCGATGCCGCATTGCAAAACTACGACACCAATTTCAAAGTCGATCCGCCGCTGCGAACCAAAGACCACATCGACGCTCTGATCGAAGGACTGCGCGACGGCACGATCGACGTCATCAGTTCGGACCATCAACCGTTCGCCGAAGAGAAGAAGCAGAACGAACTCGACAGCGCACCGGCGGGAGTCGTGGGACTCGAAACGCTGCTGCCGATCTGCATCAAGACGCTGATCGAAACGGGGCACCTCACCTGGTCGAAGCTGATCGCCAAACTGACGATCAACCCGGCCACGATCCTGGGCATTCAAAAGGGGACGCTGAAATCCGGCCACGACGCCGACGTTACGATCATCGACCCCGTGACCGCCTGGCGGATTGACCCTTCCAAGTTCAAATCGAAGGGTCGCAACACCCCCTTCGCCGGCTGGGAAGTCAAAGGCCGGGCACACACCGTCATCGTCGCCGGCAAAGTCCGGCATCACGTGTGACCTTGGAGTGCGGCGGCTTGACGCCGTCCTCCATCGGACACGGGAGTTCGTGCTTCAAGGCACAATCAACGTCACCGTGACGAGCAACTGTACGTGCGAGCTTTCACGACTTGGTCCGCAACATTATGAGAATCAACCGCCGCGACCGAATGGAGGGCGGTGTCGAGCCACCGCACTCCAGGAAAGACCTCATGAATCGTTCAAGACTCTCCACGTTGATCGCCGTGATCGTGTTCCAATCGGTGCCATTCAGTGGTAATGCGTTCGCCGAGGCAATCGTTTTTCGCGGTGCTCGCGTTCATACGGTCGCTGGGCCAGTGATCGAGAACGGCACACTGATCATCGACGATGGTCGCATCGTTGACGTCGGGCCGAGCGAAAAAGTCGCAGTGCCGGCCGGAGCGAAAGTCATCGACGTCACCGGCAAGGTCATCATTCCGGGATTGGTCGATAGCCACTCGCATCTTGGGGTCTATTCGCGACCGGCATTGAAGGCGAACTCGGACGGCAACGAAACGACCGACCCAGTGACCAGCATCGTCCGAGCGCTCGATTCGCTCAATCCGTTCGATCCCGGCATCCGCATGGCGAATGCCGGAGGGATCACGACGGCCAACATCATGCCCGGCAGCGCGAACGTGATCGGTGGCCAGACGATCTACGTCAAACTCCGTGGCTACTCGCCCGAACAGATGTGGTTCGAGTCGCCGCATGTGCTCGGCGGTCTGAAGATGGCCAACGGCGAGAATCCAAAGCGGGCCTACGGTGGCAAAGGCAAAGCTCCCTCGACTCGCATGAAGGTCGCCGCGCTGCAACGGGCGGAACTGATCAAGGCTCAGGAGTACCTCGCCAAGTGGCAGCGCTACCGTGAGAAAGTCACCGATTTCGACAAGGCGAACGGGGGGCGTCAGCCCCCCGGTGATTCCGACAAGAAATCCGACTCCAAAAAAGACGATCCGCCGACGGCACCAGAACGGAACATCGCTCTCGAACCGCTCGTCGATGTGTTGCTCAAGAAACGGACAGTTCATTTTCACACGCACCGAGCGGACGACATTTTGACGGTCCTCCGGCTGCGAAAAGAGTTCGGCTTCGACCTCGTCATCCAGCACGGCACCGAGGCGTACAAGGTGCTCGACGAGATCGCCAAAGCGGGTGTGCCTGTCTCGCTGACGATTCCTGACAGCCCCGGCGGCAAAGCGGAAGTCGTCGGGTTCATCGAAGAGTGTGCTGCCGAGATGACCAAGGCCGGGATCAAAGTCCACGTCAACACGGACGACCCCGTCACCGAAAGCCGCTTCCTGCTGCGCACCGCCGCCATCACCGTGCGCGGCGGACTGTCGCCCGACGAGGCTCTCAAGACGATCACAATCAATCCAGCTCAAGCGTTGAGGCTCGATGAACGAGTCGGCTCGCTCGAAAAGGGCAAGGATGCCGATTTTGTGGTGCTCAGCGGCGAGCCGTTTTCGGTTTATTCGCGAGTCCTCGAAACGTACATCGACGGCAAGCGAGTCTTCGCACTCGACAGCGACCACAGTTTTCAGGCGGGAGGCTTCGCGTCGCTCAACAAGTCGCAGTTGCCGGAGTTCAAGCCGGTGCTCGCGCCGCCGCCGACCGCGAAGACTCCGAAACCGCCTCCGCCCGAGTTGACCGCCAAGTCCGACAGCACGGAGTTCGTGATCCTTGCCGGTCGCTTGCACACGGTCGCGAATGGCACGATCACCGACGGAGCCGTGCATGTGAAAGACGGAAAGATTGTTTTCGCCAGCTCACAGCGAGAACTTCCAATGCTCGTCGGAGTCCCGGTGTTGACCGCCGCCAACGTGACCCCCGGCCTGATCGACGCGGCGACGATCGTGCCGCTCTCCGGCGAGTACAACATTCCGGCCGATCAAGACGCCGACGAAAACAGCGATCCGAATCAAGCCGACGCGCGCGTGCTCGATGCGTTCAATCCGTCCGAGCCGCTGCTGCGGTATCTGCTGGAGCAAGGCATCACGGTCGTGCATTCGATCCCTGGCCGAGCCAACGTGATCAGCGGCCTGAGCGGCGTCTTCCGCACGCACGGCCGCAACGTCGAGGCGATGACCGTCCGCTTCCCGCAAGCCCTCGTCATCAATCTCGGCGAAGCTCCGAAGGAAACCTACAAGGAGCGACTGCCGCAAACCCGCATGGGCACGGCCGCGCTGATCCGGCAAGCATTCACCGATGCGAACAACCTCAAAAAGAAGTCCGACGCCGTCAAAATCAACGGCAAAGACAAAGACCCGTCGGATCGCAGCCTGAAAAAAGAAGCTCTTGTGCTGGCTCTCGAAAAGAAGGTGCAGACGATCTTCGCAGCACAACAGGCGGACGACATCCTGACGGGCCTGCGACTCGCCGAGGAATTCCAACTCGATGCCGCAATCGCTCTGGCCGCCGAAGGCTATCTGGTCCGCGAACAACTCACCGCCGCGAAAGTGCCGGTCTTCCTGCACCCAACCATGCAACGCGCCGGCGGCAGCCTGGAGACGTACCACTCGCACCTGGGCACCGCGTCCTCGCTGGCCGACGCGAAAATTCCGCTGGCAATCACCAGCGGAGCGGAAGGCTACGTTCCGAAGACTCGCGTCGCGCGATTCGAGGCCGCCATCGCCGCCGTGCATGGGCTCGGCTTCGAAAGAGGACTGGCGTCGGTCAGCCTCGACGCCGCGAAGATCTTGGACATCGACGACCGCTACGGCAGCCTCGAACCAGGCAAAGTCGCCGACCTCGTCCTCTACGACGGCGATCCCTTCGAGTACGCGACGCACGTCACGCACGTCATCGTCGATGGCCGCCTGGTCCATTCGCGAGCGGATCGCAAGCCGATCCCCCTGGCTCAACGCCTTTTTTGGTCGTCGATCGAAATGCCGTGCTGCTTGGGCTGGTGATGTCCTTTCCGGCCGAAAGCCGATCGCCGAATACCGACAGCCGTGATACCGTTTTTCAAGTCGACAAAAACGGTATCACGGCTGTCGGCATTCGGCTCACGGCAATCGGCCAGACGGCGATTTGAAAATCGCTCCGCCGAGATACCCCGCATCTGCCCCGAGCGATTCTTCCAGCCGCAACAACTGGTTGTATTTCGCGAGCCGCTCACTGCGTGCGACGGAGCCGACTTTCAACTGCCCCGCGCCCGTTGCGACGACCAGATCCGCGATCATGGCGTCCTCGGTCTCGCCGCTGCGAGCCGAGACGACTGGCCAATAACCGTTGTCGATCGCCAGCCGCAGCGTCGCCAACGTTTCGCTGAGCGTGCCAATTTGATTCACCTTGATGAGGACGCTGTTCGCCACGCCGCGCTCGATCCCCTCGCGCAGCCGGGCGACATTCGTCACGAACAGGTCGTCGCCGATCAGTTGCACGCGCTTGCTGAGCCGTTCGGTGATGAGCTTCCAACCGGTCCAGTCGTCCTCGGCCAGCGGGTCTTCGAGGCTGATGATCGGATACCGGGACACCCATTCTTCCAGCAGATCAACCATCTGCTCGGCGGTCAGCGGTGACGACGAAACGCTCGGCAAGCGGTATTGGCCGCCCACGAAGAAGTGCGTGCTGGCGACGTCCAGGCCAATCGCGACATCGTTGCCGGGTTTCAATCCGGCGGCCTCGATCGCCGCGACGACGAGCTCAATCGCCTCTTCGTTCGTGCGCAACTTCGGGCCGTAGCCTCCTTCGTCGCCGATCAGAATGCCTTCATGTCCGCGCTCGGTCAGCACTCGGCCGAGCCGCCGATAGACCGTGACGACCCACTCGAACGCTTGCGAGTACGACGTTGCTCCAACTGGCAGAATCAAGAAGTCTTGGAACTCCAACTGCCGTCCCGCATGCAAGCCGCCGGAGATCATGTTGACCATCGGCAACGGCAGCAGCATCCGCGTACCGATTCCGTGGGGCACGTTTCCAACGTGCCCGCCATCCATCGGCACGTTGGAAACGTGCCCGACGCCGCCGGTCCAAATTTCGCGAAACCGCGCGACCGGCGACAACCCGAGTGCTTCGGCCGACGCAGACGCAACCGCCAGCGAGGTGCCGAGAATCGCATTCGCACCGAGCCGCGATTTCTGCGGCGTGCCGTCGAGTTCAATCAGTCGTCGATCAATCTCCGCTTGGTCGTTCGCATCGAGACCGATGATCGCCGAAGCAATTTCCGTGCAGACATTCCGCACCGCTTGTCGAACGCCCAAGCCGTCCAGTCGCGAGTCGCCGCGATCCCGCAACTCGACCGCCTCGAACCGTCCGGTGCTCGCACCGCTGGGGACCATCGCTCGTCCCGGCCGAGCACCCGCGCAGGTCACTTCCACTTCAACCGTCGGTTTGCCTCGGCTGTCGAAGACTTCGCGGGCGTGAACTCGTTCAATGCGGCTCGTCACGATTCACCTACTTCACGACAAAGTTCAACATGCGGCCAGGCACGTATACGACTTTGATGACCGTCTTGCCTTCAAGCTGCGAGACGATGCTGTCCTCACTTCGAGCCGCCGCTTCGATGGAGGCTTGATCGGCTTTGGCGGCGACAGTGATTTTCGCTCGCAGCTTGCCGTTGATTTGAACCGGCACGTCGATCACCGAGTCCTCGACTAGCTTCGGATCGAACGTCGGCCACGGTTCGTAGGCCAGCGTCGTTGTGCCGCCAAGTAACTGCCACAGCTCTTCGGCGATATGCGGGGCCAGTGGGCTGAGCAGCAGCACGAACGGTCGCATGATCGAGATCGGGCGGACGTTCCAGTTCGTGACTTCGTTCATGAACTCCATCAGCCGGCTGATCGACGTGTTGAAGCCCAGCGTTTCAAAGTCGTGCGTGACGGCTTTGATCGTCTTGTGCAGCAGACGCAATTGCGGTTCGGCAGGCGTTGTGTCTTGCACGGCGGGATTCAACCGCACGTCGTCGGCTCGATCGTCGGTGATCGTTCGCCACACGCGGGACAGAAAGCGGAAGACCCCTTCGACCCCTTGCATCGACCACGGCTTCACCGCTTCGAGCGGCCCCATGAACATCTCGTAGAGTCGCAGCGAGTCGGCGCCGTATTCTTCGACGACCTTGTCCGGGTTGATGACGTTGCCGCGCGACTTCGACATCTTGTAGGCACGGCTATCGATCCGAATGTCTGGCTGATCCGCCAGCACGAACGAGTCGCCGGATTTTTTGACCGCGTCGGACGACAGCTTCACGGTCGCAAGTTTTTCTCCGGTCGCCTTGAAGATCGCATTCCCGTCTTCGTCATCGGTGACTTCGGCAGAGCTGACCCATTCGCCAGCCGACTTTTCGTAGCCGGTGAACTCGACTTCGCCGAGGATCATGCCTTGGTTGACCAGCCGCTGGAACGGCTCGGCGGTGTGAACGTGGCCGCGGTCGAAGAGCACTTTGTGCCAGAAGCGCGAGTACAACAAATGCAGCACGGCGTGCTCGGCACCGCCGACGTAGAGGTCGATCGGGAGCCACTGCTGTTCCAACTGCGGGTCGATGAAGGCTGCAGCGTTTTTGTTGTCCACGAACCGCAAGTAGTACCAGCACGAGCCGGCCCATTGGGGCATCGTGTTGGTCTCGCGTTTCAGCTTCGTGCCGTCGGGAGCAGTCTGGAACAGCCACGACTCCGGAGCTTTGGAAAGCATCGGCTCCGGCGTGCCGGTCGGTTTGAAGTCCGCCATCTCCGGCAACGTGATCGGCAACGCGGACTCGGCATCGACTCGCAGCAGTCCCGTGGGCTGACCGTTGGCATCCAGCTCATGCCACAGCGGAAATGGCTCCCCCCAATAACGCTGACGGCTGAAGAGCCAGTCTCGCAACCGATAGTTGACCGCCTTGCGACCGAGGCCGCTCGCGGCGAGATCAGCGGTGATCTTTGATTTGAATTCGAGCGATTCAATTCCGTCGTACTTGCCAGAGTTCACTGCCGTTGTGCCGAAGTGTAGGAACACCTTAATGCCACTCGGCAAAATCTGCTCACAAATCGACTCGCGTGAAAAATACGCTGTAAAGACACGATTTGCGGTCAAAACCTCTTCACGCCACAAATCATATTCCGGTTTCAATGCAGCGATTCGCTCATCTGTTTTAGACGGATCGTCCGATGCGGATTGCAGTCCTCCTTTAATTCCGCGAAAGGAGTCTCCAGGTTCAAAAACTTCGCCCGGCGCGACCACCGGACGCTTCGGAATGCCGAACTTTTCTGCAAACTCAAAGTCCCGTTCGTCGTGTGCCGGCACGGCCATGATGGCTCCGGTGCCGTAGCTGATGAGGACGTAGTCGGCGATCCAGACGGGAATCTTCTCGCCGTTGACCGGGTTGATCGCGTAGCCGCCGGTGAAGACGCCGCTCTTGGTCTTCGCGAGTTCCGTGCGGTCGAGGTCGCTCTTGAACGAGGCTTGTTGGCGGTACTCATCGACTGCCGCGCGTTGTTCCGGAGTTGTCAGCCGATCGACCGCCGGATGCTCCGGGGCGAGGACCATGTACGTCACGCCGAACAGCGTATCCGGCCGAGTCGTGTAGATGCGAAGCGTGTTTTCCGAAGGCTCTTTCGGAAAAGTGCCGCTCTCACGCTCCATCGTCCAATCAACAACGTCGAGTGAATCGGTGCCGCCGATGAAGAAATCGACCTCCGCCCCTTCGCTTCTGCCGATCCAGTTGCGTTGCATCAGCTTGATCGATTCGGGCCAGTTGAGATTGTCCAACTCCGTCGCGAGTCGGTCGCCGTAAGCCGTGATGCGGAGGAGCCACTGGCGCAGCGGGATGCGTTCGACGGGGTGGCCGCCCCGTTCGCTCTTGCCGTCGACGACCTCTTCGTTGGCGAGCACCGTGCCGAGCGCGGGGCACCAGTTGACCGGGGCTTCGTGCTGGTACGCGAGCCGATGCTGGTCTTGATAGCGTCGCACCGCGGCTTCGCTGTTCGCGGTGACATCGGCCGGGATCGGCAGTTCGGAGATTGGCCGCCCTCGGCCGATGCGTTTGACTCCGTCCGGGCCGGTCCATTCACAACTCGCGTCGTACCAAGTGTCGAAGAGTTGCAGGAAAATCCACTGCGTCCAACGAAAGTAATCGGGGTCAGTCGTGGCCAGCTCGCGGTTCCAGTCGTAGCTGAAGCCGAGCGATTTGAGCTGCCGCTTGAACGTCTCGATGTTCTTCGCCGTCGTGATCGCCGGATGCGTGCCGGTCTTGATCGCGTATTCCTCGGCGGGGAGTCCGAAGGCATCCCAGCCCATCGGATGCAGGACTTGCTTCCCCTTCATGCGGTTGTAGCGGCAGACGATGTCGGTCGCCGTGTAGCCTTCGGGATGCCCGACGTGCAGACCGGCTCCCGACGGGTACGGGAACATGTCGAGCACATACATCTTCTCTTTGGCCGGATCGAACGGGCCGGTTGCGAAGGTTTGATGTTCTTCCCAGTAGGCTTGCCACTTGGGTTCGAGGCGTTTGGCGTCGTAGCGAGGCATGGGGGGATCTCAGATTTCAAATCTCAAATTTCAAATCTCAAAACGAGGCGGGAGTGTAGAAACGGCATCTCTCAAAACGAAGCAGCCCGGCTGCGGTGAGGCAGTCGGGCTGATTGGGGCACGCAGCGAAGTAGACCGGACGCCTACGTCCGGTCAGGCCATTGTTCGGACGTAGGCGTCCGAACTACGAAAACAACTTCGCGACCGGTTTGCCGCCGTCGACGATCTTGATCGGACGGCCGAGCGGGCTGATGTTTTCGTGAGACGGATTGACGTCGAGGGCTTGGCAGATCGACGCGAACAAGTCGTGGACCGTGACCGCATCGTGATCGACCGCGCTGCCGTCTTTCGTCGAGGCTCCGATGACTTGGCCTCCTTTGACTCCGCAGCCGGCCATCGCGGCGTTGAAGACGCGCGGGTAGTGATCTCGGCCGCCGCGCGGGTTGATGCGCGGGGTGCGGCCGAACTCGCCCATCCAGACGACGAGCGTCCGGTCGAGCAGTCCGCGTTCTTTCAAATCGCCGATGAGCGCGGCCATGCCGGGATCGGTGGCTTGAATCAGTGAGGCGGTGCGGCTGAAGACGTCTTGGTGCGTGTCCCAATTGCCGCCGCCACCGCCTTGACCGCGGGATGAGACTTCGATGAACGGCACGCCGGATTCCACCATGCGTCGTGCGAGCAGGCAGCCTTTGCCGAATTCGGAGCTGCCGTAGCGGTCGCGAGTCGTTGGCGACTCATCGTCGAACTGGAAGCGTTTGACTTCCGGGCTGAGCACCAACTTCGAGGCCTTCGAGTAAAGCTGTTTGTGGTTCGTCGCGACGACTTGGCCGCCTCGGTCGGAGAATTCTTTTTCGATCTGGTCGAGCAATCCGACTCGGCGATTGAAGCGATTCGCGTTCGCCGAAGCGGCGAGATTGTCCGGCAACTCACCCGGACGAGCGACGACGAACGGTTCGTAATCGACGCCGAGGAATCCGGCTCCTTCGGTGTTGCCGACGGAGACGACAGTCGGCAGATCGCGTTCGAGATCACCGAGCATCTTGGCGATATTGCAGCCGAGCGACGGGTATTTGACGCTGCTCGACGGGATGTAGCCGGTGTGCATTTGGAAGGTCGCTCGTTGATGCTGACCTTCTTTGTTGGTCAGCGAGCGGATGAGGGCGATCTCGTTCATCACCTTGGCGACGTTGTCCCAGCCGTTGGCGATTTGAATGCCGGGGACGTTGGTGTCGATGGCTTTCGTCTCGCCGGTGACTTCGGCGTTGTCCGGCTTTGGATCGAACGTCTCGAACTGGCTGGGGGCTCCGTTCATCCAGAGCAGGATCATCGATTTGCCCTGCTTCTTGAGCTCGGCCGCTTGCAGGCTCATCAAGTCCCGCAAGTTGAGCGTGCCGACAGCAGCCGCACTGGCCGTGACCGTGTGCAAGAACCCGCGACGGCTGACGCCGCGCGACGAGATGCGAACTTGTTCGTGATGACTGAGCATGGAATGTCGTCCTTTTACGTAGCCGTCATCGCTCCGCGTGACGAGCCGAATTGGTTTTAACGTGGATCGTGTTCGGGAAATTCGAGCGTCCAATTTGCGACGGCTCGTCACGCGGAGCGATGACGGCTACGTTGAGTCATCGTTTCGAGATGAACTCGCTGGAGTTCAACAGGCTCCAGGCGAGGTCTTCAAAGGCTTCACGGCGGTTGCCGACTTTCGTGAGGTACTCGGTGGCGATGTTCAGTTCATTCTTCGAGGGGTCGCGGGCGAGGAAGGACAGGTACAACTCGGCAACCGCGTCCTTGTCGTTTTTGTTGTTGGTCAAGATTTGGCCGAGGCGTGTGTTGCCGTCGGCACGCACGGCATTGGTGATCGCCGGCAGGTTCATCAGATACAGAGCCTGCGGGACGTTGCCGAGCAGTTCGTCCTGCGGTGTGGACGGGTCGTAACCAAACAAACTTTCGGCCATGCCGCGCGGGTCGCGTGGGCCAAAGCGAAGCCCTGGGCCTTGAACGCGCCGCGACCCTTCATCCATGCCGAGCACTTTGACGACAGCATTGAAAACTTGATCGGATCGCAGCCGCACGGGAATCGCCGAAGCAAACGGGACCGGGTTCTCGGTCGGTTCGTTGTAGCGGATCTGACGCTGGTAGGCGTTTGTGGTCGTGATTGTTCTCAGCAGCCATCTCAGATCGTGGTCGTGCTTGACGAATTCGGCGGCGAGATAGTCGAGAGCGGCGACCATGCGCGGCTTGCGTTCCGGGCCCAGGTCGTCGATCGGCATGTAGAAGCCTTCGCCGAGCAGCTCACCCCAGAGGCGATTGACCAGTGACTTCGCGAACCAAGTATTGTTCGGCGACGTGATCCACTTGCCGAGCAACTCGCGGCGGTCTTCGTCTTCCATGCCGACTCGGCCTTTGACGTTGGTTGTGAAGAGTGCGGGAGTCATCAGCTTGCCTTCCGCGTTGGGTTGTTTGAGATCCGGCATGTGATGCTCGGATTTGCCACGGCCGGGTTGCATTGGCGGCTGCGGCATGTCTTTGATTTCTTTGAGCGAAAGTTGACCGTCTTTGTCGTTGTCGCCTTGCTCAATCAGCCGGTCCCACGGGCGTGCCAAGAATGAATTGTCGGCCTCCGCTTTGGAGAGTTTTCCATCTCGGTTCGTGTCATTTCGTTGAAACACGAACTCTGCATTCTCCAACAACTGCGCGAGTTGTGGCCGGCCTCCAGGACCACCCTGACCATCGAAGGACGCAATCGTGAAGCCGACCGGATTGTTCGGTTCGCGTTGCAGCGTGATGCGTGGGAAGAATGCGGCCAGCGAATGGAATTGGTCGCGAGTCCATTTGTCGGTCGGATGATCGTGGCAGTTGGCGCACTGCATTTGGATGCCGAGAAAAATACGTGACACTTCGCCGGCGATCTCTTCGGGGTTGCCTTCATGGATGAAGATCAACGCGGTTTCGCCGTGCTCGGAGATTTCCCCTTTGCCGGTGATCAGCGAGCGAGCTATGTCATCCCAACCGGCGTCAGCTTGGAGTTGTTTGACCATCCAATCTTCAAACGTCGGAGCCATGACGCGAGCTCGTTCGTTGGTCGCTCGCAGGAACAGCACGTCGCGCCAGTAGCGTGCCCAATTCAACGCGTAATCGTTCGTGCCGAGAAGTTGCTCGACGACCTTGGTCCGCTTGTTTTGTTCGGGATCGAGTCCGAAGAGCGTGACCTCTTTTGCGGTCGGAATCGTGCCGGCGATGTCGAAGTGAACTCGGCGGAGGAAATCTTCGTCGTTGACGAGACCGGCCGGCGTGATTTTCGACGCTGCGAGTTGCTCGTCGATGAGCCGGTCCACTTCGGCGGCGGCGGTCTTTGCGTCAGCGGGACTGCCGGTCGAGTTCAGCAGGGCGGATTTTGGTTCGATCGATTTCGTTTCGGCCGGAGCGATTTTGGCGGCTGGCTTGCCAGCCTCTTTTCCCTTGGCGGCGAGCCGTTTCGCGATCGCCCCTTTTTTGAGGGCCGCTTTCTTGCTCGATTGGCGATCAAGTCCGAGTTTCTTGGCCTTCGCAGCGGGTTCTTCGGCGTTCGACCAAGACGTTGCCGAAATGCTTCCGGCCACGAGAGCTGCGCAAAGAACCGCCCATAATCCGCGTTGCCAACCGAATCGCGTCAGAATCGTTCGCATCGGAAAGGCCTTTCTGCCTGAAGGGGTTTTGCCGTCACCGTCGGAAGTCGTTTCAACTCTACCATCACCGTCGGCCGACCAACAACGACGAGATGGACCCCTCGAATCCCCGGGAGGTTTCGTCGAATTTCTACTGGAAAATAAGACTGGCTGTCTGGGAGCAGCACCGGTAGCATGTGCCCTCGAATATGACGTCTGCCGCCTAACGGCGGGAGCAAGCGAGCGAGTCCTGACCAACTCTGGACTTCGAATTGTCACCAGCGGGCCGGTGCATTCGAGGTGGATCGCTGGCTGGGCATCCTCCGGTATTGAGGAGTTGCTATGCGCTTTGATTGGCTCGCCCGGGTGAGAATCCGGTGTCGCAAAATTCGGCGAAGAGTGTCGCTGCTGACCGGCTCCATTCAGCGCTTGGAAGACCGTGTGTTGCTCGCCGCGTTCGTTGTGGACAGCACGGCCGACACCGCTGACGTGAATCTCGCTGACGGCATCGCTGCCGACGCTGACGGAAAAGTCACCTTGCGAGCTGCCATTCAACAGGCCAATGCGCTGGCGGGGGGCGACACGATCACGTTGCCAGCCGGAACCTTTTCCTTGTATTTGATGAATGCCGGATTGGGCGAGAATTTTGCCGTGTCCGGAGACTTAGACATTCTTGACGGTGTGACACTGATCGGTGCGGGCGCTGCCGACACCATCATCGACGGATTGATTCAGGATCGCGTCTTTGACATTTTGAGTGGAGTCACCGCATCAATCTCCGGTGTGAAGATCGCGAGAGGAGCATCGCTCTCGCTCGAGAACGGCGGTGGCATTCGCAACTCCGGCATGTTGACTTTGGAGAATGTCGTCTTCAGTGGGAACTTTGCTACGGGAGGCGGAGGAGCCATCGCCAGCACAGGAATCAACAGCACGTTGACGATCACCGATACGGTGTTCGAGTCCAATACCGCAAACGGTTCACTCGGCGGTGGAGCGATTTTCAACAGCAGCCTGACGACGATCACTCGCGGTATGCTGAGGTACAACACCTCAATGTCCAACGGCGGCGCGATTGTCAACGCGGGCGGCGGTTCGCTGAGCCTGAATCAATCGACGATCAAGTTCAACGATGCCGATTCGTCCGCCAAAGGGGGCGGCATCTACAACAATGCGACGCTCATCGTGAATTACAGCACGATTTCCAACAACAGGGCGGCGGATGGCGGCGGCATCGCGAACGTGAATTTCTCCGGCGCGACGACCGTGTCAATGCTGTTGGCAACTTTGTCGAGCAACAACGCCACGAATCAAGGAGGTGGAATCTACAGTGGTTCGGGAACGTCGATGTTGATCACGGACAGCACCATCACGAAGAATTCGGCGGTGACGGAAGGGGGTGGAATTTTCCGTCAGTCGCAGGTCACGGTCACGATGGGTGGCTCGATCCTTGCGATGAATTCCACGGGAACGTTTGGAGCCGATCTGTACGGCCCAATCAGCAGCCTCGGAAACAACTTGATTGGTTCGACGTTGGGTGGTTCCGGATTTCGGACGGATGACCTTCAGAACCTGGATCCGTATCTGGGGCCGTTGCAGAACAACGGTGGTCCGACATTCACGCACGCATTGCTTTCCGGGAGCCTTGCGATTGACGGAAACACGCCGACGACCTCAACCACAGACGATCAGCGGCTGATGTCTCGGCCGGTCGGTACGAACGCGGATATCGGAGCTTTCGAAGTTCAGCCGACGGTCGTCACGCTGCCTCCCAGCCCGACCGATGTGACGATCACGCTCGGCGGGCCGGACATCGTGGTCACTGACGACGATGGCACAGTCATCCTGACGGTTCCGCTCAATCCGGGCACTCCCCTCGTGATCACCGGGACGTCTGGGGACGATACCGTGACGATCGACTTTTCCAACGGCAATCCGATTCCGGCTGGCGGAGCGACCTTCAACGGCGGTGGCGGTTCCGGCGATCAACTGGTGCTGACCAATGGCACCTTCGACAGCGTGACGCATGTGTTCTTCGACTCGTCCAGTGGCAAGATCACGATGCAGGTCGGCACGACGATCTCTGTCCTCAATTATCAGGCGGTGACGTCGGCCATCATCGACTTGTTGACTGTCACGAACCGCACGTACCAGTTCGGAGCCACATCGGACAACGCCACATTGAATGACAATGCAACGGTCGGCGATGGTGTGTCGAAATTGTCGAGCGTCTCGACCAGTACGCCGGTCGAGTTCTCCGCGCCGTCTGTGTCGCTGACGATTCTGACCAAGGATGGAAATGACACGCTGACGCTGTCGGCCGTCGATTCGCTATTCGCGGCGTCAGTATCGGCGATCGGCGACAACGGCAACGATCTGCTCGACGCCTCGGCGTTGGCGATCACAGTTTCTCTGCAAGGCAATGTTGGGGCGGACACGCTGAAAGGCGGTTCTGGCAACGACGATTTGAACGGCAACTCGGAAGACGATTCGATCGACGGCGGAGCCGGCAACGACTCGATTCAGGGTGGAGCCGGCAACGACGTGCTCGTTGGTGCGGCGGGTCTCGACGCGGTGTTGGGGCAAGCGGGCAACGATACCGTCACAGGCGGTCTCGGCAACGACCTGTTGGATGGTGGCACCGGCACGGGCGATCTGTTGGTCGAGTCTGCCGACGCGAATTTGACGCTGACCAACACGCAGCTTCTGGGAATCGGCACCGACACACTGGTTGGATTTGAGTCGGCAAGCCTCAGCGGTGGCTCTGGCAACAACACGCTCACAGCGACTGCGTTCTCCGGCACGGGAGCGGTGACGCTCAACGGTGGCGGCGGCAACGACACGCTGCTCGGTGCGTCGTCGCGCGTCAACGTTCTCAACGGCGGCGATGGCGACGACTCGTTGAGAGGCGGCAGTCTCAAAGACACGCTTTTCGGAGGAGCCGGCAACGATTCGCTGTCGGGCATGGCTGACGCCGACAAACTCTATGGCGAAGATGGCAACGACACGTTGCTGGGAGGCACCGCCAGCGACACGCTTGACGGCGGCAACCGGACTGGCGACGTTGACCTTGTTGTGGACAGCGGCAACGTCAATTTCACGCTCACGAATTCGCTTCTGACCGGCAACGGCACGGATGTGGTGGTCAGCATCGAAGCCGTACAGATCACTGGCGGCACCAGCGCTAACAAACTGGATGCCAGCGGCTTTTCAGGCAACGTCACGCTGATTGGCGGTGCGGGCAACGACACGCTCACTGGCGGAGCCGGCAACGATTCGTTGCAAGGCGATGTTGGCAGCGACTCGCTCAAAGGACGCGACGGCAACGACACGCTCAACGGCAGCAACGACACGTTGACCACCGGTACGGACAATGACACGCTCAATGGAGGCATCGGCAATGACCTGTTGCTGGGAGGCATCGGCAACGACGCGCTCTCGGGCTACACCGGCAACGACACGCTGAATGGCGGAGCCGGTGTCGACACACTGTACGGCGGCGACGGCAACGACAACTTGCTGGGTGGAGCGGGTAACGACACCTGCCTCGGCGGAATCGGTGACGACACGATCAACGGCCAAGGTGGAACGGACAAGCTCAGTGGCGATGGCGGCGCGGATGTCTTCATCGACATCGCCGATCGCGTGGAAGGCTTCGCAATCAGCCCGCTGCCGTCGTGGGTGAACGCGACGTAACGATTGGTTGGCCGTTGTCGATTCAGCAGGCCTGTCACGCGGCGGGGCGGAGCTTTCGCGGGCGCTCCCACTTTTCTTTCATGCGTGAAAACTGGTGCAGCCAGCGATCGTAATCTTGCGGCTTTGAGGCGAAGAACTCCCCCACTTCGGGGTGCGGCAGAATCAGAAATTCTTCTTCGTCGATCCCTCGGACCACGCATTCGGCGACATCGTCCGGGCTGAGTGCGTGCGACTGCAAGAATTGATGCACCGGATCGTTCAGGTTGAGCATGTCCGTCTGCACGCCCGAGGGACACAGGCACGAGACGCGAATCCCCGCGCGGCGATAGTTAATCGACAGCCACTCGGCGAACGACACGGTTGCATGCTTGGTCACCGAGTACGCTGCCGAACCAATCTCTGTCAGCAGCCCGGCCGCTGACGACGTTTGCAGAAAGTATCCGTGACCGCGAGCCAACATACCGGGCAAGGCGGCTCGCGCGGCGTAGACGTTGGAAAGAACGTGCAGCTCCCACATCCGCTGCCAGTCGGCATCAGGAGTTTCAACGCCTCCTTTGATCGTCGATCCGGCGTTTGAGCAAAACAGATCGACACGATCCCAGCGAGCTTCGGCTTCCGCGACCAATTGCTGAATGTGGGTCTCGTCGCAGACGTCTCCCGGAATCGCGACTCCAGCGACTTCCTGAGCGACCGACTCGGCGGCCTCGGCATCGAGATCGGCGACAATCAAGCCGCGCGGTCGTTCCTGAGCGAACCGATGGCAAAGTGCTCGGCCAATACCGTGACCTCCGCCCGTCACAATGATGACTTTGTCGATGAGTTGCACGGCGACATTTCTCGCAGAGTGACGCGAACAACGAACAGGCCGGCAGTCTGGCTGATTCTCGCAACTCCACAAAGATCAAAGCGGCTCGGCGGCCGAACGCCGGAGTGATTGACGAGCGGGGGATGTCAATCCCCCGAGGTTTCAGGCAGGCACACTCGGGGGATTGACATCCCCCGCTCGCCAATCTGTCTCGCGACGTCCGGCAATTCTTGCCGCCGGCGAGGCTGAGGGTTTCCGGTGATTCTGGTTATTCCGATTAGGAAAACTGGAGGGCTGGCTCGTCTCTCGACGATTCGAGGAAGGAATCGAGAAGGACTCGGTGCGCGAATCGCTCGCCGTGTTTTTCGAGGGGATCACCACGATCACGCCGCGAGGTCTTTGCGCGGCAATCAGACGGAGCGAGTTCATGTTGAGCTTTTGGAAAAAGTGGCGTTCGGATCAATCGGTTTCGCGTCGTCGGACCTCAGGACGAGCCGACGATCGCGCGGCCGTTCAAGTTGAGCGTTTCGAGGGACGGTGCCTGTTGACCATCTCGACGCTCGTGAGCGCATCCGTGGGTTCAACGACCGACCGCACGCTGACGATCACGGCGACCGCCGCCGATGCGATCACCGTCGCGGTGAATGCGACAGGTCAGGTCACGATCAATGGTGCGTTGGTGGGCGCTCAGGTGTCCGCTGCCAACGTGTCCAAGTTGATCGTCATTGGCGGTACCGGCAACAATCGGATCGATCTGACGGGCGTCACCGCATCGGTCTTCACCCGTCTGCGAGACGTTCAAGTCGATGGTGGTGCTGGGAATGATCGCATCACAGGGAGTGCGTTCGCGGAAAGTCTCAAGGGAGGTGACGGCAACGACACGATCCTGGCGGGGCTGGGCAACGACACTGTCGTCGCGGGTAACGGCAACGACAACGTTCAAGGGGGCGACGGAGCTGATTCAATCGACGGAGGCACCGGCAACGACACGCTGGTCGGCGGCAACCAGAACGACACGCTCAATGGAGGTTCCGGCAACAATGTGCTCACCGGTGATGCCGGAAATGACTCGCTGACAGGCAGCATCGGCGTGGATGTCCTGTCGGGAGGCGTGGGTGACGATCAACTCACGGGTGGTGACGGCAACGATCAATTGGTTGGCGGCGACGGCAACGATACCGCGACTGGCGGTCT
This sequence comes from Candidatus Kuenenia stuttgartensis, assembly GCA_945904015.1. Taxonomy (GTDB): domain Bacteria; phylum Planctomycetota; class Planctomycetia; order Planctomycetales; family Planctomycetaceae; genus SXKJ01. Next base: position 7,806 of record CAMDPK010000033.1, on the reverse strand, counting down.
GGGGAACGATGTGCTGTCGGGCGGTGCCGGAGACGACAGCCTCTCGGCCGGTGATGGCAACGACGTCGTCGATGGCGGCGCGGGTTCCGACTCGCTGCAAGGCGAGGACGGCAATGACCGGCTGACGGCGGGCACGGACACCGCCAACAACACCCTGCTCGGTGGAGCGGGCAACGACACGCTGACGTCGGCGGCAGGAGCGGACTCGCTCGATGCGGGCGATGGAAACGATTCGGTGTTTGGCGGAGCCAATTCGGACACGATTCTCACGGGCAACGGCGCGGACACGATCTTCGCCGGAGACGGCAGCGATTCGGTGGATGCCGGCGCAGGCAATGATTCGATTGATCTCGGAGCCGGTGACGACACCGCTCTGGGTGGCGACGGCAACGACTCACTGTCTGGCGAGTCGGGCAGCGACAGCCTCGATGGCGGCACTGGCAACGACGTTCTCTACGGCGACGCCGATAACTTTGGCTTCGACTCGCTCTCGTCCGACGACGGCGACGACACGTTGATTGGCGGCACCGGCAACGACACGTTGACCGGCAACGAAGGGAACAATGAACTCGACGGCGGCACGGGCAACGATAGCATCCAAGGCGGATCGGAAAGCGACACGCTGCTGGGCGAAGACGGCAACGACACGCTCTTCGGCGGCGGTGGCGACGACCATCTCGAGTCTGGTTTTGGACGAGACAGCGTGGTTGGAGGCTCTGGCGACGATGACATCATCAGCGATTCGTTCGACATCGTCATCTCCGACGGCGGAGACGATCCGGTCAGCCAGGCGAACCTGTCCAGTTCTTCCAGTTCGACGAGCGGCACGCTGAACTCGCGAGGTCAGCGGATCCTGAGCGATCTGACTCTGGATCAGCTTCAATTCCTGCTGCAATCACTGGGTGGATGATGTTGCTCAGGCACTCGCATTGACGGTGTTTGGCATCCGCTTCAGACTCCCGCCGCTTTTCGTGGGGCAGGTTGTCGGTTGTGGTACAAGTCGGCGAGCGGGGGACGTCAGTCCTCCGAGTGATCCCGCCGAAATCCTCGTGGGACTCACATCCCCGCTCGCCAACCGACTCCACGCGAGGCAACGGAGTGCCGCATGAATTGGTTGCGTTGGCGACATCGGCTGGAGTATCTCGCGTTTCGCGCGATCGAGTGTGTCGTGCTGATGCTGTCCCCCGCTCGCGGACGTGAATTGGCCGAGGCGTTGGCCTCCGTCGTTCTGGGAATGTTGCCGCATCGGCTGACTCGCTACGACGTCGCCCAAGAGAATCTGCGGCAAGCGTTGGGTCCGGACGTGCCGGACGCGGTCATCGATCGGCACATCCGCAGCATGTGGGTACATCTCTTCCGAGTCGTCATTGAGATCGTCCAGCTTCCGCGCAAAGTTCGCAGCGAGAATTGTCTGAACTACGTCGAGTACGGACCCGGCCGGCAGGCGTGCTGGCGAGCGTTCAACACCGGCCGTCCTGTGATCCTCGTCAGCGGCCACTTCGGGAATTGGGAGGTCGCCAACACCGCGTTCGGCTTGTTCGGCTATCCGATGGGTGTCGTCGCTCGCGATTTGGACAACCCGTACCTGCACGCCTGGTTCAAACGCTTTCGCGAGCACACCGGTCACCGGCTGTTCTCGAAAGAGGGGGCGTCCGAGCAGATGCTGCCGCAGTTGGCTCAGCGCGGACATGTCGCGCTGCTGTGCGATCAAGACGCCGGCCCGCGCGGGCTGTTCGTGGATTTCTTCGGCAAGCCGGCTTCGACGTTCAAATCCATCGCGTTGCTCGCTCTCGAATATCGCGCGTTGATCTGCGTTGGCGGAGCGATTCGACTGCCGGACAATTATCAACGCACTGATTCCATCGGCCCCGCGTGGTCCAAGTTTCAACTCGTCTGCGAAGAGATCATCGACCCTGAAACGATCGACAGCACCGATCCGGTCGGCGAGATCACTCGCCGCTACACCGCCGCACTCGAACGCCTGATCCGCCGCGCCCCGGAGCAGTATTTCTGGGTCCACCGCCGCTGGAAGAGCGTCCCGCAACAACGACGCTCCGCTCGCAAGGCCGCCTGAACGTGGCCGACGCGTCTCGCGTCGATCGGATGCGAGACGCATCCGCCACGAAATCACCAACGCTCGACCGGTCCGCTCGGAACCGGAATGTGCATCTCCGGCAGCTCGCCGGTGCGGTTGCCATTCACCGGGCCTTCGGCTGCGAGCTTCTCGAAGTAGCGATCCAACCCGTCGGGATTGCGAATGAGCTGGAACTCGTGCCGCAACTTCGCTCGGACGTGCATGGCCTTCAAATACCAGTGAGCCATCTTGCGAAAGCCGATGATTGCCGACTCGACGCCGCGACGTTTGGCGAGATACCGGAACTGCCGCTGCATCAACGCGAGCCGATCATCGAAGGTTCCAGCCGGGCCGAACGAGCCGGTCGTTTCCCATTCGACCAGTTGCCGGAAAATCCACGGATTGGCGAGTGCTCCACGGCCGATCGAGACACCGTGACAGCCGGTCTCGCGCAGCATGACCTCCGCATCGGCCACGGTGCGGACGTCGCCGTTGCCGATGATCGGAATTCGCTCGACCGCGTCGACGACCCGCCGAATGCCGTCGCGATCGACGAAACCGGAGAAGCCTTGCTCCCGCGTGCGGCCGTGAATCGCGACCGCCGCGATGCCGGCCTGCTCGAACTCGCGAGCGAAAAACGGAGCGGTGAGTTGCGTCGCGTCCCATCCGAGCCGCATCTTGACCGTCACCGGAATCCGCACCGCCTCGACGATCGCTCGGATGAGCGACAACGTCTCGTCCGGTCGACACATCATGCTGGCTCCCGAACCGTTCGCCACGATCCTCCGCACCGGACAGCCCATGTTGATGTCGATCGAATCGACTCCGCGTGCTTCGAGCAGCTTCGCCGCCTCGCACATCGTCCCAACATCGCTGCCGAAGATCTGCACCGCGAACGGCGACTCAACCTCGCACGTCTCGATCAACTCCAGCGTCTTCGGACTCTGAAACAACAATGCGCGGGCGTTGACCAGATCGGTCGTCGTCAGCCCGACGCCGCCGATCTCATGCACGATTCGTCGAAACGGCATGTTCGTGAAACCGGCGAGCGGCGAGAGCAAATACCGCGAGCGCAGTCGCAAGGCCCCGTAACTCACCGCCGGAGGAAACGTCATCATCGCCATCAGTCATCAAACAAGTCCCTCTCCCTTTGGGAGAGGGTGGCCGAAGGCCGGGTGAGGGATCGTTGAAGATTCAGTCGCCGAGGACGAAATCGTGCCCGGAAAATTCATTCGTGATTGCCAACGTCAATCGTCAAATGGTTCCCTCGCCCTAGCCCTCTCCCGGAGGGAGAGTGGACCGGGCAGGCTGATTCAGATTTGCTTGGGACGCCCCGTCACCGGATATGCGACGTCTTGAAAGCCTTTGCCGCTGTGCTCACCAGGCGGGTTGATACTGTCGATGAAGGCTTCGTCCTCGGCGGTGATTGTGAGGTTGATCGCTCCGAAGTTGTCATCGAACTGCTCCATCGTGCGCGGGCCGAGGATTGCCGCGGTCAGAATCGGATTCGCGATGCACCACGCCAGCGCGAACTGAGTCATCGCCACGCCACGCTTCTGGCAATAGGCGGCGATCTGCTGCGAGATCTCGAAGCTGGAATCGCGGAGTTCGGCCTCTTTCATCCGCTTGTCCCCGCGAGCCGCTCGGCTCCCTTCTGGGAACGACTCGCCAGGCTTGTACTTGCCGGAGAGCACGCCACGAGCCAGCGGGCTGTAGCTGACCACGCCGATCTTGTGCTCTTGGAACAGCGGCAGCAGCTCAACCTCAATGTCGCGGTTCACGATGTTGTAGAGTGGTTGCACGCAGCAGAACTTGTTGAGGTTCAATCGGTCGCTGGTCCACAACGCCTCGCACAGCCACCACGCTCGGAAGTTCGAGCAGGCGATGTTCAAGACTTTGCCTTGCCGCACCATGTCGTCGAGCGCTCGCAGCGTTTCGTCGATGGATGTGTCGTAATCGGGAGCGTGGTAGTAATAGAGGTCAATCCGCTCGCACTTCAGCCGCCGCAAGCTGGCTTCGAGTGCTCGCATCATGTGGTAGCGGCTCCCTCCCTTGTCGTTCGGGCCGGTTCCCATCACCTGCCGGCCTTTGGTCGCCAGCACCACCTGATCCCACTTGCCGACGAGGGCTTTGCCGACGATTTCCTCCGACTTGCCGCCGGCGTACATGTCAGCCGTGTCGATGAAGTTGATCCCTTGGTCGATCGCCTTGTAAATGATGCGGATCGACGTCTCTTCGTCGGTCGCTCCGCCGAACATCATCGTCCCAAGGCAAAGCGGAGAAACGCGAACGCCGGTGGTGCCGAGCAGGCGGTAGTTCATCGTGGGAGGCTTTCGGAAGTTGGTGGCGGATGGGTGAGAGGGTGACAAGGTGAGGGCGTGATTTGATACGCCGCTGGCGATTCATCGTCAACCAAGTGCTCGCCGCGTGTCACCTTGTCACCCCCTCACCGTGTCAGCGCACTCCAGCCCGCTTGAGTTCACCCCTCGCACCGATATCATGCGGCCCGACTTTCACCGTACCGAGGCCCGCATGCCACCCGCGTCTTCACGTCCCGAACTTTCCGGCCCGCGAGCCATCCCGTTTCAGCCGCCACAAGGGGATTTGGCGCTGCTCGCCGGATCGGCGAATCCCGTGTTGGCTCAGTCGATTGCGAATTATCTCGGCGTTCCGTTGGTGCCAGGGCGAGCCCACGTCTTCAGCGAAGGGAACGTCTTCGTCCGCGTCCGCGAAAACGTCCGGGGTCGCGATGTGTTCGTCATCCAAGGGGTGCATCAGCCGGTCAACGACAACTTCATGGAGTTGCTGTTCTGGATCGACGCCCTCAAGCGCGCCAGCGTCTCGCAAGTAACCGCCGTCATCCCGTTCTTCAGCTACGCCAAAGCGGACAAAAAGGACGAGCCGCGAGTCAGTATCCGCGCTCGCGTCTGCGCCGACTGCCTGGAAGCCGCCGGCTGCGATCGCGTCCTGACGATGGACCTGCATAGCCCGCAGATCCAAGGCTTCTTTCGCATTCCGGTCGATCACCTCTATGGCCGGCATGTTCTCTGCGACGCGATCACCAAGCTGAATATCCCCGATCTGGTCGTGTGCAGCCCGGATGTCGGCTTCGCGAAAAGCGCCTCGCAGTACGCGAAAATCCTCGGTGTCCCGGTCGTCATCGGCAACAAGCACCGTGCAGACCACGATGAGAACGCCGAAATCCTGGAAGTCATCGGGGATGTTGCTGGCAAAAACGTCGTGCTCGTGGACGACTTCACGATCACCGGCCGCACGCTGATCAACATGGCCGATGCTCTGAAGCAGCGCGGTGCGAAAGACATCTATGCCGCAGTCACTCACGCCGTACTTTCGAAGGGAGCCGCCCCGCGCATCGGCGAGAGTTCAATCAAGCAAATGCTGATCACCAACACCGTCGAGACGGCAACGGACCCGCTGCCGCCGAACATCTCGGTGATCTCTGTGGCCCCGTTCTTCGCCGAAGCGATCCGCTCAATTCACGACCGCACGAGCGTCAGCAATCTGTTCCCAGAGCCGTGATTCCGTGATTTTCGGAGGCCGCGTCGCGTTTGAGAAATTCGCGGCAGATTGAAGGCAACGGTGTGGCAAAATTCCGCCAACCAACCAAAATCCATCGGCCTCCAGGCGAAAGGACTTTCCGATGGCACATTGGCTTCCCCGCAAGCGAACAATTCTGGGTGGGACGTTGGCGATCGGTTTAATCGCCGGCATTTGGCTCTCCGACAAACTGCCACACATGGGCAGCGGTTTCGGGCTAGGCTCCGGCGGTGACGGAATTCTTGGCAAGCCGGACGTTAACAACGTCGCGGTTCAGGCGGGCGATGGCTCGACCAAATCCGACACGGAAGAGCAGGGCTCGAAGCCAAAACGCACCGATGCAGAACCGCTCGACGATGTGCTGACGATCCTGGTCGAAGACCGGCACTATGCGGTCTGGCGAAAAACTCGCAAAGGCAACGGCTATTTTCCCGCCGAGTTGGATGAGCTTGTACAGCTTTCGCTGAGCGCGAAGCCCAACGACGAAGGGCTTCGCGTCCGCATCCTCCGCAGCGAATCCGCGCGAGTCACCGCTTGGCAGAAGCTGCAATCAGAACTTGTCCAAGCCGGCATCCCCGCCGAAGCGATTGTGTTGACGAAGGACTTGGTGCAGTGAGAGCCGCTCACTGCAATTTCCCTCGACCCAAAATCGGCCAGACAACCTCGAGTCGCTCGCCGCGAAAGCCATAAAAGTGATCGTGGAGCGGCGTCGTGAAGTCGGCGTATCCGACGATCAACTCGACTTTGTCGCCAATCTTCAGATTCTGTGACTGCGGGCCAAGTGTCAATTCGCAGTGCTCAGCACTGAGCCGTTTGACCGTTGCGTCAGGCCAGCCTTTGACGATCGGCAATTGAACGTCTGGATTCAATGTCTTGCGCCCGCTGTCGAGCACCGCTCGGTCGAGCGTTGGCCGGCTGACAACCGTAGCGAGAACGGTCAGCGCCGAATCAAGCCCGCTCACATGGCATTCCTGGAGATAGAAAGGATCTGCAAAGATGCCGCCGCCACATTGCAGCTCAGTGATGCCGGGGCACTCGGCCGAAATCTGGTACGACCCTGTTCCGCCGGCGCTGACGATGTCGCATCGCAAGCCGTCACGCCGCAGTTTGTCGGCGCACTCGGCGAGCACCGCCATCGCATCACAAATCTGCTTCCGCTTGTCGTCGGCGTTCTCAATTCGCAGCAGGTGCCCCTCGTAGCCCATGATTCCCACGAACTCGATCCCGTTGAGTTTTGAAACGGCCAACGCGAGATCAAAGGTGTCCCGCCCCGGCCGAGTTCCCACGCGATCCAGGCCGAGGTTCATCTCGATGATGACTCGGCAAGTTACCCCGTTCCGAGCACAGATTGCTGCCAGCGGCTCGATTTGGGCGAAGTGGTCGCAAGCCACAACCGGATCGGCCCAACCACAGAGCGCCGCAAGCCGTTCCCACTTTGGTTGGCCGACGATCATGTTGGCAATCAGAATGTCGCGAATCCCTGCTGCCGCCATGACTTCGGCCTCAGAAACTTTGGCGACCGTGACACCAATGGCTCCGGCGGCAATCTCCTTCAATGCAATCGCCGGAGTCTTGTGGCATTTGGCGTGCGGACGCCAATGTTTGCCATGACCCCGAAGAAACTCCGCCATTCGCCGGATGTTGTTGTCCATCAAGTGAAGGTCGATGCACAGAGCGGGAGTGTCGAGCTCGGACTTGAAGCGACCAATGTAACTTGCTGTCACGGTGGGGATTCCGAAAAGGATTGAAGTCTAAAAAGCGAGCAGCCGAATCACTTTCGGCCGCGGGATGATAGCCACTTTGGGCCTCAGAAAAAAATCGCATCGGGTTGATTGACTCTCGATAGGCCCTGGCTATCATTCGCCTCCCCGTCGCGAACGCCCCTTGGTGGTCGCGACGCTGTTCTTTGGAAATTTGGTTGGTGGTCGAGAAAAGAGTTAGCCAAGTTAGAAGCAAGTACATCATTTTGCGACGATGTACATGGGATAAGCTTTTTGTTAATCGCCAACGACAGCTTCGGCTGTCGTTCAAGCAAATTACACGAAGGGTTTGATCCTGGCTCAGAATGAACGTTGGCGGCGTGGATTAGGCATGCAAGTCGAGCGCGAACCGTAGCAATACGGGGAGAGCGGCAAACGGGGTAGGAAGGATTGGTGACGTACCCTTCGGACGGG
>CAMDPK010000032.1 GCA_945904015.1 Candidatus Kuenenia stuttgartensis | reverse complement strand
GCATTGCTGGCCGGACTGTGCGTTGTGTTGACGATGCTGGAATATCTCGAACACCATGATCTCAGTGACCTCAAACAACTCGTTTGTGATGTCTCGCTACCATTCCCCATCCTCAAGTGCGGATAGTTGTGTAGATACCAATGAGCTTGTCTCGGTGGTTTTCAGGCGTCTGCACTACGCGAATTGTTTTCAACATCGACGTAGTGCAAGGGCCCGCGAGCCACCGAGACAAGCTCGGTGGGGTCTTTTTCAACGGGCTGCGAGGATTTGGAACAGGTCGCGGATCTCGTCGTCGACGTCGCCGGATTGTGCGACCGTCTGAGCGATCTCGTTCCGCAGCAGTTCTCGATACCGCTGCCGCATCCGGTGGGCGGCGACTTTGACGGCTTCGGCCGACATGCTCAGCGACTCGCCGGCTCGCGCGTAGCCGTCGGGCTGATCGCGACCGCCGGCAAGGAATTCCTTGAGCTGCTCGAACTGCGTTTTTTTGCCGGCCTCGCGAAACTCCGCTCGCAGGCGAGCCAACACTTGATCGAGCAGTGCGGTCGCCCACTGGCGGTCGAACTGCCGTTCGGGTGTGTCATTGTGCGACGCGACGTGGCTGAGTCGCGATTCGCCGTCCGCGAAATCGAGGGCGAAGGGAACTTGGCCGCCGCCACGTTTCTCGGCTCTGGCCTTCTCCCATTCGTTGGCGAGGAAGTGTTTCAACGAGGTCAGCAGGAACGCTCGGAAGCGACCACGCTCCGGCCGAGCGGCGGCGAACAAGTTGCGGTCGAGCATTCGGCAGAAGAACTCTTGCGTCAGGTCTTGAGCCTCGTGCAAATCGGGGACTCGGCGACGCACGAAGCCGTACAGCGGCAGCCAATACTTGCGACACAGTTCCGACAACGCCTGCTGAGCCTCCGGCGAGACTCGCTGAGCCGCCGCGATTACCAGACTCCACTGCGTGCTTTCAAAGTGATCCATCGGCCTTCCGCTCCCGTGAGGCGGCAGTAGCATAACTCACATACGCCCAAAGTGAGGCGCAGGCGAGCCGGACGGCGTCAGCCTTTAGGTCATCAGCCGGAACGCGCTAGCGTCCGGTTAATGAGATCGTCGAGAACCGGACGCTAGCGCGTTCCGGCTGATCTGCGATGCGTGCCTAAAGTAAGTGCCATTGGGCCGCCGCCCGGCTCGCCTGTTGGGTTGCGGGAAAGTCCGCGCGAGGTTGAGCACAATGAGTTGTCCGGTCGGAGTTGATGTCGCACTTGCTGCCCGGTTGCTGCGCGAGGGGAAGCTCGTCAGCTTCGCGACCGAGACGGTGTACGGCCTCGGAGCCAACGCGCTGGATGTCAACGCGGTCGCGCGGGTCTTCGCGGTGAAGAACCGGCCGCACTTCGATCCGCTGATCGTTCACATCGCGGATCGGTCCTGGCTGCCTCGGCTCGTGGCGTCGTGGCCGGAAGCGGCGGAACGTCTCGCTGCGCGGTTCTGGCCGGGACCATTGACGCTCGTGCTACCGAAGACGGAGTTGGTTCCCGACCTCGTGACGTCCGGCCTGCCGAGCGTCGCCGTGCGGATGCCGGCGCATCCGCTGGCTCTCGAACTGCTGCGGCTCGCGGATGTGCCGGTCGCCGCGCCCAGCGCGAACTTGTTCGGTCAGCTCAGCCCGACTTGCGCCGAGCATGTCGCGGAACGGCTGGGCGATCAGATCGACTATCTGCTGGATGGCGGGCCGTGCTCGGTCGGCGTCGAATCGACGGTCTTGCTGCTGGAATCTGACCGAGCCGTTTTGCTTCGCCCCGGCGGAGTGCCGTTGGAAGAGATCGAATCGGTCATCAGTCCCGTCGCGTTGCCGTCGCGCGAGACGACATCGGATCAGGCAGCGGCTCTGTCTCCGGGGATGCTCCCGCAGCATTACGCTCCGCGCACGCCGCTGGTGATCGTCGAAGACTTGTCGCGAGTCACCGCACCTGCGCGATGCGGGCTGTTGATCTTGCAACCGCATCCGGCGGCCAGCCGTTTTGCTGCGGTCGAAGTTTTGTCGGCCAACGGCGATCTGACCGCAGCAGCGGCGAACTTTTTCGCGGCCTTGCGACGGCTCGACGCCGCCCATGTCGAACAAATCGTGACAATGCCATTTCCGAATCACGGCCTCGGTCGCGCGCTGAACGACCGGTTGACGCGAGCCGCCCACTAGCCCGACGCGCCAGCGAGGGGTTTTATGAATCCCTCGCTGGCGCGTCGGGCTGGTGTGACTCGCGCGGACCGCCGCGCCACCAGCGCACAATTCCCAGCAAAACAAGCAGCAGCACGAGCGACGCTCCGGCCAGGATCGCCACGCTCGGCAGATCGCCGAACAATTTGCGGATCGAGACGCGCGGAGTCGGCTCCCAAGACCAAATCCACTTCCAACTGAGCATCACCAAAAATGCCGCCGCGCTGAGGTACGGACCGTACGGCACATACGGTCGATTCAATAAGGACTTCACCGTCACGCCGACGATCAGCCCGCAAAATGGCGCGAGCAAAAACACGAACAGCATCGGCTGCCATCCCAGAAAGCTGCCGATCATCCCCATCAGCGTGACGTCTCCGAATCCCATCGCTTCTTGGCCCAGAACAGCGGACGAGATGCCTCGCGCAAGCCACGTCACTCCGGCACCGGTCGCCGCGCCGGTCAAACTCCAGGAGAGACCATGCCAGTGCGGATGCTGTTGCAGCCATTGTGGAATTTCCGGTCCCTGCAATGTGACGAGCGGATGATTCCAGTCGACCCAGATGTGAATGAGCTGGCTGTCCCCGGACACGGTTGCCAAGAGCACTCCGAAAATGACACCCGGAATCGTGATTTGATCTGGGATGATGTAATCCCGCAGGTCGGTTGCCGTGGCCGCGATCAGCAGCGTGAGCAATCCGAGATGAGCGGCCCATCGGCCGAATCTCCACCACACGTCCGGCTGGACCTCGCTGACTCGCTGAGCTTCCAGAAACACGATGACGAAGGTGGCCAACGCGAACAGGCCGGCGGTGAGCACGGCCGTGACGGTCGTCTCGCCGCGGCGCGGTGGTGTCTCGCACATGCGGTTGGCCCAGCGGGCGACGAGCAACCCAATTCCCAAACCCACCAGCAACGCGGCTCCTGTCAGCAGCCAAGCTTCGGTCGTGTTGACATGAAAAAACGAGCGACTCGGGTCCAACGACACAGGATTCTCAACCTTTCGTAGCGGCCAATCAGAAGTTCGGTGGACTCCAAGGTGACAAGCCGACCCAATATCCGATGCACATGAACGGGAAATAGAGAATCCTCACCGGAGTCTCCAACTGCGGGAATGTCCGCGAGAGAATAAACGTTCTGAAGACGACCTCGTCAAAGATCAGTGAGACAAGCACCGCCAAATAAACTCCGGCCGCTGCGTACGCCAACATCACGACCGGCGTCACGGACGCCGATCCGCGTTCCGGCGGAGTTTCGTCGCTCAGCGGCAAGTCTGACATCGTGACGACCCTCGGACGAACTTTCGAAAAAAATCACAACTCGATTGTTTCCAACGACCGCCAGCATTGGCATCGTCGCGGCAAAAGATACTCTGATGCCGAGGCCGGTTCCATCGCCACCGAGGCGAAGCCGCGACTCGATAACTGTGAGCGACAAGCTCAGTGCGTGACGCGCCCATCACACACCACACGAAGGAGGTTAGACGCACATGAAAACTCAGGTCATTGTCCGTTGGTTCTTGGCGAGCATGTTGTTGCTCGTGACGAGTGGAGTTTCGTTTTCTCAGGAGGCTGCCGCAGTGGCTCCGCCGGAGGCACCGATGGCTGGCCCAGTCGTGCAACCTGCCGCGACCGCACCAGCGGCCGCTCCTGAAATTAACTCGGGGGACACTGCTTGGATGCTGGTGTCGTCCGCCTTGGTGCTCATGATGACGGCCCCCGGCTTGGCTCTGTTTTACGGCGGGCTGGTTCGCAAGAAAAACATCCTGGGCGTCATGATGCAGTGCATCATTTTGATGGGTTTGATGTCCACGCTATGGGTGGTTGTCGGCTACAGCTTGGCCTTCGACAGCAGCATCGCTGGCGGCTTCGTCGGTGGATTCAACAAGGTCATGCTCAATGGTGTGAGACTGAGCCCAGGCGGTCTGACCGACATTCACAAATTGACGATTCCGGATTTGTTGTTCATGGTCTATCAGATGATGTTTTTCATCATCACTCCCGGATTGATTTGCGGTGCGTTCGCTGAACGCATGAAGTTCAGCGCAATGGTTTTGTTCTGCGCGCTGTGGGGGCTTTTGATTTATTGCCCGGTGGCTCACTGGGTGTGGGCGGCAGACGGCATGTTCAACCATGCCAACGCGGGCGCGAAGTTCGGCGCATTGGACTTTGCGGGTGGCACGGTGGTGCATTTGATTTCGGGAGTGTCGGCTCTGCTGTGCGCCATCATGTTGGGCAAACGTCTGGGCTTCGGACAGGAGCCGATGCCTCCGCACAATCTGACCTACACGTTCATCGGCGCGACGATGCTGTGGGTTGGTTGGTTTGGATTCAACGCCGGCAGCGCGGGAGCGGCGAATGCCGCAGCGGTCTCGGCGTTTGTCGCGACGCACATGGCGGCGGCCACGGGAACGTTGACCTGGGCCGGCATCGAATGGTTCAAACGGGGCAAGCCCAGCATTCTGGGAGCGTGCTCGGGGTGCGTGGCCGGTTTGGTTTGTGTGACCCCGGCCGCCGGCTATGTGACTCCGACATCGGGCATGATTTTGGGCGTCGCTGCGGGCATCGTCTGCTACTTCGCTTGTACCACGATTAAGTCCAAGTTTGGTTACGACGACTCACTGGACGCCTTTGGTGTCCACGGCGTCGGCGGCTTGGCGGGAGCCTTGCTGACCGGCGTCTTTTCCAGTGCCGAGATCGCCGGTGAAGGGAAGGGCGGACTGATCGAGGGAAACTCGCAGCAGTTGATCAATCAAGTCGTCGCAGCCGGAACCGCATTGGCGTTGGCCGTCGTCGGCACGTTCATCATTCTCAAGGTGGTCGATGCCTTGGTGGGCCTGCGAGCCAGCCAAGAGGACGAGATTCAAGGGCTCGACCTCAGCCAGCATGGGGAGGAAGGCTACATCATCTCGTACTAACCAAGTCGCGGCTGAATCGCCGCTTGCGGAAGTCATCCCGCTGCGTTCTCATAACCTTTGAAACTCACCCTCAGACGACACGAATCAGCGGACACTCGCCAGCGCTCGCGAGCGGACGCGGTTTCAGGAGTTGCACTCATGAAGAAAATTGAAGCGATCATTCGGCACTACAAATTGGAAGAGGTGAAAAACGCGCTCACCGAAACCGGCATTCAAGGCATGACGGTTAGCGAAGTCCGCGGTTTCGGCCGGCAGCGCGGCCACAAAGAAACCTATCGCGGTGCGGAGTACACCGTCGACTTTTTGCCCAAGGTCAAACTGGAAGTGGTCGTGGACGACGTCGACCTGCAAAAGGCGATCGACACGATCACCAGCCACGCTCGCACGGGACAAATCGGCGACGGCAAGATCTTCGTCTCAAGTCTGGACGAAGTCATCCGCATCCGCACCGGCGAACAAGGTGCCGGAGCGGTTTAGTTGGCTCGCATCCAGCAATCATCGACAGACGCTGTTTCCGAAGCACGCTTGGGAGACAGCGTCTTTTCGTTTCTGCGTCGCCATCGCAAGTCGAACGGGTTGGCTCATTCGTGATGGGATTTTTCGCTCGGCTTCTGTTGTTGCGAATTCTCTTCGTCTCGCAGCATCGCCGTCAGCCAGCGTCCCCAGATGAAGTAGTGCAGAACCACGCTCAGCCCCAGGCCGATCGCGATCACGACCATCCACAACACTTGCGGCAACACAAACGCCACCAGCCCCAATATCCCTGCGGAGATCAGCAGCAACATCGCCAGCGCGGCGAAGGTCGCGGAATTGCGTTGGTCGTCGGAAGGTCGCTCGGACATCAGACTGCTCCCGATGGAGTGCCGAACCGCTTTTCTAGTTCGTGATGCCGATGTCCGAATCCGTCGTCGAGCGCCTCGCGAATCTTCCGTTCGTTGATGAGCAGACCGAGTATCCCGCCCGGCGGCGTGAACGTGATGCGATCCGTCACACGACTGCCCGTCGAATTCGGCTCGAAGAGATGCTCGTGTTCCCACGATCCCAGCGGCCCTTCGACTTGCCGTTCGACGAATCTTCGCGGTTCATCCCAGACCGTCACGTCATGCACGGCAGTACGCACGACGCCGTAAGCCTGCACGCGGAATTCCATCCGCGCCCCCAGCGACAGCCGCTGCGGCGCGGCATCGAATACGAGCATCACGGACGACGGTGTGATGAGCCGAATGTTCTCCGGCTGAGCTAAAAACTCGAATGCTACTTCGGGCGAACACGCCAATTCCACGCTCGCTTCGAACACGGCCATAAATACGCTCCGGCTGTCAAACTGATGGCGGAAGATATCCGGTCTGGCGATCGTTTGTCAGTTGCCAGTTGTCAGTTGTTTGTGGATTCTCTCGCCACTGACCACTGACCACCGACCACTGACCACTGACCCATGCGATTCGCTCCCGATCTTCTTCGCCGTTGCAGTTTCCTGGCTGGCCCGACTGCGTGCGGGAAAAGCGCCGTCGCGCTCGAACTCGCGGAACGGCTGCAGACCGAGCGTGGCTTGGCGATCGAGATCGTCTCGCTCGATTCGATGACGTTGTACCGGCGGATGAACATCGGCACCGCTAAGCCGACGGCCGAAGAGTGTCTCCGAGTGCCACACCACCTCTTCGACCTCTTGGAACCTTCGCAGGAATTCAGCGTCGCGGAGTACCTCGTTGCGGCGGAGCGAATTTGCCGCGAGATCACCGCACGCGGCGGCACTCCGCTGTTCGTCGGCGGCACTGGGCTGTATCTGCGCAGTCTGCTGCGAGGCGTCTTTGAAGGCCCGCCCGCCAATGACCAGCTTCGGCAACGTCTGGAATCCGAAGCCGCGCTCGACGGCGTGGACGCTCTGCATCGCCGATTGCAGCAACTCGATCCGAACACGGCGGAACGGTTGCATCCGAATGACCTGCGGCGCGTCGTGCGAGCACTCGAAGTCATCGAACTCACCGGCCAGCCGATGTCCGCGCAGCATCGCGAAGAACCATTGCCGTTCGACCAGCGGCCGGCCAATGTGGTTTGGTTGTCGCCGCCTCGCGAGTGGCTCTACGGCCGCATCAATCAGCGGGTCGAGGCGATGCTGGACGCCGGCTGGCTCGACGAAGTGCGGTCGCTGCTCTCTGAACCGCTGCCGCTCAGCGACACCGCTCGTCAGGCACTGGGCTACAAGGAACTCATCGAACACCTGCGCGGCGAGCGATCGCTAGCCGAAACGATCGAGTTGATTCAGACGCGAACCCGCCAGTTCGCGAAGCGGCAGCACACTTGGTTTCGGAATCTGGAGGAGTGTCGGTCATTGCCGATCACGGGTGACGAGTCACCGGCGGAGGTCGCGGCGATCGTCGTGGGGCACGTTTTCAACGTGCCTTGACCGGGCGAGCACATTTGAAAACGTGCTCCACGTCAGAGGTCGCCCATCTCGGCGGGGGGATCTTCGAGGGCGAGGTTCCACTCATTCCAGATCAGCCAGAACTGCGGCAATTCGTCGCCGTGAGTTTCGACGGCCAGATCGAACGCGGCACCCAGCGTGATCCCTTCCAAATCTTTCAGAGCACGATCCGTCGCCTCGGCCAATTCCCGCATTGCCATCAGCAACGCCTGCGACGCGGTCTGAGAATGGAAGACGTGATCCGCTGCCGTGTCCATGAGAGCCTCCTGAAGGATGGGGCTAAAGCTGCGGCATCGTAGCGAGCGAACTCTTCACGAAAAGCCAGCCGACGCCCCCACGAACGGGTCGCTTGGACGCGACGTTGCTCTTTCGCCTCGATGTTGCCGACGCGCGGTGCGCCACGACGGCCCAAGGACTTGCGGCGAGATCCTCAAAGCCACGTTGCATCTCGGCAACGTCGTCCCCAAAGAGCCACGGCAAGCCAGCCGCTGTTTCGCGAGATTCACAACAGAATCTTTTCTGGCTGGCCGCCAATGAGTTGCGCTTCGTTTCGTGAACGCGAGCGCAAACTTTTTGAACTGTAAAGAGAGTTTGGCATTCAGCTCGCTTAACACCTTTCTCGTCAACAACGCCAAACCTCACCAGACAAAACAACAGGCGGTGTCGCCTACTACCAACCCAGAGGAGAGAGAATCATGAAGAGCTTATTCAACGACGAGAATGGTTTTGTAATTTCCGCCGAACTGATCCTGGTCTCGACCATTGTGGTTCTGGGCTTGATCGTCGGACTGGTCGAAGTCCGCCAAGCGATTACCGAAGAACTCGAAGATGTCGCTTCTGCCATTGGCAGCCTCAATCAGAGCTACAGCTACGCCGGCCTAAAAACGTCTAAGTCTTGTCTCTCAGGATCACGCTTCTTCGACGACCGCGACCTCTGTGACAGCCAGTTTGACGTCGTCGGCATCCCGGCCTCCGACGAAGACGAATAACATCGCCCGCCAAGTTCCGAAGTCTGCAATCGGTTCCTCGCTTCTCTCTGAGCCGCAATCTCTCACAGCGGCTCGACAATATCTCGAGCTCTCTCTCCACCCTCATCGCATCGTGCGGTGGGGGTTTTTTGTTGCGCGCGGATTTGCTGAAATCCCGCTCCCGACATCACCCCTGGGAGTGTTTCAATGCCAAGGCCGTCCTCGATTCTGTCCGTCCCCATCTGGCTGTTGTTGTTTGTCGTGTCCGTGACGCAGCCGGCTAGTGCTGATGAGCCACTCGTTCGTCCGGTCAAGCTGATCTTCGACACGGACATGGGCAACGACATCGACGACGCGCTCGCGCTCGGAGTCATCCACGCGCTGCAAAGTCGCGGTGAGTGCGAATTGCTGGCGGTCACGCTCAGCAAAGACAACGATTTTGCTGCGCCGTTCGTCGATCTGATCAACAACTTCTACGGCCGTGGCAATATCCCGCTGGGAGTTGTCCGCAATGGCAAGACTCCGGAAGACAGCCGCTATCTGACCGACACAGTCAAAGCCTCCGACAACGGCCAGCCGCGATATCCGCACAAGCTCCGCAGTGGCAAAGATGCTCCTGAAGCGGTCGGCCTGTTGCGGCAGACGCTCGCGGCTCAGCCGGATCGGTCAGTGGCGCTGGTCGTTGTCGGGTTCTCGACGAACATCTTGCGGCTGTTGGACTCGCCCGCCGATCAGCACTCGCCACTGACCGGCAAAGAACTGGTGATTCGGAAAGTCCGGCTGCTGTCGATGATGGCCGGCATGTTCAGCGAGAAGAATCGCGTGAAGGAATACAACGTCTTCATCGACTCGCCTGCCGCTCAGAGGGTTTTCACCGAGTGGCCGACACCGCTCGTCACCAGCGGGTTCGAGATTGGGCTGGCGATCAAGTTTCCCGCATCGAGCATCGAACGGGACTTCGGTTACGTGAAGCATCATCCGCTCAAGCAGGCTTATGAGCTGTATCAGAAGATGCCGTATGACCGTGAAACCTGGGATTTGACCTCCGTGCTGTACGCCGTCCGGCCGGATCATGGCTACTTCGGCCTGTCACCAGCCGGCCGAATTCGCGTCGATGCTCAAGACGTGACGCAGTTCGATGCTGTGGATGGCGGCCGGCAGCACTTTTTAACGGTGAACGCCGAACAGATCGCGCGCGTCCGTGAGGCGCTCGTCCAATTGGCGAGTCAGCCGCCAGCCGTTCGCTGATTTGTCTGGCGAGTGTTTGGCCAAGGTTGTCGGAAGTTTGGCCGGGCATTCGTCAGGCTGGTGAGCGTGTCAGTGGTTATATTCCGTCGTCTCATCGAAATTGACCGGACGTGGGCGTCCGGTCTACGAAAACGCGAGCCGCGAGGAATTCATGATGCTTGTGACCATCGACCGCGATTTCGGACGCCGTGAATTCTTGAGTGCGGTGGCCGCCGTCTCTGTGTCCGCGATTGTCGGCGACCGTTTTGGACTTGCGGCCGACCCTGCGAAAGACACCAAGAAGTCGAAGGAGCCGGTGCCGCTCAACAAATCGGGAACCGTGTTGCTCGATGTGGACGGCAAACGCTTGCTGCTGAAAACCAAAGTCTGTCTGCGCGAGGGAGTGCTCGAAATGTTCTGCTGTCTGAAGCAAACCAAGGAGCACGAGTCGATTCTGTCGATTGATTCCGAGGCCTACGTGATTCATACCGGCTTGCTTGCGCTGGGGGCGAAGCCCGGATCGCCGGTGAAGTTTCAGCCGGAGTATTCACCGCCCAAGGGGACGCGGATTCGGCTCTTCTGTCAGTGGACCGACAAAGATGGCAAACCGCATCGTGAACCGGCCGAGAAATGGATTCGCAACTCCTCGAAGCGATTCTTCGTCGAGCTGTTCGACGAAAAGCCAGTCGGCCTCGAATTGAAAGAGGACTCCGAGTTGAAGTGGGACGAGAAGAACAAAGAGCTGTATTGGTTCGGCCACATGTCGGAGAAGCAACGCGACATATTCCTGGCGATGTCGAAGGATGCGAAGTACCGAAAGGCGATTCAAAAATTCTTCGTCCGCACGCAGCCGCACGAACTCGCGGAGCCTTGGGTCTTCGCCGGTAGCGGCTTCTACGTGGACGAGGCCAACGGCACGAAGTCCTATCTGGCCGAGGGAGGCGACCTGATCTGCGTCGCAAACTTTGCCTCCGCCATGCTGGATCTCGCGGTGCCAAGTTCTGCGACCGGAGAAAACAACTTGATGTGGGAAGCCTGGGCCGATCGGATTCCGCCCGTCGGCACCGAGGTTCTGCTGGAACTCGTGCCGGAGTTTGACGCCAAGCAAGCTGACAAGCCGGCAAAGCCGCCGGAAAAAGCTGACAAACCGAAGTAGCCGACGTTGCTCGCAGAATGAGCGGCGAAGTTTGCTGGCCCCGTCCGAGACAGACTTTTGCGATTGCACCGATCCGGCAGTTAGCGGCGACCGGTCGTGGGATGCCAAATCCTCTCAACATCCGCGGCAAGCTCGCCGCGACGGATCGTTGGACGGCGGCAATTCTCGTCACTGCGACGGAAGCGATGCGTCGATCTGAGTCCTAACTTCCCCGTGCGGATGGACTCTGCGGGTTTCGGGATTCATCACGTCTCACTCGCAAACCGTGGCGTCCTGTCGATTCGGTGACCTCAGTGGATTGGGGTCACCGCTTGGCGGATCCGTTCGGAACGCGCAAGGCCGCTCGTCGCATGAAATACCTGTCTTGGTTTCTTGGCCAGTCTCGCTGGTTGACGAATCCCGTTCGCAATGTCCCCAACGTTGCTCGCCGGATGCGGCGCTCGCCTCACCGCCACAACGCGTTGGGTTCGTTCGTCGTCTTTCTCACCATCGGATTCTTGTACGTCCACGCGCAGCCGACGACGGCCGGAACGGACCCGCTCTCGGCCAACGGCGGAGCAACTCTCGCGGACGTCGAGAAGGAATTCGGCGGTCCCGCTTCGGGTGCCGGTGCGGTCGGCTCTGCGGGGACATCGCAGTCGTCCGTCGTCGCGAACGACACGCCCACGCTCACCGGCAAAGAGGCACTCTTGGAATGCGATCGCATCCTCGGAGAAGCCGAGGCCAAGCTCGAAAAAATCTCGGCCTACACCGCGACGTTCGTCAAACAAGAACGGATCGGCGATGCGCTGACCGAACTCCAAGTGATTCAGCTCCGAATGGTCCACCAACCCAAGCGAATCTCCATGAAATGGGAAGGTGGCAAGGACGCCGGCCAACGAGTCATTTACGCCGAGGGGGAAAATGAAGGGGACATGCTGGTCCGCAAACTCAATGGCATCGAAGCCCGCTTGGGAGTGATCTCGCTGAACCCCGCCGGAGCGATGGCGATGAAGCACTCCCGACATCCGATTACGGATGCCGGACTCCTGAACCTGACGAAAATCACTCGCCAGCACCGCCAAGCGGACCTGAAGCTCGAATCGGGAGTCTCCGCCAAACTGCTGGACCATCAGAAACTCAACGGCCGCGATTGCCAGTGCTTGGTCATTGAATACGCGAAACCAGAGTTTGCTTCGGACGAAAAGAAAGAGTACCGCAAGACGCTGATTTACATTGACTCGCAGACCAAGCTGCCGAGCTGTATTCGCTGCTACGGTTGGCCGGAAAAAATCGCCGATGCGAATCCACAGAAGCTCGATCAAACCACGCTGTTGGAACTCTACGCGTTCAAGAACATCGACTTTGAAGCCCAAGTCCAACTCGACGACTTCAGCCGCGCTCGGCTGCAATAACGAGCACGCGTTCGCGGTCACTTGTTTTCGGCTGCGACTTCATTCAGCAGCCTCACCAGCGTCGCGACGATCTTCGGTGACGCATCGACTTCCAGATAGCTGGAGCGTGCTCGCCACGTTTCGTAGCCGCCGAGTTCGTGTTGCTGCGGCGTCGGCAGGTAGCCGTTCCAACCGTTTGCCAACGCGATGGTGAAGGTCGGCTGGAGTGGGCTGCGGCGTTTGATTTCGAGGCCGATCTCCGTGAAGACCTCGGCCGGGATTGCGACGATCCCCAGTTCGCCGATGCGAATCGCTTGCAGCTTTAGCTTCACCGTGTCGGGGTATTCGGCCAGCTTGAGTGTCTCACGCGCGTAGATGTCGGGCATCGTTTTGTACGGAAACTCGCCCCCCTTCGAGAGCCGTTCTTTCGCAGCGGCAATGTCGTCGGCCGAGGGCTTGCGGACCTCCAATTCGATCTCGGCCTCGCGCATCGCGATCGACACGGCCGAGCGGTACTCGGCTTTCTCGTGTGCCGCGAGGGCCGCTGTCGCGACGCTGTTGGCGACGAGTTTGAGCTTCTCGAACGGCTGAAATTTGGGAGGCATGGTCAGCCCGAAGTTGACGTTGTTGACATCGCCGCTCGTGCCGTTCGACATCATGCCGACGAACGGCGGCTTGTCCGAATCGTCGACCTTCAGCAGTTGCCCGATCCGTTCGGCGAACGCTCCGAAGTAGTCCGCGGACAAATCGCCGCCAGTGCCGCCGACGTAGTGCAGCGAGTAATTTGCCAAGAACGCACGCGGTTGGCCATCGGGAGATTGCACGCTCAAGAAGCTGACTTCCGGATCAACCGGGCCGGCCGACTTCGTGACCTTCGGATTGCTGAATCCTGGATTCATGCGAGCCTTGTCGATCATGCCAAACGGGTTGCTCTCGTTCGACGGTTCTTTCAGCAACCAGCGGCGATTGAAAACCTGCGTCTCGTCGCGCCCTACGCCCCACGCGGCGCGAGCCGGCGCGAGGTTGTCATTCGCTTGCTTGATGCCGGCGGCGATGCGCTCGGTCAGGAACTCGACGTATTCGACAATCGGCTCGCTCTGAAACACTCCGGTGGCCGTTGGACACGAATGCGCGTGCGTGGAGGAAATCAGCATCCGTTCGGTCGGGATGCCGGTCAGTTTGCTGGCTCGCTGCTTGGAGTCGTCCATCAGTTCGCGGCGGATCACGCAGTTGTCTACGACGACGAGCGCGATGCGCGTCTTCCCGTCGTCGAGCACCAAACACCGCGCGTGCAACGGATCAGCCGCCTTCTTCGCGGGAGCATCCTGCATGTTCCCGTTCATCGAGATCGGAAACTTCAGCGGCGTGACATCCACCGCGAACGCACCGGCTCGCAATTCGCCGGCGGTTGTCGTCTTCGGACGATCAAAGCTCAAACCAACCAGAAGAACCACGCCAACCGCCAACAACCTTCGATTCATGGCAAGCTCCTTTGTGACAACGATCGTCCAGCACACTAACCCGAAGCGCCAGTTTTGAAGTTGCGCTTTTGTTTCTGAACCCGTAGGGTTCTCAGGAAGGCCGGCAAAAGTGAATCTTCATCCCGGAGGGATGACAGCCAATCTGCCGCTGGCATCCCGCTGGGATGCAAGACAAAACAAAACTCATTTCCGGTGGTATCGCTTCGCTCAACCACCGGCTAATCGCTGTGAACCCTCCGGGTTGAATCGCAAATGCGCAACTTCAAAACTGGCGCTTCGGGTTAGTTTGCTCAAAACGTGTTTTTGCGACTCTTCGTCCCGATTGCTATGCTCCCGCCGCCGAGCCTGCGGAGCACAAACGGACTTCCGAGCGTCTCGGCAAATTCGAGGAGCATTTCATGCGAGCGGTTTGTCAGCGGTTCGGAGTTCTCGTGGTGGCTTTCGCCACTGTTTTCAGTGGTCCCATGTTGCCGGCTCAAGACGAGGACATGGTCAACGAGCTGTCGCCGTTCTACGGCTTCAAGCCGCTGGAACTGGTGAAGCTCTCGGATCGCTCGGCCAATTTAGTCGCCGGGGATTTCAATCACGACGGCATCACCGACTTGGCGATTGCCGACAACGCTCACAGCCGCATCGACCTGCTGTTGCAACGCGGTGCCAAGCCAGCGAATGCTCCCGCTGGGAAGGTTGAGGTCAATCACTTCGCGGCCAATTGGCGATTCGAGCATCGCAAGCTGAGTGTCGATCACGACATCGCCGCGATGGCGGTTGGAGATTTCAACAACGATGGACTGACCGACGTCGCGTACTTCGGCGGCACCGACAAGCTCGTGATCCGCTTTCAACCAAAGACCGGCGACTGGATCGAGAAGAACACCATTCGGCTACCGGATGTTCCGGCGTTTGCGTGGGTCGTGCTCGCGGGAGACCTCAACAGCGACAAGCGTGACGACATCGCCGTGCTGGGTTTGAACCAGACGTACCTGCTGTATCAACAGAAAGACGGCAAGCTCGGTTCGCCAGAGAATCTGTTCAACACGTCGCAGCGACTGACGCTCGGCCAGATCGCGGACCTCGATGGCGATGGCCGCAAGGATCTGTGCTACCTCTCGCACGATGAAGCAGAGCAAGCGCTCGCCGCGCGGCTGCAAGGCCAAGACGGGCGACTCGGCCCGGAGTTGCGGTTCGAGATGACCAAGCCGCGATCGGTGTCGATCGCGCAGCTCGACCAATCGCCTCAGGTCGAGGTGCTGACCGTCGATTCCTTGACCGGTCGCGTCAAAATTCTGCAACTCGAACGTCCTGCCCCAAAGCCCGGTGAACTCGCCAGTCGCTTGATTCAATACGGCCTCGGTCAGCAGGCGGCTGACAAGTCTCGCGACATCGCCACCGCGGACCTCGACGGTGACGGGCTGACGGATGTCGTCGTCGCCGATCCCGATGCCGCGCGCATGATCGTCTTCAAGCAGCGGAAAGGGATCGGACTCGAACAGGGCGAAGCGTTCGCCGGCCTCGTTGGGGCCGAGCAAGTCCGCACGGCGGACCTGGACGGTGACGGGGCTGCTGAGGTCGTTGTGCTCAGCACCAAAGAGAAGACCATAGGAGTCAGCCGCATGGTGGAAGGTCGGCTGACGTTCCCGCAGGCGCTGCCGATGGGAGGCAAGGAACCGATCGCCCTGGAACTCGCAGACCTCGATGCGGACAAGCACTCCGACATCATCTATCTGACCAAGGCCCGCGCCGCACGCGAAACCACTTACACGCTGGAAGCTCTGCATCGCGCCGCCAACGGCGCTTGGGAACCGCACCTCTTTGACGGCAAGCCGTCTGTCACGCTCGAACTCAAAGGGGCACCGAACCGCATTCAACGCCTGGACCTCAACAACGACGGCCGCCCGGAATTCATGCTGTTCGGCGGTACGGACAAAGCTCCGACGTTGTTCTCGCTCGACGAAAAAGGTGTCCCGAAAGAGTTGAAGTCCGAAGGGGGGATTCAGCTTGGCAACGTGCAGCCGGGAGCCGTCTTCTTCGGACAACTGCAAGGCCCCGCGCTGCTGGTCGCGCAGGACAAGTTTGTCCGCAACATGCGCTTCGACGAAGCCACTCGCGGCTGGCAAGTCGCCGACCAATTCAATTCGTCAGAAGCGATCGCCAAAACGGTCGGAGCGGCCACCATCAATCTCGACGGACAACCCGGCAACGAGATCGTGCTGATCGACGTCGGCGTGCAAAAGCTGAAAATCCTGCGTCGAGAGGAAAACGTCTATCGCCCGTGGCAAGAGATTGAACTCGGCCGCTTCCCCTTCAAGTCCGCGCACGTCGCCGATCTCAACGGAGACCAGCAAGACGATCTGCTGCTGTTCGGCCAAGGAAAGTTCGCCGTGCTGTACTCTGGCCGAGCAGTACCGACGATGAAAGAACTCGCGACCTACGAAACGAAAACCGAAAAGACGTTCTTCGCCGACGTAGTCGGCGGTGACTTGAATGGTGACGCTCAACCCGATCTGGCCGTCATCGACACTCGCTCGCACATCATCGACATCCTGAAATTTACGCCGCCAACTCTCGACCAACCGGCGTCGCTTCGCTCAGCCCTCGCCTTTCAAATCTTCGAAGAGAAAAGCTTCGGCCGCGAAGGGGAGGGTGGCGACTTCGAACCTCGCGAGTCGCTGATCGTGGACGTCACCAACGATGGCCGCCCCGACTTGGTGCTGCTCGTCCACGACCGCATTCTGATCTACCCGCAAGACGACGCCCGCCCGGAAGAGGCGAAGCCGGCGACCACGACGGCACGGTAGAGTTTTGCCGGGGTTTGCATGTGTTTCTTGTCTATGTGCCTGGAATGACCAATTTCCAAACTCCAATGACCAATGAAATCCCAAGCTCCAATGTCCAAAACTCAATCGGGGACGTGAACGCGGAGTCGACGGATCAGGTCAGCGACTCTTTGGGACTTGGTCATTCATTGGACATTGTGATTTGGACCTTGGTCATTTGCTTGCGGATCACTGCCGTCAGATCACCGTCGCCTACTTGCTCTTCTCGTCCTTCGCCGCATCGGCTTTCTCAATCGTTCCCCACAGATGCCCGCCGACTTTGCCGTGCTGCCAAGTGCCGGCGTACAGATCACCGTGAAAGATCACGCGAGCACCGAATGCCGCGCCCAGTCCCGGCAGATTCGCGTTCGTCAGCGAGATCATCGGCGTGTCCTCGGCCCAGATCATCCGCAACGTCAGCGGCAGCGTGACGTCTGTCTGTCCGTACTTGATGCGTGCTTCAAACACCCACAAGTCGTCGGCGAACTTCGAGACTTTCTTCAACTCGTACCGCTCCGGATTCGCCGGCTTCGTGTCCTTGCCGACCACGGAGTAATTCCCCACGAGCACCGTCCCGGTCATTCGTTCGGAGAAGGCTTTCTCCAATTCATCCCGATTCGGTTTGGCCGGAGCTTTCTCTTGCGCCGCCGCGACACCGACCAGCGAGGCCGTCGCCACCGAACTCATCCACGCACGCCGAGACACACTGCGATCAGCACTCATGATTGAACCTCCTGGCTTGGAAGAGACACCGAGACACCAACAGATTGCAGCCACAGCCTTGTCTTCGCAAGCGTCGGAAGGCGTGTCGGTCCTCCAATCCCGTGCGACGTTTCGTTGGCGGTGGTGAACAAGTCGTGAAATAATGTTCCGCGTTCTGTTCCCGCCTGACAGGAATGCCGCGCATGCCCGACGTTCGCACGATTCGCGTCTTCATCGCCTCGCCGGGGGATTTGGCGGTGGAGCGGGCGGCGTTCCAGCAGGTGCTGGAGGAACTCAACGCCGGTTTCGGCGACGCGCTGGACATCACGTTCGAGCCGCTCGGCTGGGAGGACACGTTGGCCTCGACGGGGCGGCGGTCGCAGGAGGTGATCAATCGGGAGATTGACCGCTGCGACGTGTTCATTCTGGCGATGCATCGCCGGTGGGGGCAGGCGGCTCCGGATGCCCAGCCGTACTCGTCGTACACGGAAGAAGAGTTTCACCGCGCGTTCCACCGTTGGCAGGGGTCGGGTGTTCGGTTTTTCGAAATTGGCGGCCAGAGTCTGATTCGGAATCCCAGCCCTCATCCCGCCAATTCCGAAAAACCGAACACCCGACCGCTCGCACTGCTATTCGCAAAACACGTTCTCGCGGTGCCAACAAATGTATTCCTGTTGCGGATGCAACGCCTCATCGTCGGGAAGACGAATTTGCGAACCGGCGTAAGCCAAGAGCTGCTTTTGATCGGGGCTGTCCTCGCGAAATGATCGCATCCCTTCGGTTCCGTAGACACACGCGGAAGGGTATTCTTTTTGGCGAGAACTGCTGAAGTGGCAATAGATTACGCCATTCGGCCCAGTAGTGCAAACCGTGGCAACTCGACGCACGAAATAGCAGTTTGACGCGGTAATTGAGGGGTGCGCCGGTATTTACCGGCAGCGAAACTGACGCGCGTCGGCTGCCACAGCAGCCATCCAATTCGGCGTCGAACAGGGGTGAGTTCGGACGCTCTCAATGAGCCTCAACTGGTCGATAGACTGGGCCGCTTCTGAGACGATCCGGGGCCACATAGCGCTGTCCAACGAATGTGTCAGACTCCACTTCAATAACGAGTTGCGAAAATAGCATGGCTGCAAAAATCTTCCACCCACTCCTGGCCTTGCTTGCCTCGGTTATATCCGGGTGGATCAAACCGCAGCCTTCGGCGCGTTCGGTGCCGAATTCCGCGGCGCGGTTCTATGACAGCCGAGATCCGTCATTCCAACGCATCGCAACTTCCAGGCTTATCACGGATTTTGACACGGCTAAGTTTTTTGACCACACGCGGTGATTTAAGCCTCCGGCCAGTGCCAAGACTGATGGTGACGGGGGTCACCCTTGTGCTTCCTCTCAACCGCTAACTTTCGCGAAAACCTACTTGTCTTCGCTAAAGGGCCGTCCCTAGTCTGCCGGCTCAATCCTGCCGCCTAATCCCGCCAAACCTGCCTTGGAAATTGTGATGAAGCCTCGTTTGCGCCCGCCCGGGCCCGCCGCCATCGTTGCAGTTGTCGTCGAAATGCTCCTGTCTGAGGGAGCGGATTTGAAGGTCGTCACTTTGGACGAGTTCAAACAACGGCTGAAGCAAACCATCCTCGCGATGACTGAGGAATCGAAAGCGACGGCGATTTGAACTCACCGTGACACTGCCTTCTTGGCCGATGTCGCTGGCCCCGCCTTCACTCACCGCCGCCACCTCCCCCAAACCAAGACGAAAACGACGGCCTTCAGGACGCCAAACGCGAACGTCAAATGCAGATGGCGGCGGCACGAGTGAGTTGCGACGCGGCGCTGTGGTTGTAGCAAGCGGTCGTTGACGTCGATGCTGACAAATGTGGTAGTCGGTGGTAGTGGCTTGCGTTCCGATGCCGAGCACAGCGGTCGTGAGCGGTTCGCACAGCGTCGTGCTCGGCTATGACGTGTTCGACGATCTTGGCGAGCCGGGATACGCTGCCGTGATGAGACCGATGCTTGAACACGTCCGACGTTCTGCTGTCCGTGGTGATCCACGAAGAGTCGGCCGGCAACATCTTGGACTGCTCGTCCGTTTTGACAGTTGGTGGAACGCTGGCGATCCCGCGCCCGGCGAGATCGCATTCTCGCTGCTGACGCTTGGCGTGTTTTACTTCATCGCCTACTTCGGAAGATGATGCCCCGTGACGTGGAGCAAACGGCATCGACCGACAATGAGTAGAAGTCACCAACGCAACGGTCGTTGTGAGCCACGCACCGCTGACGCTGCCCATTTCAGCGAATCATACCGTTTGCGAAATCGTCGCCACGTCGGGCCACCGTGCGGATCAGCCTATCACGCTCCCGGCCGGCTTCAAGCGACCACGTCGCGGCCAACGATGTCTCCCCGTCTCGGCCACGGCGGCAGTAGCGAGATCTCGGCGGGTTAAAGTAACCTGCTGCGATGAGTTTCGACCCACGGATAACTACCGACATAAAATTTGCCAAGCTCTTGTCGGGGGGACTCGACTTCGCCGAGCATTGGTCGGCCGAAACTTTTTCGCCAGTATTACGAAGCCGAAGTCTTACAAGGGCGGTCCAAGTTCCTAAGCGATCAGGACAAGGCGTGCGTTGAGGATTTGCAAAGGCGATTCTCCGCAATTGTCGCACAAGCTGCTTTTGATAGCGGGTAAGCGTCCCCAATCGGTCTCCGCTGCCAGCGATCAGCGAAATCGGCCGCCTAAATCAGTGGGATGCGCTGTGCCGCTACACCGACGACGGCCAACTCGCCATCGACAACAACGCCGCCGAACGATCGCTACGAGGCCTGGCCATCGGACGTCGCAATTGGCTCTTCGTGGGCAGCGAACAAGGCGGACACACCGCCGCAACGATCCTGACTTTGATCGCCAGCGCGATCCGACACAGCCTCGATCCGTTCGCCTACCTCCGCGACCTGCTCCGCCGTCTCCCCACGATCGCCAAAACCGAACTCGTCACACTGCTCCCCAACTGTTGGCAGCCAAAGTGACGCAGCAACGCCATGTGCTCCGCCGGACGCTTACGATCATTCTCATGCACACCTGCGAGGAAGTGCTGACGACCAACACGGCGCGGCTGGCGGCCAAGGCGCTGACAAACAGCGAAGTCCGCATTCACGGCCGACGAGAACGGATCACGATGATGGAACGGCAAAGTCACAATCGCCTGACAATGCTCTTTCGCGACTGGCAACCACTCGATGCCATTGGCCGTCAATTCGCGATCAATCACGTCGGGCCAGTCCGACATGAGAGTCAACTTGCCGATACTGACCTTGATGCAAATCTCCCAGTAACTCGCGGCACTCAAGAACAACTCGTTGACCGGGTCGAGAAACATGGCCCGTGCTGTTGGAGACAACCGAGCATCACCCGTGATCAGCCATAGCAACGCGTGAGTATCCACCAGCAAACGCATCACATGTAGTCCGCGAAGTCAGCCAACGGAGCGTTGAAGTCATCCGCCATCGCGATCACCAGCGAGGGCGATCCACCAATCCGCCGAGCGTGCCGGGCAGTACGAATGGGTTGCAACCGAACTCGCGCGGTGGCTCCTTTGAGAATGTCAACTTGCGCTCCGTCCAAAGCCTTGTCGATAAGCTCGGCTAACTCGTCGGTCGCTTGGTCGATACCAACCTGAATCATGGAGACTTCCTTTGCGGACGTCGGAAACGAAGCACCAACCTCAGCTTCAACGAGCGGATTGCAAACGCGACGGCCAGCACACGGACAGAACCAAACCACCCGAATGCTCGTCAGACTTACCGCCGATGATGCCGGCGCTTGACTCACGGATTGGATGCGTGGATGAGCACTCGAACATTTTGGCCGGTGAAGGATCGAAAGTCTGCGTCGAAAGTCACCAACTCCAAGTTGTGGCACTGTGCGAACGCGGCGAGATAGGCGTCGGTCCATTGCTTGTGTGCTGGAAACTGGCTTTGAGTCAAGCTCTTGAACACCGGTGTCAGCTCAGGAGGTTCGTCCAAGTCAACGACGCGAGCATCGGCGGTCAGTTTTTCAAGGATTTCCCAAGCCTGCGCTTGAGACTGGACGTTGGCGGCTCCCATGATCTTCGAGTTGGTCAGGTGCCGCAGCAGCGCCATTTGAGTGATCCGACAAAAGGCGCAGCTTTCCACAACTTGACCAGCGAACCAAGCCATCGCGGTCGAGTGATGGAAATGAGCATCCACTGCCAACGCGAGCCAGACATTGGCGTCCACCAAACTAACCCCAGAGGCTTTCATCAAGTTCCTCGGTCGTCGGATTCACGATCGATCCCGGCACGCAATGGACCAAAGGCAACTCCACGCGGTGCTTCTCCAGTCGCGGAGACTCTTCAGAACGAACCACCGTCAACAGACCCACGCCGCGATCGGGCAAAAGGTGGGAGTCCTTCGCCATCAGCGAACCGTGATCAATTTCGACTTCAACCGTAATCAAACTCATGGCAACCTTCCCTCTCATGCCAAGCTAATGACGCGATTCCTGTGAAGCAAGCTGGAACCGGCCACAGCCCAAAGCTAGGCAGCGATGAATCAGGTTTCTTTGCGTGGTCTGCCTCTTGGTCGGGTGGTTGTTTCCAGGCTGAGTCGCACGACGCTACTTTTGGTCCAACGCTCATCGCCAAACGGCAGGCCGCGTTGAATGCACGTTCGCAACGCTTTGAGTTCCGCCTCGGTCTCAGGTTTGTTCACCCAGGCTCGCCACTGTCGAGGAAGCGGCGGATCGACCGGAGCGGTCAACCAACGGTCTTCGCTGGTTGACCGTTGGCGAACGGAAGCCGAACCCCACCGCCAGTCTTCCGCCCGTTCCACAAAGTTGGCACGCACCGGATTGCGCTCGACATACCGCATGACCGTCAGGAGATGCTCGTCGCTTTGGATCGGAAAGGACTTGAAGCGTCCCTGATAGAGATGGCCAGTCCCGCCCGTTTTATAGTGCGCGTGATAGCGCATCGTGTGCATGACCGTCAGCCGACGAAAGAACTCGCTGACTTGATCATCGCTGGTTGGACGCACCACAAAGTGCCAGTGATTCGGCATCGCCACCATCGCGAAGATCGGCAATGGCACCAGTTCCCACGTCTCAGCCAGAACTCGCAGGAACGCATCGTAGTCATCCGGCTTCTCAAAGATCGTCAGACGCGCCACGGCTCGATTGAGCACATGGAAGACTTCCCCGGCCGGACAGACGCGCTTTCTTCTTGGCATTTACGGACGATAATCAGACTGCCGGACAAAAACAATGAGACCTGACCCTTTTCTGGCTTCAAATGCCAATGGTTCGGCATCAAGCAATACGAGAGAACTCGCATGTCCACGCGATCCTTCGGTTCCGTAGACCGATGCTCTATCCAATTGAGCTAGGGGTGCGAATGGGGTTTCCCCCGCTATTTTCGCAGTTAAAATCACCTCACGCGGCGCTTGGCACTTTTTCTTGGCACTAAATTGGCCGCCAGCGACGAACCTGGATTCTACCTCTTCCACCGTCACGGTAAAGCCATGCGAACAAAAATCGGCCGCCACAAGGGGAGTCGTAACAAGGGCTACTTCTATCGAACAGGCCGGGGCTGGTTCGCGAAAGAAAGCGGCCAATTCATTCCCCTTCTCGATGAAGCCGGCACACGCCTCCGCGACGAGAACGTCGAAGAGCGAGTCGTTCGCGAGGCATTCGCTCGCCAAACACTCGCGAAACCGGTGCCACCCGTCTTGGAAAGTGCGGACGATGCGGTGGAAGTCGGCCTCGTCTGCGGCAAGTACCTCGAACATCTCCGGACGCAAGTCGGAGACGCGCTCCTCCAGAATCCGAAAGGTCTGGCGAAGACGTACATCGACCGCGGACAAACGCTCTTCGACTTCTGCTACGGGCTGCCTGGGGAATTCTTCTGCGCGGGCGACAAGGAGAAGCGGGAAACAAAGAAGGACGCCGAGAAGAAACGCCTCCATGCGGGTTTCGGAGTCAAGCTCTGCTGCGACTTGACGCCGCAGGATATCGACGCGTGGCTCAAAGCGCATGCTTGGTCCCCCGGCGGCTGGCGAACCAGAGTGCAGGCGGTGAAGCGGGCCTTCAATTTCGGTGTCGAACGCAAGTTGATCTCGGTGAGTCCGATCAAAGGCTACAAGCTCCCGAAGTCCACCAGCCGGGTCACCTACCTCACTCCTGTGCAAGAACAAGCGATGATCGCGGCCTCCAATCCAGCCTTCGCGATCGCTCTCAAGGTGTGCATTCGGACCGGGGCGAGATTCGGCTGCGAATTCGCGGCCCTGACGGCTCGGCATGTGCGCGATCATGGCGACCGCATGGAGTGGGTCTTCAAGCCCGAAGAGAGCAAGACGAAGAGACAACGCATCGTGCGGATCATCGACCCCGAAGTCATCGCCTTAGTCCGCGAGCGGATTCGGGATCGTCGCGGTTCGACGTTGTTCGGCAATAGGAGCGGCAACGAGTGGAGCCGAAAAATGCTTTCGCAGAACTTCCGCCGGGTGAAGGCGAGGGTCGAGAAAAATGGAATGCAATTCGACAAAGACGCCTGCATGTATTCCTGCCGCCACACCTACGCCAAGCGAATCCTCGAAGGCTATTGGACCGCGAAGCCAGCCAGCATCAAGACGCTGGCTCGGCTCATGGGCAACACAGTCCACGTCTGCATCGAACACTATTTGCAATTCAGCGAAGCGGACAACGAAATGCTGTGGGGTGCCGCTTAGAACCAATCGGTGGAAGCGGATCGTCTCCGGACGGGCTTTGTTTTCTCCGGCCAAGGGGGCGGTTGTTGTCCCCGCTTGCGCCCGTCTAAGTATTTTTGGAGTTGCTCTTCGCTCACTCGAACTGCTCCATCAATTTTGTAGCTCTCCAGCCGTTCCGCTTGGACGAGTTCATAGGTTTTGGACAGAGAGATATTCAGCCGTTCGGCGACTTGTTTCATTTTGAGGAGCATGTGAGTTTCCATTCGTCTTTTCGGTGACGTTCCTTCGTTGTTGTCATGTCGTTCTCTCCTCATGGCCGTGCAAGTGATTCCGTGAGGGGACTCGCGCGGTGGTTAATTCCCCTCGTTGGCGGCTTCGATCGAAGTCATCAACGAAAGAAACTCGGAGTTACGTTCATGGTCAGGTTGATCACGTCCGCCGACTGTTGAGCACTCCGGGCGGCAGGGAGTGGTCGCTCGTGACAATCGGACGCTGCATCGTTGGTGTGCGGTGTTGTGATCCGCGAACCTTCTCGCGATCCACCAGGTCATCGCAGGCGTGGAGCGAACATTCAGGACGAGCGGGGGTCATGGCATCTCCGGTTCCGGCCGGCGTGTAGCCAGCGCGATCGAAGAATAATGACGGCGGACATCAGCCCTGTCCGTCACGGCGCGGCAGTGATCCTCTGACGAAGTCTGTTGGTGTCTGTCGCTCGGTGTGTCGTTCGCAAGTGTCGATCACTATCTCGTCAGCGCCGACGTCACTCGAACAGCAGGCGATAGCGTCGGCCCGGTGCTCCCGGCAGCAAGATGACCTGCTTCCAGACGCTGGACTTGCTCGCCAGATTCCCGAGGACGTTCCTGGCCGAGCCGTGCCCGCTGCGTTTTTCGAGTTCCCTGAGTGACAGGCCATCCGATCCTGCGTCGATCAGGGCCTGCAAAACATCGTGCTGCGTGTATGTCACGGGGGACACCTCCCGACCGTGAATCAGCGGTTTGTCTCCCTTGCTGCGGAGCACGACGTAACACACGCGTCTGGTTGAGTCATCTTGTCCGTCTGGATTCGATTGTGATGTCACCGGGCTTCGAACTAACTCGTCCAGCCATTGCCTCAGGATTTCGGCGCAGCGTCCGGCATTCAGCTTCGTGCGTTTAAGGGCCGGCACATTCGGCAGCGATCGAATCAGCTCCCGACGATGAAACCAAGCCAGTGTGCTCTGCACGTTGTCGAGCACGCGCCATTCCTCCTTAGCGTCGGGCGGCGTCGCGCCCGAACTGCGACTCTCCGCTTGCGACCAGCGGTCGATCTGGCCAACGAGATACTGTGTCAGCGCCGCGACCGAAGTCACGGGCTCGGTCGGAAACGGCAGCACCCAAGCCGGACAGACCTCGCCCTGCTCGAAGACATACCGCTCACAGTGGCGGAGCACCAACGCCAAGCGGATCTCGGCCGGCCTCGCCGGCACCGAACTCGCAAATCCCGGTTTGCGAATTCCGTTGGGGCCACCAGTCACCAAGAGTGCGCCATCGTCCGGCCCGAACAACTCGGAGGCCTGAAGTCGGTCACAAGCTTCCTGCACGCAGGCGATAACTGCGTCGATCTCACCGTCGCGAAGTTTGATGTACGACAAGTTGACCGGGTCCGGGCCGTGCCGTTCGGCGGCCAACCCGTGCAGCCAGGTCCAGAACGAGCAGAAACTGTCGCCAATGTGCCGGTTGGTCCAATCGATCATTGCCATGTCAGAATCGCCAGCAGTTGGAAAATGTTCATTTCACAGGAGACTTGCCGGTGCGAGCGGTGGACCGTTTCCACTGAGGCCGCACTGCCTGGTTCGGCGTAGCGGCCGCGGGTCAGTGTGGCGTTTCGTCGCTGCCAGTAACTTGAGTCTACTAGCTGTCCTGGCTGATTCCCGGCAAGGTCGCGAACTTCAGCCGGCTGACCAGAGAGTCCACAGCGACTCGCTGGCGCTCTAAGATTTTGATCAGGCTGTCGACCTGATTCAGCAATTGTTGCCTAGCCTTGGAGCCTCGCGGAACATTGAGCGGGACAGGCTCGCGAGCCTGCGGGTCGAAGTATTTGTCGTGGTATTTTAGCCATGACTCAGACAGCTTTTGGATCTGAAACAGAATCTCGCTGCCATCAACCATGTCTTTGTTCGATGCGAATGGTTTGCGGCCAGCGGACTGCGGCTCAGTGCGTCCCTCACCAAGCTGAATCTTTTTGTAGAACTCCCGGCTGCTGAGGTTTTCGCGCATCAGCATGTTGAGATACATCCACCGTCGCCTCGGACTTTCCACCGTCAAGAGAGGCAGCACATGACCCCAACTCAGGGGCTCGTTGTTTGGCATGCGAAGCTGGCTGAGTTCGACGACTTCGGCTTCGGTGAAGGTCTTTGAAAAACTAATCAACTTCCGGACGTAGTCCTCCTGGAAGCCACAAGCCTTGGCAATGACCGTTACGCGTTCTCCCCGATCGACTCGCTCTTGAAACTCACGTCCTCGCTGATGTCGCCACGACAGCGTTATCTGTTCAGAAGTGTCGTTGGTATTGTTCAGAGTTCGCTGTCCAGAAGTGCTGCTGGCTTTCTTCGACATGATCCACTCCACCGACTGGCTGTTTCTGGAATTCCAACGTGGCTTTAATCCATCCCCGAATCATCGTGGTCGCCAGAGCCAGAATTTGCGAGCGACCGGCCGGCGAACATCGCCCGGGTCAGGCTTGCCTGTCGCGGAAACCGAGCAGCGGGAATGCCGATGAAGACGTCAACGGAATGCTTCGCGATGACGCCAGACTCACGGGCACTCGTCCACTCGTGGCCGCCCGGCTACTCGACAAGCGTCGCAGACGCTTGAGTGGCCAGCACGGTATGTCGCCGTGACCCATGACCGGACAGATCACGCTGCTGTTGGCAACAAAGACTCACCGGAGCGATCGTGGACCGTCTCATTCACCGCTGGCACATCCTGCCAACGAAGCCCGAAAGCGACCGGCTCCAGGACGCCAAGCGTTGCCGACGATGGCAGAACTGACCGTCGATGCCGTTTCAAAAACCGCGACCTCCTGAGCGCGGACGTGCGGAGTGCGAGCACGTCCGCGCAACTTGGCAGACAGCGATTAGGGGCGGCCGGCTGCGGACTTCGGAAACACACGTTGTGGAACGCCGAGTTTCAGTCCGACGCTTTGTCGTCGTCGTCAAACACACTGTGGATCAACCTCGGTTGAATGGGATAAAGAAACTGTTCGACCTCGAATGGTTGCGCCGTAAAAGCCCCAATGTCCGCTGGGCCAGCAGGGGCTGGGGCCAGCGGATGGGGACTCAGTTTCGGCGGGCAGCAATGGCCCGCGCAGGTACTGCCCGGAGCGCAGTTCTACAGGGGGAGACTCAGATGGGAATACGGCGGCCGTTTGTTCCAGCAGGCCAGCCCATGTGAGCTGGGCCTGCGAGATAGCGGCGTAAAGCCGATCCTGAGCAATTCCCTCGCGGACCCCGTAGGAACGGAGCATCGCGGTAATCCTTCGGACTGCAGCGTCCGGATCACGGAGCCCGGGCGTAAAGTAGGCACACCAGGAACGGCAAAGCTGTGAGGCAGTGGCCGTAGGGCTGGCGTGCTTACGGTACGTTTCGCGGAGATTGTGTTCCAGGCTCTCCCAAGTGCTTTCGGCAATGGCAAGCTGAAGCAGGCCATCGCGCGTCGACAGTTCAAAGCCAAGTAGGACCGTGGAGGCAGCGCGGAGATCAACGATGACCGGCTCCTCCTGTGTGGGATCCTTGGTTTTGAGTTTGCCGCGTGAAAGTACGTGGGTGAATTCCTGGAGCCGCGAGTGGGCTTCGGTTTCGCTTGTGCAGAGCGCTACCAGATTGTCCAGATAGCGGTACGCAAGCGGTAGGGCGCGCTGTTCCATTCGGAGGTCGAACAGCGAGTGCATCGTGGTGTTGAACGCTAATGCGCTAAGGGCAGCTCCTTGGTCGATGCCGACTGGTTGGCCTCCGTCACCACGAAGGACGACTTCGATCAGCGACAGGAGGTTGGGACAGGTGATGAACGGACGGAACGAGTTGATGGCGACGGTGCGGGGCACTTCGTCGAAGGCATGGTAGACGTCAGCATTGACCAACCATTGGTAGCCGGTCTGTCGCACGGCGCAGGACATCATCGCCAGCAACGTCATGCAGCCTCGGCCGGGACGGGAACAATGCGACATCGGCAAGAAGTGGGGATCGATCACGCTGTCCAATGCGAAGTGCAGCGCCGCCGACACGATGCGGTCGAAGAGACCCCGGATGCGAATCGTGCGGAATCCCCCCGACCGCTTTGGGATTGGAACTTCACGGGCTTGCCCCGGACGGTACGTGCCGTCGTGCAAGCATTCAGACAGCGCACGCATCAACGCCCAAATCTCTTGATTGGTGAGTTGCCTCAGTCGGACGCCATCGGGCCCCGGTGCGTCGCTCTTCCATGCACGCAAGCATTTGCAAACCTCAACAAGATTCTTGACCGAAATGATCAGCTCGTAGTCCAGGCTGCCTGTGGCGCTTGGCGGCGAAATCCTCCGACTGCGGTGGTTTGGTGCCCACGGTTCCCAGACCGTCCCCGACTGCAATCGAATTTGCGAAAAGCTAAGACTCATGGCAGGCTCCTCGCTGTACGTGCCTGGAGTCGGCGTAAGGAGACTTCGGTTTGATCGACGTGCTCAAGTTGCCAGCGAGTGTGCTGGGCGTACTCACTCAGTCGCTGCATGTGCGATACGCGACGTCGGCATTGGGGGCCAGCGATGTCGATGACGGTGAGCGGATCACGAACACCTTCACCTCCGGCATACGCCAAACGCCAGAGATCCGGTGGCAGTTCACGGCGACCGGACGCCATGATGACCGTGTCGAAACGGTAGCGGGTGACCGATCGCAGCGCCGTGGTCGTGCAGATCAAAAACTTAGGACTGCCGACCCCGTTCCATATCTGTCGCCGATAATCTGGGAAACATGTCTCCATGCCCTCCAAATCGACCGATCGCGCAAACCGCAGTTGGGCGTGCGGAAGCAAGCGGGCGAGTTCGAAGGCGTGAACGACACTTTCGACCACGACCAAAACGCGCGGTCCATGCCGCTGGCGCTTGGCCTCGACGATTCCAGCGGCGATTCGCCGCGGTGGCCGGGCGCGATGTCGTGCATTCATGAACCGGGCAAGGCTGGCAGTCAGATGATTTCGCGCGCGGTTGACGTCCACGGCGTCCCGCTGGACTTCGTATGCCGTCGAATCCGCCAACGTCGCAGCAGGCATCGGCGCTGGTTGAATGAAAACCGTAGTTGGACGCTGGCGCAGCCCAAGATGCCGGATCGCAAGGCTGCCGAACCCGAAACGTTTTGCGAGCCGAAGACGCTCCGAATCCGTGTGAGTTCGCGTCGCAAAGTCGATCCCGATGGACTTGGCCGACGGAAACCGAATGCAACTGTCGTAGAAGTCGTTGGCGACGAATTGCACGTCCACCGGTACGAACAGGTCGATCAGTTCGGTCGACATGAATGACATGTTCACATAGCGACCAACGTAGACGCGGGATTGGCAGTCATCGATTTGGTCTAGGCGACTATTGACGTATCGCACGTGGCCACGCGGTAGGCACCGGCAGAGACACGAAAAGATCCGCATGGCAACTTCGTCGTGCTGTGTCGCAATGGCGATGCGGGCGTCTGGGAAAAGGCGAACGAGGATCGTGAGCAAGGACGGCACCTTGACGCCTGTGTCGAGCCAAAGCGTCCCAGACTCGTACGAGTTGACGAACTTGGCGATGCCTAACTCAAACGGGTCTTCTGTCCGCGAAACTTCCAGGTGGGTCACTTCGTCAGCAGTTGGAGGTCGCAGCGAGACGTGGAATCCCGCCCGTGCCAGCAGCAGGTAGGCCGCCGCAAACAAGCCGGCCTCAATCCAAACTTCGTTGCCGCAGGCGCGATCCAACGACTCAGGACTCCGCACGGCCCGGCATCCATGAGCATCGTCCGGCATTGGCCGGTAGCGCCGCACTTGCAGCGGAGAAAGCACCTGCAACATGGCTGGTATGCTCGACGCATCCGCCTCCAGACTGATGTAGCCGTCCCAGTAGCTGGCGTCGACGATGTCGCGGCTAGCGAGCTCTTGCGGCGCGGTGCGTAGAAGAGAACGGGACAACGGTGTTTCCTTGTACGGCAAAACGGGGTGTTGCCTAACGGACGCAAACGGGCGAAGGTGGTACGTGGTCAGGCTCGTCACAGCCGCGAGGGAATCTGTCCAGAACAACTCGCCAAAGGGCTGCATGACCTACATGTACCACATGGCCTCAACGGTCCTTCCTGGCCCGTCAGGCCGCCAACGGGTATACTTGAGCCACGGTCCCAATTCAACCTCGAAGCTGAGTCAACACATGGCCAAAAAGAAAACCGTTCCCAGTGGCGACCCCGCCGAATCGCCACACGCCGGCGGTTCGGTCGTCAAATTTTTTGTGAACCCCGAGGCACATGCCAAGATCCAGTTGGCGGCGGCTATGAGCGGCCGCTCCATGGCGGCGTTCTGCCGTGATCTCGTGATGGAAATCGCCGAAGACATGACAGCGAACATCGCACGTATCGATAAGACTGAGTCGATCGTCACCGCCGCTCGCAAGAAGCTGCGCTGACAGCCAGGATAACCTGATGGTTGGATAACGACTGCGATTCTGACTTGAAGTAATTCGCGCGAATCGAAATGCCGCGAATTGACCAGGCGCGGCAAGCGGCTCAACAATCAATGCGCTGCGGCCCACCGCCGCCAGCTACGTCATCGGCGTGGTGCAAGCCAAGCAGAACAGCACCGTGGGCGACGTGCTGCTGGCGGGCAAAGCCGCCGTGGATCTGGCACAGACCGTCACCGACGCGACAGCGTCCGGCCGGTACTACCTCTCCGCGCAGACCGCCGGCCAGATGGCGAAACAGCGGCCCGCCATGGGACAGCCCGTGCTGTTCAACTACGGCGACGGCAGCGTGTTCGTCCAGGCGTCGCTGCACGACTTCATTGAAGACCACGTGCATTTTCAGTTCACGCTGACTTGTCTGCCCGCGGGCGAAACAACGCCACCGGAGGACGCAGGAGATCACGTCGTCACCGCTGCCGACGATGCGTTGCCGGGCTGGCTACCAGCCGACGACGCCGTCTTCGCGGGCCTGGCACCCGCTGGCGCAGTCTGGGGCTACAACCTGTCGCAGCACGCTGCCCTGCGGGCTGTCTGGCCACCGCAGCCCATGACGGCCGCCACATTGATCTGGGACACCGGCAGCGGCGGGACCGTCGTGCCGGCCACACTGGCTGTCTGCAACCGCGACGGAATCTGGTGGCTGAGCGACTGCTTCGGCGAGGTGCCGTGGCCAGTGGATCTCAACACAGTGACCAGCAGCAGCTTGTCAGACAGCAGCTCGTCTGGCGAAGGCCCGCCGTGCGGCTTCCCGAGTCCAATGCAGCTCACGCTCTGGTTCACGCAGATGCTGTTTGGCACAGACCAGACCTCGGTGACCAGCCTGACATCGGCCAACACAGACCGGCTCGCCTTCCGGAACTGCCTGGGCGACCCGGCGACCACCGGCGATCTCATCGCCGAAGTCCTGACAGACTTGGTTGTCGATGCAGATCCCGAAGAGAGCTCGCTGGTGCTGTCGAGTCTGGACGACACGACGCTGCACGTCAGCCGGATCACAGAGGGGCTGTTGGCCGGTGCTGGCGTCTCGCTGTCGTCGACGCACCCGCTGCCAACCGACGACGGCGTGCTGCAGCGAGGCCGAATCACCAGAGGCGGCGCGGCCGCCGTGCGTGCCGACGTGACCAGCACAATGCGCGGCCGGCTCCTGGATCTCGGCACACTGGTGCGTGCCTGCCACAAGATGGACACATCACTGCTCAGCGTTGACTTCGAGCCGACGCACGGCGGCGTGGACATGATCGAGGGTATTGGCTGAACGCGCTCGCGGCAGAGCCGCCGCAGCTAGTCGAACAGTTGTCTGCCGACGGCGATGTCGTGCTCGACGAGCCGTTGACGATGCAAAACGCGCCGGGCGCTGCGCGATGTCGTGGTTCGCGGTGTTGAACTAAGACTGGGGACAGTTGACCCACACTCGATCAGTGTTCGATGGATACTTTCACAGGGAAGTGGTCCAGCGCTGCTGGCCGCTGATGTCAGCCTCGCGACATTGTGATCGTGAGCTGGTAACTGCGCGCAGAACATTGCGCGACGACCGCGTGCACACTGTAATCGCGGGCTGGTAACTGCGCGTAAGACGCTGCGCACCAACCACCGGCGGCGCGCCACCAAAAATGTACGGTCGCCAGCCCGCCGCCTGCGCTTAAGCGGCGGGGCGGTAGCGACCGCCTATCCTGGAGAGGAAGAATTCCTCTTCGGGAGAAAGGGTCGCTTCCGGATAGAGGTCTAAACAAGAAGGGGTTGTTTCCGGATGTGTGTTTGCATACACTAAATGACTGGGAATGAAGAAGGGGGCAATTCCGGAGTAGGTCACCATGCCAACTGGCCTTCAACATTTGACGCTCACTGCACCGGTTTTTAAGGGCCTGGCGTTCCAATGTGCGATTCGCGCTGTGTACATGCCGCTGTGTGGTCCACCGCTGCGACCGCCAGAGATCTTGCACCGCGCACCGGGGTTGATCAGCCGTTGGCGGAAGCAGTTGAAGGCATTGAAGGAGGCCGGCTGGCCTGCTGTGCAAACACAGATCAAGTTGGTGAACTTGGCGAACTGCCCGCCGCCGTTCGCCAAGGTTACTCCGTACCTGTGGCCCTGCGATCGCGAGACGCTGTGTCCGTTCTGCTGGGCACGGCGCGTAAGTGACCTCTGGCGTCGCTGCGAATGTGCCTTCAATGCTGATGGCAGCCCGCTGTACCGGACATACACCATGGAGCGGCTGGTACCGCTGCCAACTCTGAACGACTTACCTGAGAATGTAAGCGAGACTTTGTATTATCGGCGAATTAACCGCAACAAGCGTGAGTACAAGTATTCCAAGCAGGCCGGCGATGTCGCGTTCTTGTGTGTGGTTCGCCGCAAAGGCGCTTTCTTCGTGCGATTACGCTGGTTGGTGTTCCTCAAGCCCGGCAAGAACCGGCCATCGATACCAGGAAACGTTGTTGTCAGCGATGTGAAATTGCAGTCGCGGCAAGAGCTGATGCGGACACTGGCGTGGGTGTTGCGCTATCCGAAATTCTTGCTGGACGATGTCGCTGCTGTCGATGTGCTCACCACGATTGGGGCGCTGCAACCGCTGAAACAACTAATCTGTACCGGAATACTGAGAAAGAAAAATGCACCAGCAGAAACTGGCCACGTTCTTGGTGGCGCTGAAATTGCTGAAGACAGCGTGGCAGGAGAGCAGACCGATCCCACAGATCTCCCAATTAACGACGGCGAACGCGGAGCATCTGTCTTGCCAACTGCGGAAGACGCAGCGACAAGCGGGGAATCAGATTCCGTCGAACTCCCAATAAACGACGGCCAACCGGGAGTGCCTCGACTGGTCGGACGAGCTCGGCGCAACAGTGAACGAATTTAACATCGGCTAGCGTCCTTCTCGATCGTGATGTGGCGTGGTGCGTGCTTGAACTTGTCGGCGTCAGGCGGCAAACGGTAGGTCAGCGTGGTCGAGTTGTACCTGCCGAGAGAGTCATGATCAGCGGCGGAGTGCGAGGAGCTTGGCGTGGAGACCGCAAACGTGCAGATGTTCTCATTGATGGTCCAGCGCGTGGACTTGGCAGCGTCGGAACGCGGCATCGCGACCTTCGGCCGCACTGGACGTGACGGAGGCCAGCGTGATTGGAGCCGCGCGGCAGGTGTTCGCTGTGCAGCACAGCAGCGATCAGATTGGCGTGTTCGCGTTTGGCCAGGTTGAAGCCGGCGCAGCGGCGTTGGACCACATGCCGAAGCTCGGTCAGGTTCACGACGGCGTGGGGTAGTCGGAGTGAAATTGTTCACCACGGAAAGCACGTCAAGGTCACGCTGGTTCGAGACGCGAGCGACTTGCTTGGAACTGACGCCGTGCGCGCCGCCATTGTTGATCTGGCTACATTCGACTTGGGGCCTGCCGTACCGCTCGCGGCAGCGACAGACACGAAACTTGTGCGGGTTAATGATGCCGGACTTCACCCGCAGCCGATGGCCGTGCTGGTCGTCGAGCTCCAGCCGTTGTTTTGGCGCGTTGATGCCTGCGAGCACCTGGCCAGCGTCCGCCTTGCAGTCATTGGATACCACGACGTCGAAGCGGCGGTGCAGCGAGTGGCCCTGGACCATCAAGACATCCTGAGGCGAGAAGTCGCCCGCGGCATGATCCAACAGCCGTGGCGACAGACTGGCCAGCACGGCTGTCATTGAGCGTGATCCGTTAGCTCTTCCGGGGTACCACGCGCCGCTGGCAATCCTCCACAATTCACCCGCACGGCGGCGATTCTTCCAAGCATGCCCTGACGATCGTCAGCTCCGCCGGGTTGGGATCGAGGCGACGCGCCGGTGATCGTTGCGCAGATTGGCAAGCGGGAAGGCGACCGCTCGATCCGCCACTCGATGGAGGCAGCCGCCTCGCCACGCAAATCATGATCGGCTGCGGCCTACGCGCCCATCCGCTGGGCCGGGGCGATCAACCTCCGTGTCTCGTCAGACCGCAACCACTCCACTCCGCGCTGCCATTGATGCTAGGCGTGACTCAAGTTTCTTGCGTCGCGGCTTTGGGCACGCCGCGTTCACCACGGGTGGTGATGACACTCGGTCGCCTCTCGACAAGCCGTTCCGCAACAAAGTCACGGCAGTCCTCCCGACTGTGCCGGCGCGACTTGTCACTTGATCGATCAGGCTGGACTGCTATCCGCGAGTTCGTGGTTCACAACCTGAGTTCAATTCGCGCGAATCGTTCCATTGAACGGAATGCCGAGAAAGGGTACGATGGGCTCCTCGACGGCTCCGACGCGGCCAACTAAACGTAGTCAAACGCCCTTTCCCTGCGAGACCAACCCATGCTTGCGACACGGCATAATCCAAACTGCGACTGCAGCACGTTGTCCACGCGGCACGCACCCACAGAAATCAGCAACGCTCCGGATCACGCACCGATGCAGCAGATCGACGAGTCCCCAAAGTACGCGCCGGACTGGTGCTGGACAACGGCGTTCAAATTAGCCGGTGGCACCGCTACCGAAGAAGAACAAAACAGTTTCCACAACGGAAGTGCCCCGTGGCTGTCGCGAGCTTTCGACCACATTCAGCAGTTAGTGGGGCCGGGAAAGATCGCAGATCTCGTGATGAGTGCGGCCGAGAACATCGCGTTCGGTGATCCGCTCGCCAAGTCCGAGCTCGAGTCGCGGCTACTGGCTCAGCAATCGTTTTCGGAGATCGCGACGCACATGGACATTGATGCAGACGTCGTTGAAGCCTACGCGCGGGTCTTCTAT
This sequence comes from Candidatus Kuenenia stuttgartensis, assembly GCA_945904015.1. Classification (GTDB taxonomy): domain Bacteria; phylum Planctomycetota; class Planctomycetia; order Planctomycetales; family Planctomycetaceae; genus SXKJ01. The sequence continues at coordinate 14,896 of CAMDPK010000032.1, read as the reverse complement.
GCGGTCGGTGATCCGCGCGGTCTTCCGCAGACCATCCGACAGGAAGTTGAGGCTGTTCGGCTGCACTTCGGCCTCCCTGACAAGGCCGTAGACGCCATCTGGCGGTGGTGCGGCAGCATTGGCAGTCAATTGATCGACGACGTGTTGAACGCGGTTCCGCGTGAGCAAGTCCGGCGGTACGGCCTGCCGGCCTACTTCGTCCGAATGAGTCCGGCCCCGTTGGCGATCCGATTGGCCGTCGGGCTGAAGTGCTTGCGCGTCCGAGTGCTGTCCGACGTGCAGAAAGTGCAACTGTGCCAGTTGGCGGCTTGCGCCATCAACGGTCCACCGCGTGCCAGCCACGCATGGATGTGCGAAGTGCTTGCGCTCAGCGGAATCCTCCCTGGCGCAGTTACGGCAATGCAGACTGCGCAACTTGCAGATCTGCAACCCGCCGGCAAAAAACGAAAGTCCGCCAAGGGACGCTCCGGTGCTCGAACGAAGAGCCGGGCGACCTTCAGCATTCGCGGCATCTTTAGCGAGGCACTGGCTGAAATGACATTTCAAGCTCAGCAGGAGAATGAAACGATCTTGGCAGAGCTAACGAATCATTCCGCGAGGACGTGAACAAGGAATCGTATCCATAGTGGCTCGCGATTCGATCGCGGGCCATTGACGTGGCTGAATCAGAATTCCAACACCCTAAGTTCAAGGAGACCAGACGATGCTTCAAACTCGACCCGCTCCGAACGGTGACATTCCAACGATGAACTCTGCGGACGCACCGAATGCCGCTAGCTCCCACTCGACCCGTGAGTCGCCACCCCGATTCACCGCACCGCCCTGGTTGGCGATGCTCCAGCTCGTGCCAGACTGGAGGTGGTGGGCGGCCGATCATCTGGCGTCGCAGACGGCAATCTCCGGGGCTCAGGAGTATTCGCGGCGCGACGCAGGGGTGTCGCGCGCCGCAGAGTACATCCGGCAGATGCGAGCCGAGGAGGCCGTCAGCGACCATGCACTTGCCGCCGCTGACCGGATACGGCGCGGCGATCCGCTGGTTCAAGCGGAGATCGACTCCCGGCTGCTGGCTCAGCAAACTTCCGAGACGATCGCTGGCATCACAACGATGGAGCCCGAAGTAATCAAAGCCTATCGGCAGGTTTTCTTTGACGTCGGCAACCGATACACCATTCCGGATTCGGACATCCCAGAGGTGGCTGATGCTCGATCTCGCTTTGGCCTGTCGACGAATGAAGTCAGCACGATCTGGAAGTTGTGCGGATCCAACTCTGGCCAACTGCTGGATGAGCTGCTGAGCTGCGTGCCGCGAGAAGAAGTCGAGATGTATGGGCTGCGTGCCTATTACCGCCGGGGCACCTCGGCTCCACAGTCGATTCGGCTCGCAGTCGCGTTGAAATGCTTACACGTGGACGCGCTGTCCCTCAAACAGAAAATTGTCGTAGTTTTGCTAGCGGCTCGCCCTCGGGCGAAGTCGTCGAAAGCTGGTGACGCCTGGATGCTCGATGTACTCGCGAGCAGCGGCATCGAATCTGATGTCTTGGCGCACGTCCAGGCTGCGATCGGCGGAGACTCAAGCTCAGACCCACGGCAGTCGCAAAATCCAATCGAGCTACTTCGGCGATTATTTTCGACGGCGGTCAGCGGTACTGATTGCCCTAAGGCCGAGACCGGTAATGGCCCAGAATCAACCACACGGCAGCGGCAAGACCCACTCGAGCGACTTCGGCGAGTGCGTTCGAGGTTGGCAAGACCCATCGATCCTTGCGTTCAAAACGTCAAAGCTCAAGACGGCCCGCTTAGCCATCATCAGCGGATCAATCAGGTGATTCTGTCGGAACTCATTGCTTGAATCTTTGTATGACCGCGGCGCAAAGCGGGGAATGCGCGCGGTGTAGCACAACAGGGAGGACCGGCCGATGGGCTGGGAGCGGCGAGGAAAAGAAATGTATTACTACATCAGCGAACGTCGCGACGGGCGGGTCCGAAAGGTCTATGTCGGCAAAGGCCGCATCGCCGCGATGGCGGCCGCCAATGTTGCCAAGCGCCGCGAACTGAGAATTGCGGAGAAGGCACAAGTCATGGAAGCCGCGACCTCCGTGGCCGCTGCGGATCAAGCGACTGAGTTATTGTCTCGCGAATGCGAGAGCCTGCTGGCAGCGATGATGGTGCTGGCAGGATTTCATCAAGAGAACGGTCGAACATGGAGGAAACGCCGTGAACCCAAATCAACCACTACAAGAACCGCCAGCCATCGCTGAGTCGGCACACCCGCAAGCGGCGCAGTTTCGCACGCTGATCAACCAGGCCGTGACAGGTGATCCGGCTGCGCGAGAGAAACTGCGGCAATGCCTGGACGAGCATCAGCTATGGGCTCGTGCCGGAGATGTCAGTGAGCGAGTCATCGAACAGTGGATCCTCGTGACCGCGCCGCCGAATGCTCCCGAGATCCGCAAAGCCCTTGAAGCGAAGCTGCTGGAGATCTGGAATCAGCTCTGTGGCGAACATCCTAGCCCGCTGGAGGAACTGGTTGTCCGGCGCATCCAGTGCTGCTGGCTTCAGACCTACAACGCCGACATGTTGCAAGCTGCGTCCCGACGCGCACCGAACGTTGCCGACAAGACCATCAATCTGTTGGCTCAGCGAACGGAAACTTGCCAGCGAGGGCTACTGAAGGCCATTCGTGAACTCGCGATCCTCCGGCGGCTGCAGCCGAGGATCATCGAGGCACGCGTAATACCGCCCGCTTCCAAGAGCCGCCGCCGCCGATCATCGCGTCCCAAAGCAACCACGAAAGCCATCGCGACCACAAAGCCGAAGGTTGCTGAGATATCAAAACCCACCGCACAACTCGCCGACGATGAACTCCTGCGGCTGTACCAGCAGCGTGAACATCCCAACGAATACACCCTCGCTCTGCCGGCGGAATTCCTGCGGATAGATGTTGGCGTCGCCTCTTCTTGAGGCCTGCCCGGCCTGCGGGATGCGCGTGACTACAACTCGGCCGTTGTCTGGCTGGTCACATTCGCTCCGCGATCGCATTCCAGGTCCAACGAATACCCACACCGCTTCCCGCACGCCCACGTTCGCTTCGTCATGCGCGCCGGCAACTATCGACTGGAAGGGGCGCGAGTCCTGCAAGCCTTCTCATCCGACTCGGGAACAACAACCGTCATCGATGCCGAGATCGATCTCAAACCTCAAACCACGGTTTCAGTCGAGGTTCACTCGGAGTGACCTGCCTCCACTTGCCTCCCATGCCGGTCGCGTCGCCGGCTGGCTTGAGCAACTTGGCCATCGGGAACCGAAAAAGAATGAACCTCACTCTTTATTCTTGCTGCCCGACGACACGAATTCCTCACGGCTCAGGACTCCGTCATTATTGGAGTCGAACTGCGGAAAGCGTTTCGGAGCTTCGTCGGGGTCGGGTTGGTTGGCGAGGAACTCAACGCGCATCAGCTTGCCGTCTTTGTTCTTGTCCTTCGAGTCGAACAGCGCGTTGCGGTTTGGCTTGGGCTTGTCTTTCGCCGGTTGCGTCGCGGGAGCGGCCGTGAGCTGCGGCTTGGCTTCGGGATGCCGCGCGAGCAACGCTCGCAGTTCCGCGACGATAGACGGTTGCTCGGTCGCGAGGTTTTTCGTTTCGAAGGGGTCGGCTTCGTAGTCGTACAACTCCAACTCGGCGGATTCGGCGGACGCACCGATCTTCTTCCACTCAACGAGTCGATGCCGCGCGGTGCGGATCGCTCGGCCGACGAGCGGTGTCTTGTTCGGGCCGGTGCGCGGGTAGACATGAATCGTGTGGTCCTTGGTCGGCACAGCGGAGTCGCGCAGGGTGGCAGCGAAACTTCGGCCGTCGAGTCCCGACGGAGCCGGCACGCCTGCGAGTTCGCAGAGCGTCGGATAGATGTCAACGGTCTCGGCGAGTGCCGTTGTCCGCGCGCCGACTTTTGCTCCGGGAGCAGCGACGAGCAACGGGATGCGAGTCGCCTGCTCGTAGTTTGTGTGTTTGCACCAGATACCGTGATCGCCGAGATGCCAACCATGATCGCCCCACAGCACGACAATCGTGTTTTGGGCAAGGCCGAGCCGATCCAATTCATTCATGACTAGACCGAGTTGCGCATCCATGTAACTTGTCGCGGCGTGGTAGCCGTGAATCAGCGCCCGTTGAAGATCGTCGGCCAGCGGGCCGCTCTCCGGGATGCCGCTGTATTGCCGCAGCTCGCCGCCGAATTGCGGAGCGTAGCTGGGTGCACCGGTTGGTGGAGTGCGGACCTCGGCCAGCTTGAACTCGGATCGGTCGTACAAGTCCCAGTACTTCTTCGGCGCGACGAACGGCAGATGCGGCTTCACGAATCCGACCGCGAGAAAGAACGGCTCATCCGATTTCTGCTTCGCAGTCTGCAAGCGGCGGATCGCTTCGTCCGCAAGCGCACCGTCGGGATAGGTGTTGTCCGGCACATTGGCCGCTTCGTAAGCCGCGCCGCGCGGCAAGTCTTTCGCCGGCTTGTTCGCGAAGAGTGCCTCTTCGCGAGTCAGCCCCACCTTCGCTTTGCTTTCCGGCAGCGCATACGCGACGACATTCGCCTTCCAGTGCGGCACGCTCCACGAGGCCGGGTCTTCCGTGTTGCCGTGCCCGACGTGAAAGATTTTCCCGAGCGCTTCGGTTCGCCAACCGTGCTGCTTGAAAACCTGCGGCAGCGTCGCGGCGTCAGGCCGCGAACGCCGAAAGTTCGTGCCGAGGTCATAGATGCCAAGCGTCTGCGGTCTCAACCCGACCAGCAGCGAATTCCGCGACGGCGAGCAAACCGCTTGATTGCAATACGCCCGCTCGAACAACACCGACCGCGCCGCCAGCCGGTCGATGTCTGGCGACTTCACCGTCTTGTCCCCGTAGCAGCCCAGGATTGGCTTGAGGTCATCGACGCAGATCAGCAGGACATTCGGCTTTTCAGCCGCGAGTGACACATCCGGCGCGATGAGCGTGGTCCAAGCCGACAACAACACCGTAGCCACGTTCGCCAGAACGTGGGCAATACGACCGCCAACCCACGTTCTGGCGAACGTGGCTACTTTGAAATCCCGCATGAATCACTTGGCCCTTCTTTGAGACTTTTTCTGCTTGTTGTCGGACGGCTCTTTCTTTGGTTGATTCGGCGTCGGCATCGGAGCGTTGACCGCCTCACGCCAGGCGAGCATCTTCGCGTGCAGCTCTTTCGTCTTGTCGGGCATCGCGGCGGCGAGGTTCTTGGTTTCGCCGATGTCGTCGCGCAGGTTGTAGAGTTCCAGGCGGCCATCCTCGAAGAACTCCATCAGCTTCCAATCGCCGACTTGAATCAGCCCGACGGGCGTTGTCCGCCACAGGTTGTCCCCCGCGCCAAGGTAGCCGGGGAAGTGCTGAAAGATCGCGTCTCGCTGCAACGCGGCGCTCGGATCGCGGAAGAGTTTCACGAGACTCTCGCCGTCGAGAGGTTGCTTCGCTGGCGATTTTGCTGCGGCTAATTCGAGCAGCGTCGGGAAGACATCAATATGAATTGTCGGCACGTCGCACGTCGAGCCGGGCTTGGTCACGCCGGGCCAGCGCACGAGGAATGGATCGCGGATGCCCCCTTCGTAGAGGCTTCCTTTGCCGCTGCGGAGCGGCGCGTTGTCGGTGATGTCGCCCCCCTTTTTGATCCCTTCGCGGAGATAGCCTCCCACGCCACCGTTATCGCTGGAGAAGATCACGACCGTGTTGTCGGCGATGCCAAGTTCATCGAGCGTCCGCATCACTCGGCCGACGCTTTCATCGACGCTGGCGATCATCGCGGCATACGTCGTACTGTGATGACCTCCAGCCGCCGGCTTCGATTTGAACTTCTCGATGAGTTCCGGCTTCGCGTCGTGAGGCGAATGCACGCCGAAGTGCGGCAGGTACAGGAAAAACGGCCCGGCCTTTTTGCGCTGGATGAAGTCCACCGCTTTGTCCGTCAGCCAGTCGGCGAGGTACACACCCTTGGGAACATCGACCTTCGGCTGCGTGGCAAAATTAAAATGCTGGCCCATCGTGACGATGGCCTCGTCGAACCCGCGTCGGCCGGGGTGGTAATCGCCGTTCTGTCCGAGATGCCATTTGCCGAACATCGCTGTGGAGTATCCCGCCGCCTTGAGCTGCTGCGCGATCGTCGCACGGTCGAGCGGCAATTGTTGGACGTTGTCCACCGGTCGGAGCGGACGGCTCTGCCAGTTGAAACGCTCGATGCCGCCAACGGTGTACACGCCCGTGCGAGCACCGTATTGGCCGGACATCAACGCGGCTCTCGTCGGCTGACAGTTCTGGCAGTTGTGATACCGAGTCAACTTCAACCCCTGAGCCGCCAGTCGGTCGATGTGGGGCGTCTCGTAATACCGACTGCCGTACGTCGCCGTGTCGGTCCACCCCAGGTCGTCGGCCAGGATGAAAACGATGTTCGGAGGGCTCGCGCCCTTGCCGGCCTCGGCGGCGAACGACGCGACCGGACTCATCAGCCACAACGAGGCGATCAACAATGCAAATCGACGTTTCATGTTCTCTCCGGTAACAGAGGAGGCGTGGAGATTTTGTCGGCATGCATTATTCCAAGAAATGGCGTTTGTCGCATGTGTGCCGAGTGTGCTGTAAAGTGAATTCACCATGACCAAAAAACTCCCACACCGAACCTTCGTGCTGCTACTTTTGTTCGCCTTGCCAAGCCGGTCCGAAATTGTGACGGCTGCCGAGGTACAAAAGCCCAACCTCATCCTTTTTCTCGCCGATGATCTCGGTTATGGCGACCTCGGCTGCTTTGGGCATCCGGTCATCAAGACGCCGAATTTGGACTCGTTCGCGAAGCAGGGCCTGCGGTTGACGCAGTGTTATTCGGCCAGCGCGGTGTGCAGTCCGTCGCGGTCGGCGTTGCTCACGGGGCGAACGCCGCATCGCAACGGAGTGTTTACTTGGATCGCCGAGGGCGCACCGGTCCATTTGCGGACCAGCGAGATCACCTTGCCCAAGCTGCTGCGAGGCACGGGCTACTCGACGTGCCACAGCGGCAAGTGGCATTTGAACGGGCTGTTCAACAACCTCGCACAGCCGCAGCCGAGCGATCACGGTTACGACTGGTGGCTGGCCACGCAGAACAACGCCGGCCCGTCGCACGAGAACCCCAACAACTTCGTCCGCAACGGGCAGCCCGTGGGCCGGCTGGAGGGCTACGCCGCGCCGCTCGTCGTGGGCGAGGCGATTAGCTGGTTGAAGGAAAAGCGTGATCGATCAAAACCGTTCTTTCTCGCGGTGTGGACTCACGAGCCGCATTACCCGATCAAATCAGACCCGAAGTTCAAGGCCCTCTATCCCGACCTAATCGACGACGTGCAGCGCGAGCATCACGCGAACGTGACGCAGATGGATTTCGCGTTCGGCCAGCTCATGCGGGCGCTCGATGAGCAACAGCTTGCCGACAACACGTTCGTGTTCTTCACGTCGGACAACGGTCCCGAAGGTGACGGCATCAAGACTCCGGGGCGAGGCTCCAGCGGCGGCCTGCGCGGTCGCAAGCGCGACATGCACGAAGGGGGGATCCGAGTCCCCGGCCTCGCACGTTGGCCCGGCAAGATTCCGCCATGCGTCACCAGCGAGGTGCCCGTCATCGGCAGCGATCTGTTTCCCACGATGCTCGCCATCGCCGGCGTCAAACCACCCGCCGACCGAGTACTCGACGGAGTGAATGTGCTCCCTGTGCTCACCGGCGCGGCAACGCAAGTCGAACGTTCGCAGCCACTCTTCTGGCGGCTTCACATGGCCTCGAATGCGAAGATCGCCATGCGCGTGGAGGATTGGAAGATTCTCGCCAACGCCGAATTGACCGAGTTTGAACTCTACAACCTGAAGGCTGACGTGAAGGAAACGACGGACCTCAAGGACCGGGAACCGAAACGCTTCGCCGCCTTGCGAGACCAGCTCATCAAGCACAACGCCGCGATCGACGCCGAAGCCCCCGACTGGTGGAAGACGCTCAGCCCCAACGGCGGCAAACCCAAGACGGATGAACCGGCAACGAAGAAGAAGGGAAAGAAGTAAAGTGTGGCTCCCGACGACCTTTCGACTCTGATCTTCAACAAGCGGCTGTCTGTGCTCAACTTGGTGGGCTCGAACAAGCCACAATGAAAAGGGACCGATCATGAACCGCAGAACATTCACTCAACTGGCCGCTTCCCTTCCCGCTTGGCTGGCGCTTCGGCAGAGCCAGATCGTGCAGGCCGAATCGACGGCGACAACTCAGGCGGACGTCGCCCTCTTCACGCATGAGGATGGCCCTCACTTGAGCGGCTACATCGAGGCTCTGGCGAAGACGCCGGAAGTTGGCTCTGTGTACCTCTGCGATCCAAAGAGCAGTACGGTGGAGTCCGTCCGCACCGGCGTGGGCGTAAAGTTCGTCGCTGCCTATCAGTCACCTCAGGAACTCTTCCAGGCGAAGAAGCCGCTCGTGTCTCTCATCGCGATGGAAGCCGTGCTGGCCCCTCCGGTCATCCATGCGGCTCTCGATGCCGGCTGCCACATCTTGGCGGAGAAACCTGCCTGCGTTCGTCCCGCCGATTTCTCGCCGTTGGTCGCCAAGGCCAACGCTGGCAAGCGGCATCTGATGCTTGCTCTCTCGAATCGACTGGAACCAGCGATGCTGGAAGCGCGCCGGATCGTCCAATCGGGTGAGATCGGAAAAATCTTTGGCATCGAACTGCATACCATTGCCGATCAAACGCGAGTGAAGTCGGCTGGCTACCAAAAAAGTTGGATGTCGCAAAAGGCGCGGGCTGGCGGAGGTCACCTGACGTGGCTCGGAATCCACTGGCTCGATCTGGCGATGTATGTCACTGGATCACGAATCACCCACGTCGCCGGATTTTCCGGCAACGTCGGCGGACAACCGATAGACACCGAAGACTCGGCCGCCATCTCTCTGCGGTTCGCCAACGGAACTTTTGGAACCATGACCTCGGGTTATTATCTCGACCGTGGCAAGCATTTGTTCGTCAAGATCTGGGGCTCTGAGGGCTGGCTGGAATTAAACCCCGGAACAGCGAACCCGCTGGAGTGGTACTCCACAAAATCCGGCAAGCCCGAATCCCACCGCTATGCTCCAACAACTCCATCGAGCGGCAACATTGGGTTCCTCGGACACGTCATGCGAGCAGCAATGGGGAAGGAATCGCCCGTGCTGACCCCTGACGAAAACTTGTATGTGCTCCAGACAATTTCCGCTGCGTACAAGGCCGCGGAAACCGGACACACTCAATCGGTCGCGCCGAGTTCATGAGGAGAAAATAGGCGGTGGGATAGGCTTCCAGCCTGTCATCTCGCGGCAAATCTGACAGGCTGGAAGCCTACCCCACGATGCGGGTCCACTTAGAAACGTGACGGCGATCTCTTCAACGAATTCGTTGTCTTCAGCCGTTAAACTCGGCCACGCCTTCACGTCAATCATTTTACGACAGGAGTTGCGTTGTGGATCCCGACTATCGTTCGCTCACGGACTTTCTGGTTGGTCTTGGTACGGACTCCGTTCCGCACACCGGTGAGAAAGGCTTTCTGGCTCATCTGATCGGCGTTCATCGCGATCTGGAAAGTTGGGGCTGCGAGCGCGATGTGTGCCGTGCGGGAATGTTCCACTCGATCTACGGCACGGAGCTCTTCCAGAAGTTCAGCCTGCCGCTACATCGCCGAGACGAAGTCCGGCAATTGATCGGCGAGCGAGCCGAGCGGTTGGCTTTCGTCAATTGCGTGATGGACCGTGCATCGTTTGACCGGCTGATCTTGAGCCGTGACCCCTACCGGATCACCGATCGAGTGTCGGGCACCATCATCGAGTTGGATGAGCAGGACTATCACGACCTGTGCGTCGTCCACTTGTGCGACTGGCTGGAACAAGTGCCGCGCAGCCAGCAGTGGGACTACCGACGCGAATCGTATCGAAACCTCGCCGAGCGACTGGGCGGGATCGCCAATGAATCGTTCGACCGCGTGTACGCGCTCGCTGGTGCCTGAGGCAACACAAACCGATTGCCGTGCAAATCGAAAGGGCCGACTCGTGGACTCACAACGACAGCATCTTCAAAGCGGGATCGTGCTGGTCACGTTCGCCGCGATGAGCTTGGTTTCACTTTCTATCGTCGCCCCTGCGACGCGCGTGACCGCTGCGCCTCCCGAGCCGACGTTGCAACCTCTCTTCCGTGTCGTGGACTTGGATCTCGGGGAATCGACGCAGGTTGAATTAGCTGACGGATCAAAGGCGCTCGTCAAACTAATTGACGTGCAGGAAACGCGCGATCCGATTCGGAATGCGGTGCGCCGAGCGCGAGTGGCCGTCGAGGTCAACGGCAAGTCGACGACGCTCGATGCGGCGAACTACCAACTACCGGTGACGTTTGCCGGCGTGCAGATCGATTGCACGATCACGAAGGGGTATTACTCGAACACGAATGACGACACTTGGGGATTGGAGAAATCCTCGCGACTGCGGCTGTGGCCGGCGGGTTCACCGTGGATGGCTCCGGGGACGTTCGTCTCGCCGGTCAAGCAGCGCTGGTTCGCCAGCGGCACGCAGTTTTCCAACGAGCCGACGTTCGTGGACGGTGGCGAGACTCCCTCCAGCAAGAAAATCTATTACCACAACGATCTCGATTTCGGCGGCTGCGAAGCGTTGGTCGAGGTGGTCGCGGCGGTCGATGCGCGAGTCGTCAGCGCGGCGAACAACGTGCTGCCGGGTTTCGAGGGAACTCCCGTGCGGCCGAGGTATGACGTTGTGTATCTGCTTGATGATCGCGGCTGGTACTACCGCAACAGTCACCTGCACACGATCGACGTGAAGCCCGGCGACCGCGTGAAGATGGGGCAGCGGATTGGATTGCTTGGCAAGGAGGGTGGCAGCGGCGGTTGGTCGCACTTGCACTTTGGCATCGTCAGCCGGCAACCGTCGGCCAAGTGGGGCACGCAAGAAGCGTATGCCTTCGCATGGGAAGCGTACCTCCGAGAACAGAAGCCGGCGGTGCTCGCGATCGCACGGCCGCATCAGCTCATCTTGAGCGGTGACACCGTGACGCTTGATGGAACGAAGTCGTGGGCGGCCGATGTGAAGCCGCTGCGATTCGAGTGGACGTTCACGGACGGATCAACCGCGATTGGAGCGACGGTCCAACGGAAGTATCCATCGCCGGGCACATACAGCGAGATCCTCAAAGTGACCGATGCCGCCGGCCACGTCGGCTACGACTTTGCTGACGTGCAGGTCATCAACCGCGCCGATCCGGAGAAGGTCGCGCCGACAATTCAAGCCGCGTACGCTCCGTCTCTGAATCTGAAAGCAGGGCAGGTGGCGATGTTCAAGGTCCGCACGTTCCGCACGACGCACGGCGAGGAACGCTGGGACTTCGGCGATGGCTCGCCGGCCGTGACCGTGAAGTCCGACGGAGCGGTCAACAAGCTCGCTAAAGACGGCTTCGCGATCACCGAGCACCGTTTCGGCAAGCCCGGTAACTATCTTGTGCGCGTCGAACGGAGCAACGAGCGCGGCGAGCCAGCGATCACTCATCTGTGGGTGCCGGTCGAACCATAAAAGGAACACTTCATGCCACGATTACTCACCTGCCTCTCGCTGCTTCTGCTGGTCGCTCGAATCGAATGGCTTTTCGCGGCGGATGCGCCGATCGACATCGGCTCGCGGCGCGAGCTGTTTGTGGACGGGCACTTGATCGAGTCGCTCAAGGACGCGCGGAGGCAGTTGCAGCATCCGACGCCGCGCGAGGTGGCAATCGTCCATGATGCTCCGTGGGAAGGGGCGGGGAGCGGGTATCACTCGGTCATTCACGACGGCGAAAAATATCGGCTGTATTACCGAGGCTCGGCGTTGGGCGTTGAGAATGGGAAGCTCAAGACGGGACGCGAGGTTTATTGCTACGCCGAGAGTCGCGACGGCATCACATTCACCAAGCCGGAACTCGGACTGCATGACATCAACGGCTCGAAGCAGAACAACGTCATCTGGACCGGAGTCGGCACGCATAACTTCGCCCCGTTCCTCGATACGCGAGCCGACTGTCCGAAGGAGTCGCGATTCAAGGCGTTGGGCGGAACTGCGGATCAAGGCGGACTGTTCGCCTTTCATTCCGCCGACGGCATTCACTGGTCGCTGATGCGCGAGCAGCCGGTCGTCACCGAGGGGGCCTTCGATTCGCAGAACCTCGCGTTCTGGGACGCGACTGCTGGTGTCTATCGGGCTTATTTCCGCACGTTCACCGGCGGCATCACGACCGGCAAAGTTTGGAAGCCCGAAGGCTTTCGAGCGATCCGCACGGCAACCTCGCGCGACTTCCTGAAGTGGGAGCACGAAGCCGATCTGACTTACAAGGACTCGCCCGCCGAGCACCTCTACACGAACCAGGTCGCTCCGTACTTTCGTGCTCCGCACCTGCTGATCGGCTTCCCAACGAGGTACATCGAACGAGGTTGGTCCGACTCGATGCGTGCCTTGCCCGAGCTTGAACTGCGGGAGCAACGCGCGGCGGCGCATCTGCGATATGGCACCGCGTTGACCGAGGGCTTGCTGATGACCAGTCGCAACGGAGTCCACTTCGAACGCTGGAACGAAGCCTTCCTGCGACCCGGTCCCGAGCGTCCCGCGACCTGGCTTTACGGGCATCAATTCATCGCGTGGCATGCCGTGGAAACGGAGTCGTCGTTGCCGGGAGCCCCGCGTGAAATGTCGCTGTACGCAGCCGAGGGATCGTGGCACGGAAAAGGAAACTCGCTACGCCGCTACACGCTGAGACTCGATGGCTTCGTCTCAATCAATGCCCCGCTCAGCGGCGGAGAACTCCTCACGAAACCGCTGACCTTCACCGGTGATAAGCTGACGCTGAACTTCGCGACGAGCGCCGCCGGCGACATCTGCGTCGAGCTGCAAGACCTCACCGGCCAGCCCTATCCCGGCTTCACACTCGAAGACTGCCCGCCACTCTTCGGAGACGCCCTCAACCGCTCCGTCACCTGGAAGGACGGTGGCAACCTGAGCCACCTCACCGGAAAACCTATCCGCCTGCGCTTCGTCCTCCGCGACGCCGATCTCTACGCCCTGCAATTCGTGTCTCTGTAACATCGGTGTCCGACGGGCCCGAACGATGGATCTTGCACAGGAGACGCTGTCATGAAACTTACCCGCATTCCAGTTTGCTTTCTGATTCTCATCGCGTGTAGCTCACCGTCGATCGCGCAGACGAATTGGCCTCAGTTTCGCGGTGCCGATTCGCGCGGCGTCGCGAATGGAAACAACCTTCCCGATCGCTGGTCAGCGACGGAGAACGTGGCGTGGAAACGCGACGTTCCGGGGCGCGGGTGGTCGTCGCCGATTGTGTGGGGCGACCGCGTCTTCCTCACGACGGTCATCAACTCGGGCACGGCCGAGGAGCCGAAGAAGGGGCTGTATTTCGGTGGCGATCGACCGAGGCCGGTGGACGCTGTGCATCATTGGAAAGTCTTTTGTCTTGACTTGAAGACCGGCGACGTTCGTTGGGAGCGGCAGGTCCACGAAGGGAAGCCGGAGACTCCGATTCATTTGAAAAGCAGCTATGCGTCAGAGACTCCGGTCACGGACGGCGAGCGAGTTTATTGCTACTTCGGCAGCGTCGGAGTCTTCTGCTTCGACCTCGATGGCAAGGAAGTTTGGAAGCACACGCTCAAGCCTCAGGCGATTCGAAACGGCTGGGGGACCGCCGCGTCGCCGGTGCTGCATCGCGATCGACTCTATCTCGTGAATGACAACGATCAGGATTCCTATCTGCTCGCGCTGGATGCCAAAACCGGCGAGCAAGTCTGGCGCACACCGCGCGACGAGAAGAGCAACTGGGCGACGCCGTTCGTTTGGCAGAACGCTCAACGCACCGAGATCGTGACGCCGGGAACTGGCAAAGTTCGGTCCTACGATCTCGATGGCAAGCTGCTCTGGTCGCTGAAGGGCATGTCGAGCATCACGATCGCGATGCCCTACGAACACAACGGGCTGCTCTATGTCAGCTCGGGCTATGTGCTCGATCAGACCAAGCCGATCTACGCGATTCGACCCGGAGCGACTGGCGACATCTCACTCAAGGCCGGCGAGACGTCGAACGAGTTCATCGCGTGGTCCCAACCGAAAGCCGGTCCGTACAACCCGTCGACGCTGATCTTCGACAACCGGCTGTATGTGCTCTACGACATGGGGTTGTTGAGATGCTTTCAAGCCAACGACGGCAAAGAGATCTTCGGCATGCAACGACTTCCGAACGGCCGAGCGTTTACGTCCTCCCCCTGGGCCTACGATGGAAAAGTCTTCTGCTTGAACGAAGACGGCGAGACGATCGTTCTCAAGGCGGGCGACCAGTTTGAAGTGCTGCACACGAACGAGCTCGCCGCGGACGACATGTGCATGGCGACTCCGGCCATCGCCGGTGATCGGCTGCTGATCCGAACGTCGGCTCGGCTGTATTGCATCCAATCATCGAATGCGGCCGCAAAGATCGATCGACCGGAAAAGCTGACGGCCATAATCGGCGATGTCCAGATCCGAATCGACGGCCCGAAGCTGTGGACGCTCAGCGGGATTGATTTTCAGAACTTTCCGATCGCCGTTGAAGACAGTGCTTATGGCTCGGTTCTCAACATCAAGGGAGTCGGAATCCTTGGCTCGGCACATTTTCTGGATGTGCCCGACAAACCGGGCGAAGTCGAGAAAGAGCAGGTCTCGCTCGTCCACTTTTTCCTCGATGAGCGGCCCGTCACGGACATCACTCCGACGATGAACCTCACCGGCAAGTCGTTTCGCATGAATCGCGAATCGAACATTCGGGCGGTCCATCTGAGTTCGAGCGTGACTCT
>CAMDPK010000031.1 GCA_945904015.1 Candidatus Kuenenia stuttgartensis | reverse complement strand
TGCGACTTCGCCGACGCTCCGAATCTGGAAGTCCGCGGCAACGACGATGTCTTTCAACACAAGCTGCGGAGCATCGAAGCGTACCGCTCGCAATTGCAGATCGCCTCGCTCGTGGACAGCATCCGCCAAGACGGCCCCTACGAGTATCTTCGCGACGTCCACTTCCGGCTGTACTCGTCCAAGAAGTACCGGCCGCTGTTTGCGGATTAGGGCGTGTGAACTAACAACACCGCATCACCGGAACGCAGCAAAGAGACGCTGTATGAAATCCGCGACGGATCGGCTGCTTCGGTGGATGCGGTTGGCATGCGGTGCTGTGGGTGACTTTTCAAATTGCTGTATGCAGTGAGGTTGGTCGAGGACAGGTGCAATCAAAGACTCCAGCGCTGGGATGGTATCGCGTGCGATAAAAGTTAGAGCGTAGGAATCGCCGCCAGTGTCAAGCGAAACAAGAGACCGGCCAGTGCCTTCGATTTGAGTGGCGATGTCGCGAAGGAGATTCTCGTTTTCATTGGCGTACTCGGAATACTCCTGCCAGAGAATCGGAAGCCCCGCTGCCGACCGAAGGTGACGCAGACTTTCGATAATGTCGATGGGGAACTCTTTCCAGTCGATGATAGCAACGACGTTTTTGCGGTCTCCGAATTGCAAAAGTGATTGCCAAAGATCATTTATGTTCTGCGGTGGAGTGATTGCCGTCTCCAGCATCTTTATCCAATCTCTCATGAGATCAGGGTCATTACAGAACAACGTGGCGGCAAACTCTCGGACGGCGGTTGGAATGCTGACCGAATGTCGTGGCCGCCGACCGACAGGCCAAAATTGGCGGATTCTCTTGGCGGCATCTTTCAATCGTGGATTGCCGTAATGCTCCAACGCAAAGTTGATGGCGTTGTCGATCAGTTGGGGATTGGCTCCTATCGGCAATTCAGGTTTCTTGTCATCGTCGAAATGTGGATCCGGGCCGAACATGAGGAGTGCGTCAATGGCCGCAAGGGCGTGCAGTTTGCTGAGTCGAATCCACCGATCGAGAATCGCCCATTCAGGTTTGAATGCGTAAAGTGCCCAGCCCCATTCAGGATAAATGGGTGACTCGATGTGTTCTTCGAGCCACGCGAGACCCGATTGAGTGCCGAGTGAAACCAACGCATCGCGAGTACCGCGATGTCCGAGGCGAGAATATCGTTCCGAAGAGGGGAGTGCGTTTAGTTCGTCAAGCACGCTCATGGATTTGTCCGGACGAAAGAGCAAGTGAATCCAATGTGTGCATATCAATGGTAAGAGTGAAACCGGAAGCAGGCTATCAATTTCATCGCACGGCAACATCCTGATTCCGCGCGGGTTCAAAGTTTCCAATGCCTTCGGCACACAGGTTTTTCAAACCTGTGCCACCCAATCGTGTGCGCACAGTTATCGCTTCACCACGCGGATTTCACGATCTCGAATCCGACCAAGAAAATTCCCGCATCCACCAACGCGTGGCTGAGCCACGGGCCGAAGAGGGAGCGGCTGTGGTGATAGAGCCACGCCCAAGCGACTCCGCCGACCGCCACGCCCAGCGAGAAGAACAGGCTCAGGAACGAACCCCAGCCGAAAAAGACCGACAGCACGATCACATGGTGAGCCATGAAGCCGAGGGCGGAAATCCCGATCGCCGGGCCGAGCGCCGTCACGCGGCGAAGTTGGGCGAAGACGAACCAGCGCCAGTAATACTCCTCCAACAGCGAGTGCAGCACGGCATAGAACACCGACAGCGCGGCGAACTTCGCGGTCGAGTCGATGCCCATGCCTTTGATCTTCTCGCGAACCGCCGGGGCTGCGGAATCGAACGCGCCACTCGGTTTCAGCCAGAGGTGATACGCTCCGAACATCGCGGCCACGATGGCGAGGCCGAGCAATCCGCCAATGAGCAGGCCGTCCCGTTTGGGCCGCGACCAACTCAGTCGCTGTTTCTGCACACAGACGACCCAGAACATCGGGAAGCCAATCTGAATCACCATGCCAATCGACTTGGCTGCGAGTTGCGGTGCGGCTGCGGATTCCGCCAGCAAGATGAAATAGACCCACGTCAAGAACGATGGAAACGTGAGCGCGAAGAGCAGGGCGACTCGGTCGGCGCAAGATGCGGAGGATGGCTCATCGTTCATTTCTTACCTCTTGTCTCGTTGAGGCCGACGGTGCCGTTTGCGCCGCCTGATTGAGAGTGCAAAGTGACGAGTGCAGAGTGCAAAGTGAAAAATGGTCGAACAATCACATGTGCGGTTCTCGTGATTTTGCAGTTTGCACTTTGCACTTGTCACTTTGCACTGCATTGCGGCATCTTCATTCATCATCCCGCCAGCTTGCCGCTGAGTTGCAGGAAGAGTTGTTCGAGCAGCAGTCGCTCGGCCGTTCGCAGGCCCCCTTTGAGGTTGAGGTCCGTTTCGAGCAGCCAGCGCGAAATCTGTTCGGCGTTGGGGCGGCCGATGCGGCGCAGGTAGTTTTCCGCTGCGGCGACTTGGTAGGGAAAGACTCCCGCTTGTTTCAGTGCGTTCGAGAGTGGCATTCCTTGTCGCGACAGTTCCGTCGCGATGGCCAGCTTGCGGAAGGTGAAGGCGATGCCACCCAAGAGTTTCAAAGCCGGCTCGCCGGAGGTCAGGAGCTTGTCCAAGTTCGTCAGTGCGAATCCGAGGTTCCCGTCGCGAAGGGCATCGAGCATGACCCACGTCGTCTCAGCCTTCCAGCCACCGACGACTTTGCGGATGTCTTCGCTGTCGATCTGCGGTCGTTCGCCCGCATAGGCCGCGACCTTTTCGAGCTCTTGATCGAGCAGGCCCAGATGCGTCCCCGCCATCTCCGGCAGCAGCGTCGCGGCGTCGCGAGTGATCTGCTTGCCGAATCGCTCTTTGACGGTCGTTTGAATCCAGCGGGTGAGTTCGGCCCCCTTCAGCTCGGTGCATTCAATCAACAGGCCGAGTTTATCGACGGCCTTGAACAGCTTTGTCGTCTTGGGGAACGAGCCGATATCCAGCACGAGCAGCGATTTCTTGGAGGGCTTCTCCAAGTATTTTTCGAGGGTCGGCCGGTGCTCCGACACGAAGTCGTCCGCATCCTCGACTAAGACGACTCGTCGGTCGCCGAACATCGACACGGTCAGCAGTTCGTCTCGGACACTTTTCCAATCGCATTCCTTGCCGTCGAACTTCGTCGCGGTGGAGTCGTCCGAGCCATCGCCGCAGACCAGTGGCATGAGCGCGGCCAGCGCATCGAGCTTCAACGACCGCTCGTCACCCGACAGCACGACGATCGCACCGGTGGGGCTGGTTTGCGGAGCTTTCAGAAACGCGGTGGCGTGCATGGGTAGGGGTTAGGAGCGAGGGGTTAGGGGCGAGCAACGCAATCGTTCTTGACCGACTTTGCCGAAGTGGCCTACGGTCGGCAGTGTGAGGAGTTGGATTTCAAATCTCAAACCCGACTCTTTGGTCTGCTTTCTGCTTTCTCTCTTCTGCCTTCTGATGCTCTCACTTCTGCCGACTCTCGAACCGCAATACGTCTGCCCTGGCGAGACGCATGCGATCTCGCGCGCCGTGCATTTGTCACGGCTGGCGGCGTTTTATCCGAAGTGCCGCGAGTGCTCGCATCGGCAAGAAGTTGGTCAGCTTTCGCAACCGCAGTTTGAATCGGACGATTCGTCGGAACCGCGTGAATCCGAGCGGTCGCTGTTCACCTTGGAAGGCATCCGTGGCGTCTATCTCAACGAACTGACTCGGCACAAAGCGGGCGAGTTGTCTGCTGCGTTCGCGAGTCTGTTGTGGGAATCGCTGCCGTTGGCGGGACGCAGTGACCTGCGCGATGCGAACTCGAAACGGCCGATTCGCCGTAGCGGTCCGGTCGTCGTGGTCGGTTTCGACGAGCGGCCTTCGTCGCCCGACATCGTCACGGGAGTCGCGGCGGCGTTGCGTCGCATGAGCTGCCAAGTGGTGGATATCGGTCAAACGTCGATGCCCTGCTTTCGTTTTTCCGTCGCGCACATGCAGGCGGCGGGCGGCATCCTGGTCTCTGGACACGGCTGCGAGCCGTCATGGACCGGTCTTGATTTCGTGGGCAAACATGGCCGGCCGATTTCCGTGGCCGGCTGCCGAAACGAGAGCAGCGCCGCGCGAGCCATCCGCTTGGAAGACATCCACCACCGTTGCGAGCAGGGGGCCGTGCGACCACTGCGGCAGGGGGGATCACAGCGAGTCTTTCAAGTGTCCGTGCCGTATCTCGCCGGGTTGTTGAAACGTTTTCATGCGTTGCGGCCATTGCGCGTCGCGATCGGATGTTCCGTGCGGTTCGTGCGGCGGACGCTCGACGCCTTGTTTGAGAAGTTGCCGGTGACGCTGGACTGGATCGAGATTCCACGGCGCAGTCGTGACTTGCTGAACGGTGACGACTCGGACGTGCGTCGCGTGCGTGAGGCCGTTGTGGCACAGTCGGCGGACTTCGGTTTTTTGATCGACGATGACGGAGCCGACGTCGCCGTGTTGGATGAGGTTGGAAGTTTGCTCGCACCAGGAGACTTGTTGTGTTTGCTGGCCGAAGTCTTGCTGGCTGAGCAAGTTGGTGCAGCGGTCGTGATCGACAACGCGGCTCGCGACTTCTTGCAACCACGAATCGCGACGAAGGATCGCCGCTGCTGGTTGGGAGGTTGGACTCAATCCGACGTCTGGCAGGCGATGCGTCACGAGGCTGCGATTTGTGGCGGCGGTGCGACCGGTCGCGTTTGGCTGCGCGACGCCGTGCCGGCCTGCGATGCGATTCTCACGCTGGCTCACTTGCTGCAAGCCCTCAGCCGCGACGATGCGCCGCTGTCGCAGGTCGTCGCAGAATCGGCCTCTCCTGCTTGAAGAAGCGAGAACGATACCAGATAATCCCTCTCGCACTCCGCAAGCATCTTCGAGGGCGCATGAGGATTCAGAGCTATGTCGAGCGAATCGCGAGAAGCGCTGTACTCCGAAGAGGCCGAGTGGTCTCTCGCGGGAGAATACTCCGCGATCTGGAGCGCGAACGTCGAGCCTCCGGACCTGATCGAGTTCTTGCAAAACCATCCGGACATCACCCCGGCTCAGCGTGGCCGGTTGCTGTTGCTCGATCAGACTCGGAGTTGGTCCAACGGCGAGGGACGCACCGTCGAGGATTACGTGCGGTTGTGTCCCGAAATCGAGAACGATCGCATCCTGCTGGTCAAACTGCTGTCTCGGGAATACTGCCTGCAAGATGGCGTCCAGTCGGTTTCCGAATTTGTGGACCGCTTTCCGACGATGCGGGCCGAACTGCTTCGGAAACTCTACGGCGATCATGACAGTGTCACTTCGGGGAATCAGTACGAACAAATTCTCGAAGAGTATCTGTCGGATGCAACGCAAGCGTCGGAACTGGATCACCAGTCGGAGTTGGAGTCATTGGAGACGTGCATCGAAGCCAGTGTCGTAGCTCCACCGTCGTCGCGCTTCGAGGAAGAAGAGGCGGATGCGACGATCCCGCCGGCTGCTTCGGTCAAGTCAGCGCCGGCCGAGAAGCCTGCCATTTCAGCCGACTGTCGGCTGCGCGAGTGTTTTCCGTTCAACACGTTGCCTGCGGAATTGGTGGATCGGCTGGAAGCTCAAATGGTCGAGCGTTCGTATTCGGACACGGAGTTTCTCACGCGGCAAGGTGATCCGGGCGATTGCTTGTTCCTGATTCGCAAAGGGACGGTGGGCATCGTCGTCAACGACGAAAACGGCGTCACCCATGAGATCGACCGCAGCGTCTCCGGAGACGTTCTTGGCGAGATGTCCTTGCTGACCGATGAGCCGCGCAGCGCCAGTTTGATCGCCCGGGACAATGTGACAGCGATGCTGCTTCCCGCTGACAAGTTTCATGCGGCGGCACTCAAGCATCCCGAAATTGGCGAGGTGCTGACGAAATTGTTGGCTCTGCGATTGGGAGGTCAGCGCCGCGACGTGCTGGCCGGCAAGACATTCAACAAATACCGCATCGTGCGGCGTCTCGGACGCGGCGGCATGGCGATCGTTTATGAAGGCTCGCATCAAGACGAGACTCGGCGTGTCGCGCTGAAGATGCTCAGCCATCGACTGGTTTATGACAAAGCCTCGCTGGTCTGGTTCCATCGCGAGGCGGACATCGTGGAATCATTCCAGCATCCCAACATCGTCCGCATGTTCGGCCGATTCAAAGCGTTCAAGTCGTATTTCATCGTGATGGAGTTCTGCGATGGAATCACGCTGGAACGCTTGGTGCGGCTGAACGGCCCGCTGAGTCAGGACGACTTTCGCAGGGCATTTGGACAAATCGCATCCGCCGTGTTGTACGCTCATCAGCGAGAGGTCGTGCATCGCGATATCAAGCCGGTCAATGTGATGCTCAACTTCGACGGTACGGTGAAGCTGATGGATTTTGGCCTCGCCAAACCGATCAACGAGTTGGAGCCGGTCACGGAAGTCGACAATCACATCGTCGGGACGCCGCGTTACATGGCTCCGGAGCAGCTCAAAGGACGCGAGATCTCCGAGGTCACCGACTATTTCGCCCTGGGCTGCACGGCGTACAAACTGCTCACCGGCGACACATTGTTTCCGGAACACGACGTCAACAAGTTGCGAGCCATCCATGATCGCTGGACGGTGCCTGACTTTTCGCAGCGGCGGCCGGAATTGGCACCGGATATTTGCGAGTTGCTGACCGGCTGCCTGCAGCGCCGTCGATCGAAGCGTGTCTGCGACCTCGCCAAGTACGCGACGTGGGCCGCGCCGCTGGAAGTCGCTCGGCTCCTGTGAGCGTAGCCGTTCCGCCGCGGCGGACTCCGCGTGACGAGCCGAGTGAGTGTTGTACGGCCGCAATCCTCGGAAAAGTTTGGACATCGAGTCGCGTCTGGCTCGTCACGCGTAGCGATGACGGCTACGTTTTCCTCGGCTTCACCGATTTGTGTTGATACAACGCCGCCACGCCGAAAGGACTGCCTGATGCCCAAGATCACTCGCCGCCGTGTGTTTGAGTTTGTTGCGATGATGCTGTTGATGGTGCTGCGAAACCTCACCGCCGTTGCAGGATCTTCCAACAGCTTGCTGGACATCTCCACCGATGGGCGATTACTGGCGTGCTCGAATCGCGACAGCGGCACCGTGACGATCGTGGACCCGGCGACGTTCACCAAATTGCGCGAGATTCCCGTCGGCCACAAACCGGAAGGAGTCACGTTCCTCGGCGACAGCCATCAGCTCGCGGTCGCGATCTACGCAGATGACTCCGTCGCGTTCGTCGATGCCGACAAGGGTGAAGTTCTCGGCCGTTGCGAAGTCTTCGATGAGCCGTATGCCGTAGTCTCGACACGCGACGGCTCGCGAGTCTGGGTGACGTTGGAGTATCCCGGTCAACTGATCGAGATCGACGCGAAGTCGCGGAAGATTCTGCGCACGCTCGCCGCCGGTTCTTTTCCTCGCGGACTTGCGCTCTCCAGCGACCAGCGGACCGCGTTCGTCACTGAGTATTACACCGTGACCGTGCGGTTGATCGAACTGGCTTCCGGCAAGGAACTCGCTGCAATACCGGCTTCCGCGACGGACAATCTCGCTCGGCAAATCACCGTGCATCCGACGCGGCCCAAAGCTTATGTGCCGCATCAGCGATCCAAGATCACGGCCGCTCACGGCGAAGGCTCGATCTTTCCCTACATCAGCGTGATTGACTTGCCCACCGCTGACGGCCCGCCAAAAGAAGACCTCAAACGCAAACGCATCCCGATGGACTCGTTCATCGGCAACCTCGTCACCGCGAGTCCGTGGGAGGTCACAATCAGCCCCGACGGTCAGCAAGCCGTGGTCGTATTCGGCGGAACCGACGACCTGTTTGTGATGGAGGTTCGCGACGACAACTACCGCGAACTGACTCCGATCCAACACATGAACATCGGCCACAACCCGCGAGCCGTGAAATACTCGCCCGATGGCAAATGGTTCTGGCTCTACAACGCGCTCGATTTTGAAGTCGTGGCCTACGACGCGAAGACGCTCAGTCGCGCCGGCCTCGTGCGAGTCACCGAGAACCCGCTGGGTGACGAAATCCTGCGCGGCAAGCGGCTGTTTTATTCCGCGTTGATGCCGATGGCCTCCCGCCGCTGGATTGCTTGCTCAAGCTGTCATCCCGACAGCGATGCCGACGGCCGAACATGGCAGAATCCCGAAGGTCTCCGCAACACGCCGCCGCTCGTCGGCCTGGCGTGGACCCATCCGCAACACTGGTCTGCCGACCGCGACGAAACGCAGGACTTCGAGCACACGATTCGCGGCCTGCTGATGCAGGGCAAGGGACTGATCAACGGCCCTGTCGCCGAATCGCTCGGCCCACCGAACAAAGGCCGCTCGCGCGACCTCGATGCCCTCGCCGCGTACACGAACTCGCACACGGTCCCGCTCAGCCCGCACGCGAAGTCTGGCGTCAGCGAATCCGCGAAACGTGGCCGTGAGGTTTTCTTCTCAAAAGAAACCGCCTGTGCGACGTGTCACCACGGACCATACTTCTGCGATTCGAATCCCGCGACGAAGCCGACACTGCACGACGTCGGCACTGGCCGCTCCGATCCCTCCGAGAAGATGCCTCTAAAATACGACACCCCAATGTTGCTCGGTGTCTATCGCTCGGCCCCGTACCTGCACGACGGCTCCGCCAAGACGTTGCGCGACGTGCTGACGACCAGCAATGCGGGGGACAAACACGGCCAAACCAGCCATCTCAAACCGCAACAAATCGACGATCTGATTGAGTTTCTGAAAGCTCTGCCCTACGAAGACCCTGAACCCGCCGCCGAAGCTGCCGGGTTAAAAAAGGTCGAACGCTAAGCAAAGCTCCGCATCCGACCGATGACCACAAGACGAAAGGTCCGCCATGAACTTTCTGGATCGTTGGGATGAAAAATGGCTGGAACAGGTATTTGATTCACAGAAGCGGACGCAACGAATCAAAAAACTTGGTGAGAATCGGCGGACCTTGTATTGGTGCGTGAGTGTGTTTCTCATCCTAATGTTCGTGCCGGGGCCCGTTGCAATCCCGTCGGGCTTCTGGGTCGGCATTTTGGGAATGATGTTCTGTTGCAACCTAAAAGAACAAGACCTGCGGCTGCTCAAACTCGTCGACCGCCTGCTAGTCGACAACGTGCCCAGGACCGAGCCGCCGGCTGCGGATGCGAGTTGATTCCGTGGACAACTTCAACCCCTCTCTCCGAAACAACACCATGCTTCGACTTTCTGCTGTGATCGTTCTGACGTTCGCCCTGTTGACCGTTGGCTGCGGATCACCGTCCGCGCCGCAGTCGCCGTCACCCGGAGCATCTGCTCCGGCGATGGAACCCTCCGGCCAACCGCCGGCCGCGGCCAACACCGCCAACGTGACGCTCGACATTAAGAGCTGGGATGAAACACTCGAACTCGTCGCGCAACACAAAGGCAAAGTCGTGGTGCTCGATCTGTGGTCCACGTCGTGCGACCCGTGCATGGTCGAGTTCCCGCATCTGGTCGAATTGCACAAGCAGCACGGCGACAAGCTTGTCTGCATGTCGGCAAGCTGCGACTACGCCGGCATCAAGAGCAAGCCCCCGGAGAGCTACCGCGACCACGTCCTCGAATTCCTGACGAAGCAGAACGCGACGTTTCAAAACGTGCTGCTGAATGTCGAATCGGACGTGCTGTTCGAGAAGATTGAACTCGCTTCGATCCCGGCGGTGTATGTCTTCGGCGTGGATGGAAAAGTCGCGAAGCGTTTTGACAATGACAACGCGAAATCCGGCGAGGACTTCACCTACACGAAGGACATCGTGCCGTTCGTCGAGAAACTGTTGGCGGAGTGAGAGGCCATGCTCGACGTTCTTTGCTTCGGCATCATCGTGTCCGATCATCTTTGCTCGCCGATCTCGCATTTGCCGCGAGCAGGCGAACTGGTGCTGTCGCCTCGATTTGAATTGGCGATCGGCGGCAACGCGGCGAATGTCTCGACGGACTTGGCAAAGCTCGGCGTGAAGGTCGGAGTGGTTGGGCTGGTCGGCAAGGATATCTTCGGCCGGCATGTGCGGGAGTCGCTGGAAGCGGCGGGAGTCGATTGCCGATTGCTGTGCGAATCGACGACAAGTCAGACGTCTCAGTCGCTGATCGTCAACGTGCAGGGCGAGGACCGGCGATTCATTCACGCGGTGGGGGCGAACGCCGACTTTGATGCCAGCCAAGTCACGCCGGAGATGGTGCGTGACTGCCGAGTGCTGTTCCTCGGCGGCTATCTGCTGGCCGAGAAGCCGCCCGTCGAGAACATCACACGGCTGTTTCAAGCGGCGCGAGACGCGGGCATCCCAACTCTTCTGGATGTTGTGGTCCCCGGTCCCGGAGACTACTGGCCGCGACTGCGGCCGGTGCTCGCGCTGACGGATGTGTTCATGCCCAACGAAGATGAAAGTGTGCTGCTCACCGGCGAGACCGATCCGTGGCGACAAGCCGAAGCGTTCCGCGCGGCTGGAGTGCGGACGGCGATGATCACTCGCGGTGGGCACGGCTGCGTGATCATCTCGGACGAAGGCCGTTTTCAGGCGGAAGCGCATCGTGTTCCGTTCGTGGACGGCACGGGGAGCGGCGATGCGTTCGTTTCCGGCTACATTCTCGGTTTGCTCCGTGGAGACGACACGCTCGACTGTGTGCGGCTCGGCAGCGCGATGGGCGCGAGTTGCGTTCGCTCGACGGGAGCGACCACGGGGGTGTTCAATGCCGCTGAACTGACGGAGTTCCTGGCGGCTCACCCACTAAAAATCACACGCTGCTGAAATACTGCTGTCGACGTTCAGCGAGCTCCTGGTTCTGTGGCTGCTCGAACGGGATCAACGGGGAATGCACGATGCGACAGTCACTGATTGAGCCGATGCAAAGTCGCCATCAGACGGCGACGGCGGAAGAGTGTCGGTTAGCGGCCGCTCATTCGCGCAAGGAGGACTGGCAGCGCTGGGGGCCGTACCTCTCCGAGCGACAATGGGGGACCGTGCGCGAGGATTACTCGGCGAACGGCGACAGTTGGTTTTCGTTTCCGCACGATCACGCTCGCAGCCGAGCGTATCGCTGGGGCGAAGACGGCTTGCTGGGGATTTGCGATCGGCAGGGGAGGCTGTGTTTCGCTCTGGCGTTGTGGAACGGCCGCGACGCGATCCTGAAGGAACGTCTCTTCGGGCTGTCGAGCCCGGAAGGAAATCACGGCGAGGATGTGAAGGAGCTGTACTACTATCTCGACTCGACCCCGACGCACTCGTACATGAAGGCGCTCTACAAGTACCCGCAGGCGGCGTTTCCCTACGATCGCTTGGTAGAGGAGAACCGCCGACGTGGAAAAGATCAGCCGGAGTTCGAGTTGCTCGACACCGGCGTCTTCGATGACGACCGCTACTTCGATGTCGTGGCCGAGTACGCGAAGGCCTCGCCGGAAGACATTCTGATTCGCGTGACAATTCACAATCGCGGGCCAGAGGCGGCGACGCTGCACCTTTTGCCGACGCTTTGGTTTCGCAACACATGGTCTTGGTTCGGCCATGACGAGTCGCCGTCCTGCTATCCGGGAATGCAACTTCAGCCGGACGGGACCGTCTTTGCGTGGCACGAGGCACTGGGTGAGTTCTCATTCGCAGCGGAAACGTCGTCGCCACCACCTCAGTGGCTCTTCACGGAGAACGTTTCGAATACGGAGCGACTCTTCGGGTTGTCCAACAACGACCAGTATGTGAAGGATGCGTTTCACGATCGCGTCGTGAGTGGCCGGCTCGACGCCGTCTCGCCGGATGGGATCGGGACGAAGACCGCCGCTTGGTATCAGTTACGGCTGGAGCCTGGCGCAAGCCAAGAAATTCGTTTGCGGCTGACGGCTCACGGCGAAAAGACGTGGACCTCGGAAACCGCGTTTGGCCCCGAATTCGAGCACTTCTTGTTGACGCGCCGAGCCGAAGCGGATGAGTTTTACCGCTCGAAGCAATCGCACGAACTCGCTCCCGAAGCGAATCAAGTTCAGCGTCAGGCGTTCGCGGGATTGCTGTGGTCGAAGCAGTTTTATCACTACGTCGTGAGGCAGTGGCTCAACGGCGACCAAGGGCAGCCGATTCCGCCAGAGTCGCGACGGCTCGGACGCAATCGCGATTGGCCGCATCTGTTCAACCGCGACGTGATCTCGATGCCCGACAAGTGGGAGTACCCCTGGTACGCGGCCTGGGACTTGGCGTTTCACATGATCCCGTTCGCCCAGATCGACGGCGAATTTGCCAAGCAACAACTTCTGCTGTTCCTGCGCGAGTGGTACATGCACCCGAACGGCCAATTGCCTGCCTACGAATTCGGATTCAGTGACGTCAACCCGCCAGTCCATGCGTGGGCCTGCTGGCGCGTCTACAAGCAAACCGGCCCACGCGGTCAGCGCGACCGGATGTTTCTCGCGCGCGCGTTTCAAAAGCTGTTGCTCAACTTCACTTGGTGGGTGAACCGCAAAGACATCGAAGGCAACAATCTTTTCGGCGGTGGATTTCTAGGCTTGGACAACATCGGCGTATTCGATCGTTCGCAGCCGCTGCCAGCCGGCGGTCGTCTGGAACAAGCGGACGGAACGGCGTGGATGGCCTTCTTCTGCTCGACAATGTTGGCCATCGCGCTGGAACTGGCGGCCGAAGATCCCAGCTACGAAGACATCGCCTCAAAATTCTTCGAGCACTTCGTCGCGATCGCCGATGCCATGAACACGCTCGGCGGCAGCGGACTCTGGGACGAGACGGACGGTTTTTACTACGACCAACTCAAGATGGCGGGGAGCGAACAGCCGCTGCGGATTCGTTCCGTCGTCGGCATCATCCCCATGTTCGCCGTCGAAATTCTGGACCCGCAGACGCTCGACCGCTTGCCAGGTTTCAAAAAGCGGATGAACTGGTTCTTGCACAATCGCCAAGACCTCTCACGCCAGATCACGATTTGCGAACGTGACCACGTCGCGAACGGGCAACCACCAAATCGATTGCTGCTGGCGATTCCATCACGCGAACGCTTGCAGCGCGTGTTGGAACGAGTGCTCGACGAAAACGAATTTCTCTCGCCGTTCGGACTGCGAGCGTTGTCGAAGGCTCACGACGACGATCCGTTCGTGTTTCGTAGCGGTGACCAGGAACTGCGAGTCGATTACGTCCCCGGAGAATCCAACACCGGCATGTTCGGAGGCAACTCCAACTGGCGCGGCCCGATTTGGTTCCCGGTCAACTACCTGCTGATCGAAGCCCTGGAACGTTATCACCTCTTCTACGGCGACGAATTCCAAGTCGAATGCCCGACCAACTCCGGGAAGTGGATGACTCTCAAAGAAGTCGCCGCCGAACTGTCACGTCGTCTCGCGAACTTGTTTCTGCCCGATGAGGCAGGCCGCCGGGCGTGTCACGGCGAGGACTCACGCTACGCCTACGATCCACACTGGCGCGACCTCGTCCTGTTTTACGAGTACTTTCACGGAGACACCGGCCGCGGCTGCGGAGCCTCCCACCAAACCGGTTGGACCGCGCTCGTCACACGGTTGCTGTAGCCCTGTCGCTCTGCGACAGGAAAACCGAACGCTCGTTTGACGTCATTTGCCCCACGGCCATCCTGTCGCGGAGCGACAGGGCTACTTTTAGAAAATCCCCAGCATGTCCTTCGCCTCGTCGGTCATTCGATCCGGCGTCCATGGCGGAGTCATCACCAGCTTGATCTCCGCCTCATCAACGTCTCGCAATCGTTCGAGCGCCATCTTCGACTGCTGCACAATCTGTGGACCCGCCGGACAGGCGGGACTGGTCAGCGTCATCTCGACATAAATTTTTCGGTCATCTCGATTGACCGAATAAACGAGCCCCAGGTCCACAATGTTGACCATCAATTCGGGATCGATGACCTGCTTCAACGCATCAATGAGCCGGATGTCGTCGTCCGCTCCCGGTTCCGGAGTCGGCACTTGATCGCCGCTTGTTGAAGCGGCAGTGACGACTGGGATGTCGCTCTTCGCGATGACTTGAGCTGTGGGAGCAACGCTCGGCATCACCGGCGGTTCAGAGCCAGCCGGTCCAACGAAGATCTCGCCGTCACGGACTTGCACTGCGAAGGTCTCAATCCCTCGCGTCGCTGGCATGCACAGAGCCTGACCGGTCTTCAAATCAAACTTGGCTCCATGACGCGGGCAGGTGATCGCGC
The DNA here is from genome assembly GCA_945904015.1 of Candidatus Kuenenia stuttgartensis. Taxonomy (GTDB): domain Bacteria; phylum Planctomycetota; class Planctomycetia; order Planctomycetales; family Planctomycetaceae; genus SXKJ01. Next base: position 36,241 of record CAMDPK010000031.1, on the reverse strand, counting down.
CGTCGGCAACCGGCCCGTCTGTCAACGGCTGGCCGTCGTGCGAGCAAACATCTTCGACGGCGAAGAAGTCATTGCCGATCCGTACCAGCAACGCCGGCACGTCATCCACAATGATCGACTTCCGCCCATTCGGGGGAATTTCGGTGACAGCAGCAACTCGTTCAAACATAGCCTGTGGCGCACGCGGCCCGCGTGCGTCTCCTTTATGTATGAGACCGATCAATCCTCGCACGCGAGCCGCGTGCGCCACAACTAGCCGATCCCCAGCTTTCGCTCGACCGCTTGATTCAGCGTCTCGCGGACCAACTCCACCGGAATTCGGTCAGAGACAATTTGCAAAAAGCCCTGCACGATCACGTGCATCGCCTCGAACTCCGACAGGCCGCGCGCCATGCAGTAGAAAATCTGCTCGCGATCAACTCGACCAGCCGTCGCGCCGTGAGTGCAGCGGACGTCGTCGGCTTCGATTTCCAAACCGGGGATCGCATCGACGCGGCAGGCATCCGACAACATGAGCGCGTCATTGCGTTGATAGCCGTCGGTCTTCTGTGCTTCCGGCGCGACCTTAATCATGCCACGCCAGACAACACGAGCTCGGTCGCGAATCACGTCTTTGTAGAGCAGATCGCTGCGAGTATCCGGCGCGTTGTGCCATTGCTGCGTGTAGTACGACAAGACTTGCCGGTTCGTCGCAAACGTCACGCCGTTGACTTCGGCCTCGGCCCCTCGTCCGTCGAGATGCACGTCCTGATGAATGTGAGCCAGCTTGGCTCCGAGTCCACCGACCGTCCACTGCAACATCCCGTTTGATTCGACTCGCCCCGCCTGATGCGCGAAATGCCACGTCTTGTCGTTCCAGTTCTGCAATTGGACGTACCGCAGTCTCGCATCTCGGCCAAGAATCAGTTCGACTGCGCCGACATGCAGGCCAGCCGCGTCTGTCGTCGCCGACGAAGTTTCTTCGAGTAGCGTCGCGGACGCTCCATCTTCCAAGATGACGAGCGTGTGACTGAAGTCCGCAGCGCCGGCCGCGCTCAGTCCGATCAAACTGTTGAGCGGCTCGTTGATTGACACGCCTCGCGGCACGAACAGCACAGTCCCACCGGTCCAAAACGCCGCGTGCCAACTCGCGAACCGATCTCGTCGAGCTTGCACGCCACGTTTGCCGAAGTACGGCTCCAGCTTCTCGCGATGCTCCACCAGCAGCGTGCTCAGATCACCGAACAGCACGCCTTGCTTGGCATATTTCTCATCGAGCGTGGCCCGCGTCGTGTGCCCGTCGACGTGAGTCACCATCCCGGCGAACTCCGCCCGATCCTGCATCAGCGATCCAAACGTGGCCGACTCGGATGGCTCAGAGCGGACATGAAACTGGTCCGGCCGAAACGTGCGCGTCTCGACCCGCTTCCATTCCTCCGGGTCCAGCGGCACAGCGAGATGATCTTGATACTGCTCATACGCCTTCCGCCGCGCGTCGACGATCCAATCGGGTTCGTCACGCGATTCGAGGAAGGCTTCAAAGGCGGTACGGCTAAAGCCAGTCACAATGTCAGTCAGTGTTGCAGTCATGGTCTCTCGTTCGTCATCAACTCAATTGCTAGTCCATCCAACTCCGCTCGGTATCGCAGTCCCGGCGAGCCGGTGGCGATTAACACTTCACGAATCGGACCAGTGATTTCAGCGATCGTTGCTTTGCGTGCCTCGACGATTTCCTTCGTATCGATCGGCTGCAACTTCCCGCCCGCCGAGCGAGCTTGCAGGACGTGAGTCGTCCAGTCGATCACTTCCGAGCAGCCGTGGAATCGGACGTTGGCTCGGATCAGGTATCTCTCCAATACGATGTCTAAACCGGTTTCTTCCTTCGCTTCTCGGATCGCTCCGTCATCAAACGGCTCACCCAGCTCGACGCCTCCCGACGGCGTACGGTAAGCGCCGAGCGGATAGCTCGGCTTGCGAATCACCACGATGTTCCGCTCGTCATCGACGATCACGAGCGTCACGTCGTGGCAGCGTCCTTGCTTTTGCCCCAACCGCACAATGTCGAGTTGTTCGGGAGTCATCTCGTACTGCCGCGCGATCTCAACCGGAGTGCCGTATCGCTGTTCGACCTCGCGGATGATCTCGGCGGTGAGGTACATGCTGTTTCGTGGTGCAGGTTTTCAACCTGCCCGTCCGTTGACTCTCCCGATCCTGGCAGGTTGAAAACCTGCCCCACGAATTACCCCACGCTGCCTTCCATTTGCAGTTCGATGAGGCGGTTCATTTCGACGGCGTATTCCATCGGCAGCTCTTTGACGAGCGGCTCGATGAAGCCGGTCACGATCATGGCCGAGGCCTCCGCTTCGGTCATGCCGCGGCTCATCAGGTAGAAGAGCTGCTCTTCGCCGATCTTCGAGACGCTGGCTTCGTGTTCGAGGGAGATCTGATCGTCTTCGGCTTCGATGTATGGGTAGGTGTCGCTGCGGCTCTTGCTGTCGAGGATCAAGGCGTCGCAGACGACGTTCGACTTGCAATTGGTCGCTCCCTTTTCGACTTTGACCAAGCCGCGATAGCTGGCTCGGCCGCCCCCTTTCGAGATGCTCTTCGAGACGACACGACTGGAGGTGTTCGGAGCACAGTGAACCATCTTCGCTCCGGCGTCTTGATGCTGGCCGTGATTCGCGAACGCGATCGACAGCGTCTCGCCGCGAGCACCCGGTTCCATCAGATAGATCGACGGGTACTTCATCGTCAGCTTCGAGCCGAGGTTGCCGTCCACCCACTCCATCAGCGAATCGCCGTAGGCCATCGCTCGCTTGGTGACGAGGTTGTAGACGTTGTTCGACCAGTTCTGGATCGTCGTGTAGCGGAAGCGACCACCGCGCTTGACGACGATTTCGACGACGGCCGAGTGCAGGCTTTCGCTGCTGTAGGTCGGAGCCGTGCAGCCTTCGACGTAATGTGCCGACGCTCCTTCATCGACGATGATCAGCGTCCGCTCGAACTGCCCCATGTTCTCCGAGTTGATCCGGAAGTACGCCTGCAACGGGAACTCGATCTTCACGCCCGGCGGCACGTAGATGAACGACCCGCCCGACCACACGGCTGAATTGAGCGCCGCGAACTTGTTGTCGTTCGGCGGGATGATCTTGCCGAAGTATTCCCGGAACAGGTCCGGATGGTCGCGCAGCGCCGAGTCGGTATCGGTGAAGAGCACCCCTTGCTTGGCGAGGTCTTCCTGCAAGCTGCCGTAGATGACTTCCGACTCGTACTGCGCCTTCACGCCCGCGAGATACTTCTTCTCCGCTTCGGGAATGCCCAGCCGGTCGTATGTTTTGCGAATGTCTTCGGGCACATCCTCCCAACTCTTCTCCAGATTGGCCGCAGCCTTCATGTAGTAGAAGATGTTTTGGAAGTCGATCTCTTCCACGGCACCGCCCCAGGACGGCATCGGCTTTTGGAAGAAGGTCTCCAGCGAGCTGATGCGGAAGTCCCGCATCCACTTCGGCTCCTTCTTCAGTTCGGAGATCTGATAAACGATCTCACGATCCAGCCCTCGGCGGCTCTTGAAGACGTACTTGTCCGTGGGATCGTGGAACCCGAATTGGTAATCGTCCATGCCAATGTCCTCGATGTCACGTTCTTGAACTGCTAGGTCAGTGCTCATGATTATTTTTCGCCTTCTGGAGTTTGGTGTTTCAGCACCGCATTCCAAAGTTATGCCTTAACGGTGACTGCTTGTTCTTCTGCTGCCTCCGCCGGATGCCGTTCTCGCACCGCTGCGTAGCCGTTGGCGTGCAGGTCGTGAGCGAGTGACGCATCGCCCGTTTCGACAATTTTCCCGGCGAGCATCACATGCGTGAAGCTTGGCTTGTTGAATTCGAGCAGGCGTTCGTGGTGCGTGATGATCAGCACGCCCATGTGTGGGCCGTGGAGTTTGTTGATCCCTTCGCTGACCGCTCGGACGGCGTCGCTGTCGAGGCCGCTGTCGGTTTCGTCGAGGATCGCGAATCGCGGACGCAGCAGTGACAACTGCAAAATCTCCATCCGCTTCTTCTCGCCGCCGCTGAAGCCGTCGTTGAGGTAGCGCCGAGCGAACTCGCTGTCGATGTCGATCTCAGACATCCGATCCTTGAGTTCCTTGCGGAAATCCTTCATCGGGATCAGCCCTTCCCCTTCTTTGCGGTCGGGGTTGCGGACGTTCGAGACCGCGTGCCGCAAGAAGTCGGAGACCTTCACGCCCGGAATCGTCACCGGATACTGAAACGCCAGAAAGATGCCCAGGCGTGCTCGCTGGCAGGGGTCCAACTCCAGCACGTTGACGCCGTCGAGTTCAATCGCCCCGCCGGTGATCTCGTACTTCGGATGCCCGGCGACGACGTAGGCCAGAGTGCTCTTGCCGCACCCGTTGGGCCCCATCAAGGCATGAATCTCCCCCTGCCGAATCTCCAGGTTGACCCCCTTGAGAATCGGTTTGCCCTCCACGGCGACCCGCAGGTCGCTGATCTTCAGAATCGCGCTCATTCGACTTTCACTCTTTCCGCAGTACCGCGACCGTTAGGAAGCGGCTCGCTTTGATCCGCGAGGCCGCTCCCTAACGGTCGCGGTACGGATTTCTAATGGACTCTCGAATCACTCACACATTCAAAACGCTCGGCACCGCCGCGACTCCGCTGTGGTGGGGAACGGGGAGGACTTCGGTCATCCCTTTGCCGAGCTTGCGGGCTTTGATTTTGTCTTGAATCCGCATGATCCCTTCGAGCAGTGCCTCCGGGCGCGGCGGGCAGCCGGGGACGTACACATCGACCGGGACGACCAGATCGACCCCCTTGACGACGTGATAGCCCCACTTGAAGTACGGGCCGCCGCCGACCGTGCAGGCTCCCATCGCGATCACATACTTCGGATCGGGCATCTGCTCGTAGAGCCGCCGCACTCGGCTGGCCATTTTGTAGGTGACTGTCCCGGCCACGATCATCAAGTCCGCTTGCCGAGGACTCGCCCGGAACGCCCCGGCTCCGAAACGGTCCAGGTCGAAGCGGCTGGCTCCGACGGCCATCATCTCGATCGCACAGCACGCGAGGCCGAACGTCATCGGCCACACACTGGATTCCTTCGCCCAGTTCATCGCCTGCTCCAGCGTCGAAACAATCACGTTCTCTTCAAAGCGTCCTTCGATCCAACTGCTCATGATTTGATCCGTTGTTTGGTGTCTTGTGATCCGTACCGAGCCGCAAACTCTAGCGGCACGATCGCGCGATGCAATCGACTCAACTCCCCACGGTTTCGGCCTGAAACTCACAACAATGATGCCCGTCTCGGCAGCATTTCGTGAGCGTGATTTTTGATCCCAGAACGTCGCCAAAAACTTCTTGTTCTAACTCGCAGATGCCGGCATCGGATGACGCCAACTCCTGATACGGGCAACTGTTTTCTCGCAGAATCGGTAGTGCTCCGCTCATGTCAATTTCCACATCGAAGCCACGATCAACCAACGATGCCTGCAACTGTCGCAAACGATCCGGCAACGAACGCGTGCGATCCGTCCGGCCGTAGCGCTTGACCATCGACTCACGCACGCGCTGCACGACCCGCTTGCGGAGTAACGGCTCTTCGATGCTCTGCATTTCTTGCCAGAGGATCAGGGCCAGATCGCTGTAATTCTCTCCGAGTTGGTTCAGGCCCGACTCCGATACCTGGTAAACGAAGTGTGGACGACCTCGGCCGCTGCGAACCATGACTCGCGAGACGAAGCCTTGTCCTTGCAGTCGCACGAGTCGCTGGCGGACGGCAGTCGCCGTCACACCAACTGAGCCACAGATCTCCGAAATCGTCCCCGAACCGAGCCGATGAAGCTGATCCAGAAACGTCCGGTCACTGGTTTCGAGTGCAGCTTTCATGGCTAAACCAAGTTAGGAGCCTTGAAGTTACGTCAATTTCATCGGTTGCCGACCACTGCTCGCCGAGCGATAGTATCCGTGCCCGTTAATTTTGACAACCAAAATTGTCAAAATGCGGCTGGGCAAGCGACAATCACTCGCCAGGGTCGCAGAATTCATCGTCTCTTCGGAATCGAACTCGAACAAGAAAAGTCCGAGAACTAAACTCCGTGCCGACCGACGATACCCGGCACATCGCGAACCATTTCCATCACGCGATGTCGAGGGGACGAGGTCATCGTCGAGGGAACAAACCGATGAGCCAACCTCTACTTGCAGGCGGTTCAGCATCCAACGAGACATCGACGGGTTTTGCTTTTCGGACCCCATCGCAAGTCTGGGAACAGATTTGTTTCGCCGATGGTCCACAGAGTTTTTTGTGGGTCTGGTTTAAGCCTGCGGCAGTTCCTCAGGGATTGATTGTGCGAATTCCGGACGAGGCCTCACAGGCTCAGTCGTTGACGCTTCGAACCATCCTACATTTAACCGGTATCGATCCGACTTGGCTGGCGATGTGGCAGATCTACGGCATGGCTTATCCCGGCATGAATGGAGCCAATCCACTCTTGGATCAGCCTTTACCAGCGCTCGTGGCCGGGGCCGATCCGAATCTCGTGGTCTACGTTGCTACGCCGCAACCGGCCTACATGCCGCCGATGATGCCGTTTGTGGCATCACCGTTGATGCCACCCGCAAGTGCTTCGACATCGGCACCCACCAGCCAAACTGCCGAGTTGCTCGAACGGTTGGACACAGAGTGGAACGCCGCGATGGATGTCGAAAAGGATTTGGAACGGCTGCGCAAGATGCTCGTCGACTTGGCGAGTCGATTGAAATCTTTGAACCGCGATCTCAATCCGGACGAGCGACTGTACTCCAGCCGCGAGGACAAGCAGGACTGGCAGGACGCTCGACGGTTTCTGAGAGACTCGGACAATCGCTTGCGGGCGTGCGTCAAGGAGTTTGATATCGGTGATCCCAGCTCGGCCGGCCACAAACGTCACTTCGAGCAACTTCATGCGCAATTTGTGATCCCGCGCATTCCGTTCGACGGCATGGAGCAAGCCTTGAACGGCTTCGAGTTCTATCGCAAGCTCCTCACGACCTTGCAGGGCAAGATGAACAGCACGTTCCTTGGGGCGCAGAGCAACGGTGAACGGCGAGCCCAAATGGTCTTGGCTCGGATCGCCAACAAGGTTCGCGAATCGTCCAACAAGAAGACGGCTTTGGGGGCCGCGTTGGACGGCTGATGTGCCGTGACCTCTACCTCCAGCGATGAGCGTGCTGCCGAAAAACCGGAGCACAGTCCTCGTTGCCGTTGATGGTGCAAAGCGGCCGCAGGTCTTTGGCTGTGGCGGAGCGTTCGATACGAAGTACTTGGCAATTCACGAGGACGGCGTATTCGTGCGAATCGGAGAAGCTCCAAAACTGTTGGACTCGGTGATCGATTCGATTTCCGACGGGTGGCCACTTCGCGCCGGCCTCTTCAAGCGATGACAACGAGAGGTCTCGCGGTTCCAGCCAATGAATGCCACTGTTGGCGACTTCCACGAAAGCGATCGTGTCTGCAACGCGATCTTTGATGTCGCGAAACGTGACGGTCGAGTCGTGACGCCACATCGTCTCGGGGCCGCTGACGGCCAAGTAGCTGGTCCATCGCGATTGATACGGTCCATTGTCGCTCGGACAGGAGTAGGCGGCGACTTGTTCGCTGTGCAGCAGTGAATTGTTCGGTCCATCCCACGGCTCATCGAAGCGATACCTCTTGTAGAGTTTGTCCATTTCCGCGTCTTGCAAGTATGGGAGCAGCAAGACTCGCCAACTGTGCATCGGCCGCCCATCCGCGTCCGGCACGAACGCCGGAGGGAACGCGCCGTACTTGTCGTGATAGTAGTTCAACGCGAGAGCAATCTCTTTCAGATTGTTCCGGCATTGCGCGGCCCGCGCATCACTGCGACCTTGCTCCATAGGGTGGAACAGAAGCACCGCCAGCAGGAGCAAGGCACCGCTCAGCGCGAAGCCGATGGCCCACCGCTTCAGGTGAAAAGGTGACCGATTTTGGAAGCCCGACTCGCTCGGTGACACAGGCTTCTCCGCAGTCATGATTGCGAACCATCATCTTTCAGCGACCCGGCCGGAGTCGCGCCGTGGCGAGCCAACTCGCCGCGCAGTTGTTGGCCGAGAACGCTGTGTTTCCGGCCGTAGCCGAAATAGATGCACATCCCAATCGCCAGCCAGCCAATGAGCCGATACCAGTTCTCGGCGGGGAGCGAAAACATCAGCATCAAGCAGGCGGCGATCCCCAGCACCGGGACAACGGGAACGAACGGGCAACGGAACGGCCGCGGAGTGTCCGGGTTCGTCTTGCGCATGATGAGCACTGCCGCACAGACAATGACGAACGCGAACAGCGTTCCGATGTTGGTGAGATCGAGCAGGGCGTCAATCGGCAGCAGTCCGGCCAACACGCTGACAAACAAGCCAATCAGGATCGTGCTTTTCCATGGTGTTTGAAATCGCGGATGCACGTCGGCGAAAAACTTGCTGGGGACCAGCCCATCGCGAGCCATCGCCAGGAACACGCGCGGAGCACTGAGCATCATCACCAGCAGCACGGATGTAATCCCGGCGACGCCGGCTCCGGCGATGATGAACTCGGCTTTGGGCAAGCCGGCCTTCTTGAATGCATCCGAGACTCCCGCATGGATGTCGATCTCGTTGTAGCGAACCATGCCTGTCAGCACCGCCACGACCGCGATGTAGAGCACCGTGCAGATCAAAAGCGAAGTCACAATTGCGATGGGCACATCGCGCTGCGGATTCTTGGCCTCCTCGGCGTGAGTCGAGACGCTGTCGAAGCCGATGTACGCGAAAAAGATGATGGCCGCTCCCGCCAACACGCCGACGGGGCGGCCATTCTGCGGTTCACCCAAAATTGGTTGTCCAAAGAAACTCAGTCCCGACCAACCGTAGGGGGCGAACGGGGTCCAGTTTGCGGAGTCGATGTAGAACGCGCCTACTCCGATCACGAACAACACGGCTAAAACCTTCACAATGACCATCGCAGTGTTGAACTTGGCGCTCTCCTGAATGCCTTTGACCAACACCGCAGTCACGATGGCGACAATCAAAACGGCCGGCAGATTGACCCAGGCTCCGGTCGTCACGAAATGTCCGTTTTCGTAAACCAGCGGGTTCTTGCTGATGATGTCGGGGAGCACGATGCCGAACTTCGCCAGCACGGCCTGAAAATAACTCGACCAGCCATTGGCCACGGTCGCCGCTCCGACCGCGTATTCCAAGACCAAGTCCCAGCCGATGATCCAGGCGAAAAGCTCGCCCATCGTCGTGTAAGCGTAGGTGTAGGCACTGCCGGCAACCGGAGCCATTGACGCGAACTCGGCGTAGCACAGAGCCGCGAAGATGCAGGTCAGTCCGGCGACGACATAGGAGACCATCAAGGCCGGCCCCGCGATGTCGTGTGCCGCTTTGCCGGTCGAGACAAAGATGCCCGCTCCGATGACCGCTCCGATGCCCAGACTCGTCAGTGCGACCGGACCGAGGACTCGCTTCAAGCGGTGGTCGCCGGCCATTTCGTCGAGCAAATCCTGAAGATTCTTCTTCGCAAAGAACTGATTCTGCGACATGCTGCCCGCCTCCGATGGGAAGTACTCAACGCCGAGTTGCGTGAGGCGGGTAGCGTATTGACGTGGGGCAGGTTTTCAACCTGCCCGGACATCAATCGGCCGAGAGTTGAAGAGAACGGCACCGCGGCGAATTGAGAATTCGCGGCCTGGCAGGTTGAAAACCTACCCCACGAGGCTACTCCGCCTTGAAGCGATAGCCGATGCCGCGAACCGTCTCGACCAAGTTGCCCTTGTCGCCGAGCTTCTGCCGCAGCGAGCGGACATGCACGTCGATGGTCCGTTCGAGAGCGTTCGCGTCCTCGCCGCGGGCGTTGTCGAGCAGTTCATTCCGCGAGTACGGCCGACCGGGGCGGCGCATCATCGTCCAGAGCATTTTGAACTCGGTCGGCGTGAGCTGCATCTCTTCGCCATCGAGCTTCGCCGTGTGGTGCGTGCGATCGACTTCGATGCCGGACACCGAGATGACCTCGGAAGACGATTGCTCTGCGGACGGCCGCCGCAACAGCGCCTTGATCCGGCTGATGAGCGGCTTGATCTTGAATGGCTTGGCGACGTAATCATCCGCCCCCATGTTGAAGCCGACGATCTCATCGACTTCCTCCGCCTTGGCGGTGAGCATCAGGATGCGGATGCCTTGAGTCTTGGAGTCGCTACGAAGCTGTCGGCAGATTTGTAGACCGTCGATTCCCGGCAGCATCAAGTCCAGCACGATCAAATCCGGCAGAGCGTTTTGAGCACGCCGCAATCCGTCAGTGCCGTCGCTGGCGGTGAGCACCTCAAAGCCTTCGTTGGTGAGGTTGTAGCTCAGAATTTCGCTCAGCGAGCGTTCGTCTTCGATAATCAGAATCTTCGACTTCGACATCAACCGCCTCCGAACCCACGGAGAAATCTTCCCTCTTCGTTTGGCGGCGAGTTATCGCGGGTTGCAAAGAAGCTGTCGCGTCGAGACTGATGAAGATTCGGTTAATTTCTGAGCCGGGAAGTGGCGGAGCAATCGTAGCCACGTTCGCCAGAACGTGGGCGGATTCGCGAAAGACCCACGTTCTGGCGAACGTGGCTACCGTCGAGCGTCGAAGTGCTTGAGCTTCTCGCGGTCGATCTCGACGCCTAGTCCCGGCTTTGTCGGGATCTCCAAAAAGCCTTCGGCGTCGATGCGGAACGGCTCGGTGGTCAGCGAGTCGATGTACGCGCACGGTGTGAGGTACTCGACGTATCGAGCGATCGGCATCGCCGCCGCGAGCTGCAAGTCGGCCGCCAAACCGAGCGCGGTATTCCAGCCGTGCGAGACCATTTGGATGTTGTGGTCGTAGGCCATCCACGCGATGCGTCGAGATTCGGAGAGGCCACCGTTCTTCGTACAGTCCGGCTGAATGATGTCCACAGCGCGGCGTTCCAACCACGGCCGGAACGATTGGCGACGAGTCAGCACCTCGCCCGTCGCGATCGGCACCGGCGAGACGCGAGTCAGTTCGATGTATCCTTCGATGTCATCCGGCGGCAGAGCTTCCTCGAACCAGACGATGCCGTACTCGGCGAGCATGAACGCCGTCTCGCGTGCCCAATTCACGCCGTGCGGCCAGAACTGTTCGCTACCTCCGGCATCGACCATCAAATCGACTCCGGGACCGACGGTCTCGCGAGCGGTTCCGACCAGCAACTCGTCGAACTTCCGATCGCGCCGCCCGAACGGTCGCCAACCCATCTTGATCGCCCTGAACCCGCGCTCGACCGTTGATTCCAGAGTTGCTCGTAATGCGTCCGGCTCGTCGAACAGGATCGAGCCGTACGGCTTGATCCGCTGACGGTAATTGCCGCCAAGCAACCGCGACACCGGCTGCCCACACACCTTGCCGAACAAATCCCACAACGCGATGTCGATCCCACTGATCGCGTGCTCGACCGAACCGCCTCGACCCTGCCAGAACGACGACTGCCGCAGCTTCTCGCTGACTCGCTCCGGCTCGACCGCCGATTCACCTTTGAGCAACGGCCACAACAACTCGACGGCCCCTTCAACCAGCTTGCCCGACGTGAAGCAACTCCCCCAGCCCGACAAGCCCTCGTCCGTCCGCACCTCGACGAACGTGTGCAAGTTCTCTTGCGGCTCATGGCCTTGAGGCCAACCGCCATCGACGGTGGCACCAGTGAGCGGGATGACTTCGATGTGCGTGATTTTCATTGTGGATGTCTCGGTGTTGGGCGTCGGAACTATGCGTGACAGCTTTTCGGCCACTCGCGCGGCCGTCAAGCAAGCCGTGGATATTCGGAATTCGAGTTTCGGAATTCGAGTTCCCTGTCGTAGACTGCACGCTGACATCGTCAGAAAGGAAGTTGCCATGAACAGCGATAGTCAGACCGTCGGTCGGCCGATGGAAGTCTTGATGGTCGAGGACAGCCTCACGGCCGCAAAATTGACGATGGGAGCGCTGCTCAAGGGGCACATCGCGCATCACATGACTTGGGTGAAGACCGGCGAGGATGCTCTGGAGTTCGTGCGTCATACCGGCAAGTATGCTCGTGCTCCGCGTCCCGATTTGATTTTGCTCGACTTGGGTTTGCCGGGGATCAGCGGCAAAGACGTGTTGGCGGCGGTGAAAGATGACGCCACACTGCGAGACATTCCGGTCGTCGTGCTGACGGCCTCAATTGATCCGGCGGATCGTGCCGACGTCGAGCACTTTGATGTGGCCGCGTATCTCACGAAGCCGGTGGACCTCGAAAAATTCTTGTGGCTGGTCAAAGAGCTGAAGCAGTATTGGCTGTCCGAGGTCATCCTGCCGCACGTTGACGAGGTGGCTGCAACGCCACCGGATGGGGCGCTGTCATCAGGCGGGTCGCTGGGCCTGTTTAAGTAACGATTGTGGAGCACGCGGCTCGCGTGCCGAGAGGTCGACGCACGCGAGCCGCGTGCGCTACGAAAACACATATTGCTCTCGAAATCCGATTTGCGATACATCCCCTTCCTCTTCAGAAGAGGAATCTGCCTCTTCTCTGCGTTTCCTTCCGAACTTTGACTCTCCAGCCGGAAAAACCACCTCATGAGCGGTGTCAAGGAAGGCACCTTTTGTGGCGAGCGTGTGGGTCGCGTGACCCACTGGGAACGCTTGTCGCTGTTTGGTTTGGCGATGTGGTTGAGCGTACTGGCCGGTTGCCAGTCGTTGCCCATGATTCGCGGCCAATCACCTGCGTTCGATGAGCCCGCTTCGAAAGAATCGGCTCGGCGTGTGCGCCGCGTCAACGATGAGCCGACGCCCGACGAGGAACGCATTCCTGGTGATCTCGACGAAGGCTTGAATCTGAGTGGAGAAGGTTCAGAGGCGTTGACGGATCCAATTACCGACATCGTGATTGAAGGCAACGACACGATCGAAACGACGGCGATTCGCAAGTTGGTGCGTTCGGCGGTCGGTCGGCCTCCGGCGGAGTCTCAGATTCGCGAAGACGTGCGAGCCCTGTACAGCACGCGCTGGTTTTTCAGTATCGAACCGCGTTATCGACGGAGCGACACGGGCTTGTTGCTTGTGTTTCGCGTGATCGAGCGGCCGATCGTCGAGAAGGTCGAGTTTCGTGGCAACGAACGGATGAAAACGGGCTACCTCGAGAAGTTGACCGGCCTCAAGGCGGGCAGTCCATTTGAGGTCAGTTTGAATCGCGAGGCGACGAAGCGGATTGAAGAGCAGTACAAATCAAAAGGTTTCCCGTACACGAAAGTCACGCTCGAAAAAGGCAATCGCCGCGAAGATCGGCAAGTGATCTTTGTGATTGATGAAGGTCCGAAGGTGATCGTCGGCTCGGTGAAATTCGACGGCAACGACTCGTTTTCCTACGGCGTCTTGAAACAGAAGCTCTCGTTGAAGCCGGCCCCTCTCGGACTGGCGTTTTTGGGCAAGTACAAGCCGGAGCAGTTGCCAGACGATGTCGCGGCTCTCAAGCAGTATTACCACAGTCTGGGTTACTTCGACGTCGACATCGAAAAGGAAGTCGCCATCGACGAAAGCCCGTGGAATCCGCTGAGCTTCAAGTCCGCTCACGCGATCATCACGTATCGCATCAAAGAGGGGCCGCGATTCAAGATTCGCGATCTTGTCATCGAGGGGAACAAGATCTTTACGAACGACGAGTTAGCCAACGAACTGAAACTGCGTTCGGGTGAGTTCTACAACTCGCGATACATGAGCAAGGATGTGGATGGAATCAAGGAGCGCTACGGTCATTTGGGGCGCACGTTTGCAAACGTGGAGCCTGTGCCTCGATTCCTGGAAGAGCCGGGGGCCATGGACCTAGTTTATCATGTCAACGAAGACCGCGTTTACACGATCCGCCACGTCGATGTCCGCATTCACGAAGATCAACCGCACACCAAGCTGTCGGTCGTCCTCAATCGCATGATGCTGCATCCCGGTGATCTCGCGGACCCCAAGAAAATTCGGCAAAGCGAGCGGCGGATCGGCGGCCAAATCTTTACGCCTAGTGGTGCCGATGCTCCTCGCATTCAAATCTCGAAAGTGCCCGATAAGCCGAATCCCAATCAGCAGCAAATCTCGCAAGCGAGCATCATTCGCGGGCAAACTCCCGATCCCGTGATTGTCAGCATGGAGCGTCTGAAATCGGACTCGCTGATCTTTGGCACCAAAGCTTCGATTCGTGGCCAAAGCCCAGATTCCTCGGACGCCGATTCTCCGGACTTCGGCTCGTCGGTTTTGATGGCTCAAGTTCCCACGCCACAGTATCCGTTCGGAGGTGATGCGACGGATCCCTTGGCGGTGCCCGATTTGCCTCCTGGACAGATTGATTTAGGCGTGGACGCGACGACCGCGCAAACCGGCCGGCTGTCGTTTGGCGTTGGCGTAAACAGCAATTCGGGAGTCGTCGGGTCCATCGTTCTCGAAGAAAACAACTTCGACATCATGAACTTCCCGCGCAGCGCGGAGGACATCTATTCCGGACGAGCATTTCGGAAACTGCGTGGCCACGGCGAGCAATTCCGCATCGAGGCTGTTCCCGGCAACGTCGTCAGCCGTTATCTCGTGAGTTGGACCGATCCGTATTTCAATGACAGTCCCTACAGCGTCGGCGTCAGCGGCTTCTATTTCAATCGCTTCTATCGCGATTGGACTGAACAACGCATGGGCGGCCGAGTCACCGTTGGTCGACAACTGGACGCGGCCTGGTCATTGATCGGTTCGCTTCGCATGGAATCGGTACATCTCTCGAATCCGACGAAAGATTCGGGCGGTAACATCGCCCCGATATTACAGGAGTCGTTGGGGAATTCGTTTCTTTCAACGGGTCGGCTCGCGATCGCGCACGACACTCGTGATTCACCGTTTCAGCCGCGTCACGGGCATTACGTCACGAGCGGATTCGAACAAGCCTTCGGCGAATTTAACTATTCGCGAGTTGATGCGGAGGGGCACCAATACTTCTACTTCTTGGAGCGACCCGATGGTGACGGCGGTCACATTCTGTCGTTGGGCCTGCAAGCCGCGTGGACCGGTGCCGACACTCCAATTTACGAACGGTATTTCGCGGGTGGTTTCCAATCCGTGCGAGGCTTCTCGTACCGCGGCATCAGCCCGATCGCAAATAGTGCTCGCATCGGTGGACAGTTCAGCTTCCTCGGCGGCGCGGAATACCTTGTCCCGATCACGGCCGACGGAACTCTCGGAGCGGTCGCGTTCTCAGACTTCGGCACAATTCAAGACACCACTGCGAAGCTGACCAACCTGCGGTTGACGGTGGGTTTCGGCATGCGAGTCACGGTGCCGATGATGGGCCCGGCTCCAATCGCGCTCGATTTTGGATTCCCGCTCATGAAAGAGAAGGACGACCTGACGCAGGTCTTCCAATTCACGATGGGCCTGACACGGTAGCCCCGAATCGTAGACCGGACGCCTACGTCCGGTCACTTTTCGACCAGCGAATGAATCGGACGTGGGCGTTCGGTCTACGCCAGCGACTCCATCGGCCCGACGGCGACCGTAGTCGTGGCTCCCAGCGGGTAGATGTCCAACAACTCGCGGACGTCTCGTGACGTGATCCCGCGCAGTTCTGCGAGGTCGTCGTCGACCGATCGGTATTCCTCGCGGTAGATCCAATTGCCGCCCAGCGACGAGAGCCGGCCAGTCGGACGTTCGCTCCGCAGCACCACGCGCGACGCCACTTTGTTCTTGGCTTGTTCGAGTTCGTCTTCGCGAATGCCGTGCTGGTTGACTTCCGCAAAGATCGCCTGAATACGGGCGAGGTTGTCGGCGATCGCTTCCGGTTCGCTCGACAGGTAGGTCATGTAGCTGCCGCTGCCGTCGTACTCGTTGAAGTCGAGGTCGGCAGCTTCGGCGAGGCCGGGATCGACCAGTTCCCAAAACAACCGGCTGCCGCTGTGATCGCCCACAATCACCGACAGAATCTCGGCGGCGAATCGCAGGCGGTTCTGAGCCGATGGGGCGGGAGTCATCTGCATGATGTGCTCTTGCTGGCTCTTCGGCCGCGTGATGACTTTCAATCCGCCGGGCGGCTTCGCTTCGTGGGTCGCTCGGCCGCAGGTTCCCACCGGCCAGTTCGCGCAATGCTGCTCAGCCAGCGCGAGAATTTGTGCCCAATCCGTGTTGCCGGCAACTGCCAGCGTGACATTGCCAGCAAGGTAGCGGTCGCGGTGATACCCTCGCATTTGCTCGCAGGTCAGAGCGGTGATGCTCTCCTTCGTGCCGAGCACGCTTTGCCCCAGCGGGTGCCCCGCGAAGTGCGTCTGCATCAGATTCTCGTAGGCCGTAAAGCTCGGCTGGTCATCGTACATCCCGATCTCTTCCAGGATGACGTTTTTCTCCATGTCGAAATCTTCTTGCCGCAGCGCGGGTCGCAGGATGTTCGCGAACAGCTCGAACGCTTGCGGCAAGTATTCGGGCAAGACCGCTCCGTAGAACAACGTTCCTTCCTCGGCCGTGGCCGCGTTGTACTTGGCTCCGACCTCGTCAAAGATGCGATTGACGTCGTCGGCTGAGTACTTCTCGCTGCCCTTGAAAACCATGTGTTCCAGAAAATGACTGACGCCTGACACGGCGGCCGTTTCGTCACGCGAACCAGTCCGGACGAAGAAGCCCAACGCGACCGAATGCACCGCCGGATTCAACTCGGCAATGACCGCCAAGCCGTTCGCGAGTTTCGTTTGATGGAATTTCATGGCATCTCATAGGTCAGGCTTCCCAGCCTGACTTCATGGGAAGTTGATGGACATTCGAGTCAGCCTGGGAAGGCTGACTTACGGAACTTTCAGTGCATTCGGGCCGATTGTCAGGACCGTGAAGTCTCGCGCCGGATGTTGATGGACGTAATCCAGCACTCCGGGCACAGTCAATTCATCGATGTCGCGGCGGATGTCGTCGAGAGTCTGGACACGTTTCAGAAAATGCCAATCGCGAGCAATGGATGTCGCGCGGCTGGTCGTCGATTCCTGCTGCATGATCAGCGAACTCTTCGCGCGAGCTTTGCAGCGTTCCAGTTCGTGCGACTCGATCCCGTCGCCGAGCCGTTGCAGTTCGTGCAGCGTCACGTCGAAGGTCTCTTGAGCACGCTCGACGGTCGTGCCAGCGTAGCACAGGACTCGCCCTTCGTGCTTCAAGCTGTTGAGTGAGGCACTGACCGAATAACACAAGCCACGACGCTCGCGAACTTCGGTGAAGAGCCGCGCGCTCATGCCGCCGCTGAGAATTCCAACCGCGGCCCACGCCTTGTAGTAATCGGGGTGAGCGTATTCGATTGCGTCATACGCGATGCCGATGTGCGTCTGCGTCGAGTCGTGATCAATGTGTCCGACTCGTTCACCGCGCGGGCCAGTGACCATCGCGGAATCGGGCTTGGTCGCCCAATCGCCGAAGGCTTCGCTCACCAAAGCGAGCATCTCTTGAATCTCGACACAGCCGGCGATGCCCAGGATTGCACCGTTCGGACGCAGGCAGCGGTCGTAATGTGCTCGCACTGACTTCGCCGTGATGCGCGCGATTTCTTCGAGGGTTCCTTCTGTCGGCAACCCCCACGGAGCGTCGTAGCAGCGGCGACGGAGTTCGATCATCAACTTGCGTTGCGGCTCGTCTTCGATCGCTCGCAGTGACTGTTCGATTCCAGCGATCGCGCCTTCGAATTCTTCGTCGGGAAGTTGCGGCCGGCGGATGATGTCGGCATACAGCAACAGCGCGGCGGGTACGTTCGCGCCCAGCGTCGCGGCCGTGAACGCAAGATGGTTCAGGCCGGTGCTCTCGTTTCGCTGCACACCCAGGTTGTCGAGGGCATTCGACAACTCGCGGCTATCGAGGTCTCCGGCTCCGCGTGTGATCCAGTCGGTCAGAACGGCCGCAGTGCCGCCGTGGTTGGCAGGATCGAACGCACTGCCGCCCGGAATCAGAAAGCAAAACGCCGCCGATTGCACGTCGGACATCGGCTCGATCACGACCGTCAAGCCGTTAGGCAATTCGTGCGTGTGAATGATTTGTTCGGGCATTGCTCCGTCCGTGAGGCTGGCGAAAAGGCGAAAAGTCGGCGGAGTCTGACGGGGTGCGGGGCGCGTGACAAGCGAGCGTTAAACGGCCCCGACGTGTCCCGCGGCGAATAACCGCGCGTCCACGCTGCGACGACGACGCTCGATCGCCGGAGTCAGCACGCGCGTGTGCGGGATCGTGCAGAGATACTCGCAAATCTCCCAGACGTCTTCTTCCGTGGTCATCCAATGGATGTGATCGAAACGGTGTAGATTGACTGGTCGCGAAAAAGTGCGCAGCGTTTTCTCGCCGGCAGCGTTGAAATAGTGCTCGTAGTACGACATCACCAACTCGCGGAGCGTGCGATAGACCGGTTCACGAAATCGCAACCCCGCGTAGTTGGATTTGGCGATTGCACCCCAGCGGCCGTGCTCGCGAAAGACGGTCAGCAGATGGTCGTCATCGCGGATGGCTTCCATGTCGATAATCAACGGTGGAATTCCATTGGCATCCAGCGCGGCCGCAGCGAAGAACGCTCCTTCGGCACAATGAGCCCGACGATCTTGGATGACGCGGCGCGGCGAACGGCAGGTTGTCTCTGGGTTGTAGCGGACTTCGTTGTCCAGAAACGCCTGAATTTTTTCCGGCCGGTTCAAACTTTTGAGCAGGCCGAGTTCGTCCGACGAGAGGCGTCCATCCATGAGCGTCACCTTGAGATGCTGAGAGTGAGATTCGACCCGGCGAACCGGTCACGAGTCTCCGCTGATCACTGGAGCGAATTGCCCAGCCAACCGAATCACGGCTTCGGCAGGATTCATGTTCATCAGCACTCGGCCGTTGGTTCCCCAACGTCCGCGCTGGAAGTGAAAGACGGCGGCCGCATCGCGAACCGTATCCACGGCAGCGATACCCTCCATGTCACCACCCTCAACGGCTTCAAAGCGAATGTGCAGTCCAACGAATGCGGTCAACAAGCCGGTGTCGCAGGCACGAGCAAACGTGACTTCACTCTGCCAGTCGCCATCCAGCCATTTCAGTCCGCGCGGCTTTCCGGAGACACGGGCCAGATCGAAGAACTTGGCCTCCAGCAGTTCGCGTTGCATTCGAAACTGTTTCAACGCGTCTTCCGTTTCGGCTTGACGCCGCACCGCAGTCCACGAACCGAAGACACGACGTGCCAACCAAACGACTCCGAATAGCCCGGCCACAATGGAGATCGCGAGGGCAACCATCGACGGGGGGAACGGCATGTTGGACTCCTGCAAAATGGTGCAGACATGGTATGCGTCAACCGTCACGGTTCCAAGTGGGGGAGGACAGACATCGTCGGCTCGAAGACACGCTCTTCCGAGGGCAGAAGAAAACTCAACGTGGAACCCTTGGGTGAAGCTGGCTTGTACCACAGTCGCCCACTGTGGCTCTCGATGATCGTCTTGCACAACGACAAGCCCAATCCGAGGCCTTCCGGCTTCGTGGTTTCAAACGCGTGGAAAAGTTTTGGCTGCTGTTCAGCGGAGACTCCACAACCACAGTCCGTGATGGACACTCGCAACCAACCGGCTCGCTCGTTTCGCAATTCCACCAACATCCGGCGCTCGTCGGTAGGAGTGCTCTCCATCGCCTCCAGACCATTGCGGATCAGGTCGATGAGCACCTGCGTGATCTCCGCGCGATCGGCGTACGCCATTGGTGGATTCGGATCGGTTTCGGTTTCGATCACCACATCGGTCCAGCGTCGGTCAAACCGCGCAATTCGAGCCGCATCCGTAATCAGTGGCGCGAGGTCGATCCAACTGCGGTCCATCTCGTGACGACGAGCGAAGCCAATCATTTCGCTGATGGTGTGATCCGCTTCGTCCGCTTCTTCGAGGATCATCAGCAACGTTTCGCGGAGCTCTTCGTGAAAGACCTCACGGTGCCGATCCATGTCATTGATCAGGGCTTGGGCCAGATTGCCGACATTGCCAATCGGATGCTTGACGCGGTGAGCGATTCCGGCCGCCAATTCTCCGAGAAGACGAAGCCGACCCGCATGAAAGAGCTGTGCGTTGAGCTGCCGCATTTCCGCTTCGGTTCGCCGCCGTTCGGTGACATCCACCGCGTTGGCCAACCAAGCCGCTTGACCATCCAGCGTGATTGGGGCGACAGTTAGATCGATCCAACGCTCCTCACCCGGTTTGGTGCGCAGCGCGACTTCACGCCGCCATGTCGTCCGTTCACCACGCAAACAGCGCTCGACCTGAGATCGCGTCTCGGCTTGAAACTCGGCGCGAATCAAACTGATCAAATCGAGACGCAACAGTTCCGAGGTCAGATAGCCGCTGAGTTCGGTCATCGCGGGATTCACGTAGAGCGCGTGACCGTCGCGCTGGATGGCCACCAGGGCGGGAATCGTCTCTGCCAGCGTCCGAAACCGGGACTCGCTTTCCCGCAATTGTTGTTCGGCCCGGCGGCGAGCCGTCACATCGCGGGCGATCATCAGATAAGCCACCTCGCCAAAGTAATCGACGACCGAATAGGTCACGGACACGTCGATGATCGTGCCGTCACGACGACGATAGCGAGCGTCAAACTCGCTGGTCTTGGGGCTGTAGACCGACACGATCGAACTTCGCATCGAGAGCGTGGGAATGCCCAACTCAAAATCACACCGGCACATCTGAGAAAGTTGCTCTCGCGAGTAGCCCAGCAGCTCGGGCAAGCGGTCATTGAACTCCCGCAGCGATTCCTCGCTGCCTGCCAGAACAAAAACCGCGTCGGGAGAGTTCTCAAACAGAATGCGATAGCGCACTTCTGCGGTGCGACCGGGCGGTTCGTCCCTCAAAGACTTCGCGCTCCGGCTCCACTTGAGCGTCCGGCGGAACGGCTCGATCAGCCTCATCCACAACGAAGAAATGCGGCTTTCGGTCCTCGAATCAGCGAGGTTCGTGAATTCATCGACGCGAGTGCTCGTCACAAGCTGGCTCTCCAAAAAGACATTCCGCACAAGCCCATCAGAAGTGTCGATGTATCATAGTCAAATTCGTTCACCACATGGCAATCGTTGTCAGGAACAAGTTTCCGCGTCTGTGCGCCGCAGAGTTGGCTGATGACAGGCTGTTCGCAGAAATCCGAACTGATCAACTCCCGCAAGCCACGCTTCAACATCGCTCGGTGAATCAAACGAAGAAGCCCGGCTTTTTGGAAAAGCCGGGCTTCTGGTTTCTCGTTTTGGCTTCTGACTCACGCGAAGATGTCGTTGATCACGCGAGCGCCGCCGACTCCGGTCAGCTTGTAGTCGCGGCCGCCGTATCGGTACGTCAGCTTCTCGTGGTCCAGGCCGAGCAGGTGCAGGATCGTCGCGTGCATGTCGTGCGGGTGGACTTTGTTTTCGACTGCCTTGATGCCGAACTCATCGCTGGCCCCGTAACGCAGGCCGCCCTTCACGCCGCCTCCGGCGAGCCACATCGAATACGCAGTGCCGTTGTGATCGCGGCCGTCCTTGTTGCGGACGTGCGGAGTGCGGCCGAACTCGCCGCCCCACATGACCAGCGTGTCTTTCAGCATGTCACGCGATTCGAGATCGGCCAGCAACGCAGCGAGCGGCTGATCGATGGCTTTGCAGTTGTTGGTCAGGTTGTTCTTGAGACCGCTGTGCTGGTCCCAGTTGGCGTGCGTGACTTCGATGAACCGAACCCCCGATTCCGCCAGCCGGCGAGCCATCAGGCATTGCCGTCCGAAGTTGTCAGTCGGGCCGCCGCCGATCCCGTAGGAGTCGAGCGTGTCCTTGGATTCTTTCGACAGGTCAAGCACTTGCGGCAGGGCGTCCTGCATCCGGAAGGCGAGTTCGTAGGATTCGATGACCCCTTCGATCTCGGCGTTGACTTGCTGACGGCCGAGCAGATCGCGGTTGAGCGACTGCACGAGATCGAGTTGCTCGCGTTGCAGCGTGCCGGGCAGATGTTTCGAGAGGATGTTGCCGACTTTTGTGTCGGAAACCTTCTGGCCTTCGCGGCCGATGGCGGTGCCTTGATAGATCGCGGGAAGGAAGCCGCTCGAATAGTTCTGTGATCCGCCGAGATTATTCGGCGGATTGATCGTCACGAACCCCGGCAGGTTTTGATTCTGCGTGCCGAGGCCATACAGCGACCATGCTCCCATGCTGGGGCGAGCGAAGCGGAACTCGCCGGTGTGCATCATCAGGAACGCTTGCGGGTGATTCGGCACATCAGTCCACAGGCTATTGATGAGACACATCTGGTCGGCGTGCTTGCCAACGTGCGGGAACAACTCCGAAATCGGCAGGCCGCTCTCGCCTTGCTGCTCGAACTTCCACGGCGAGGCCATCAGCGTGCGGGCCTTTTGTTCGGGAGCTTCTTTGCCGTCATGCTCGGCGAGCGCCGGCTTGTAGTCGAACGTATCGACGTGCGACGGCCCGCCGCGCATGCAGGCGTAAATCACTCGCTTCGCCTTCGGAGCGAAGTGCGGTTCCTTGGGAGCCAGCGGGTTCGTGTAGTCGGCAGCGGCTCGCTGACTGGCGAGGCCGGCGAAGGCCATCATGCCGAAGCCACTGGAAACACGCTGCAACATTTCGCGACGGGACCAATTCATGACAGGCTCCTGAAAAGTTATTTGTAGGATGGGCACCCTTGCACGTCCCAAGTCGAGCGGGTCGGGCAAGAGTGCCCAACCTACGATTCACGATTATTCCACATACCTGAACTCGGCCGAGGCGAGCAGGGCTTGGCAGAAGGCGGCCCAGGCGCGGACTCGGAGTTGTTCTTTGTCTTTTTCGGAGGACTCGATGACGGACTCGGATCGTTTCACGAACTCGGTGGATTCGGCGGATTCTTTCGGGGACGGATCGCGGTTCAAAGCGATGCGGAAGGCCAGCGCGACGCGGGCCGAATCGCCCAGGTCGCCGACGGCCAGCAGTCGTTCAGAGAAGTGCCGCGACTGTTGGACGAGAAACTGGCTGTTCATCAGGAAGAGACTTTGCGACGGGACGGTCGTGACGTCGCGGACACCGATGACCAGGGACGGGTCCGGTGCGTCGAACAGTTCGAGAGCTTCGGGCATCGCGTTGCGGACGATCGGCAGATAGATGCTGCGGTTGCGAATGCTGGCGTCGGAGAACGTCGCTGGATTCAAGCGGCCTTGCTGGACGACTTCTTCGGGCGACTTCGACACGATCGAGCCGGCCATCGTTTCGAGATCAAGCTGGCCACTGACGGCGAGGATCGCGTCGCGGATCTGATCCGAGTCCATGCGGTGGGGCGAGTGTCGCCACTGGTAAATGTTGTCGGGATCGGCTTCGTAGCTCTTCGCGACATGCGTGCTGGCGAGGCCGTAGCTCCGCGTCAGCACCAGCGAGCGAACTAATTTCTTGATCGACCAGCCGTCGCGCACGAACTGCAAAGCGAGCTGATCGAGCAATTCCGGATGGCTGGCCCTCTCGCCGAGTTCGCCGAAGTTATCGACGCTCGCAACGAGGCCTCGGCCGAAGAGGTGTTGCCAAACGCGGTTCGCCGCCACGCGCGCGGTCAGCGGATTGTTCGGGGAGGCGATCCAGTTCGCGAGTTCCAGCCGACCACTCTGTTTCGGATCAACCTTCGGCAGCTCACCGATCGTGGCGACCGAGACGACACCGCGTGACACAGTGGCTCCCCGATTTTTTGAGTCGCCGCGAACGCAAATCTGGCAATCGGCGGGCTTCTTGTCGTCGCGGACGCCCATCGCCATCTCGCCAGCGGGGGGAGCGTTCGACTGAAGTTCCTTGATTTCATCGACACAGTGACGCAGGTCTTCTCCGAGTTGCTTGATCTTGTCCGCCTCTTCCGGCGAAGCGTCCTTGGGAACTTTGACCTCGACGGCGGGCATGTCTTCGGGCCTGACGGGGGGCTGATTTTTAGCGGCCTTCTTCGGCTTCGGCTTCTGCTTGTTCTTGTCGGCGGGTTTGTCCTTGGCGACGGCTCCCAACCGCTTGAGTTCGGCGGTCACTTTCTGACGATTCTCGATCAACGTCGCGAGTGCCGTGGTGTGCTTCTGGCGGACGTCCGCCATGTTGGGATCGCCGTTGAGTTCGTGGAACCCGGTGTTCTTCTGCCGGCCGTTGCCTTGTCCGCCGCCAGCGCTGTAAAGCGTGTCGGTGCTCGTGAAGAGGCCAGCCATCGCGTAGTACTCGCTGGTCGGGATCGGGTCGAACTTGTGGTCGTGACAGCGAGCACACGCGACGGTCAACGCCATGAAGCCGGTCGTTGCGACTTCGATCTGCTCAGCGACGACGTCCATTTGGAAATCGGGATTGTTCTGCGCTCGCGGCTTCGAGCCGAGCGCGAGGAATCCCGTCGCGACCAAAAGCTCGTCACGCTGCTTCGTGTGTTCGGACGGCAGCAAGTCGCCGGCGAGTTGCTCGCGGATGAATTGATCGAACGGCTTATCCGAGTTGAACGACTTGATGACGTAGTCGCGATACCGCCAAGCATGCGGGTACGAAACGTTGTCGGTGTTGCCGTTGGACTCAGCGAATCGCGCGACGTCGAGCCAATGCCGGCCCCAACGCTCGCCGAACTGTGGCGACGCGAGCAGCCGATCGACGACCGCCTCGGCGGCTTTCGGCGACTTGTCATTGACGAATACATCGATCTCGGCCGGGGTCGGAATCAAGCCGACCAGATCGAGGGTCACTCGGCGAATCCACGTCCGTCGATCCGCGTCGGCGACTGGCTTGAGTTTGTTCTTTTCCAATCCGGCGAGCACGAACTTATCGACGTCGGTCTTCGACCACTGTTTGTCTTTGACGCTCGGCGGTTCGACTGCTTTCGGCGGTTGGAACGCCCAAAACTGGCGGCCGGCTTCGATGTCGATTTCTTTCTTGAGGGCCGGGACTTTGCCGCCTTCTCGCGGGTCGGGGGCACCCATCTTGATCCACGCCACGAAGTCGGCAATGACCGTCGCCGGCAACTTCTTTTCGGGAGGCATTTCGAGGCCATCGTGGCGAAGGGCCTCGATCAGCAGGCTGTCCTCCGGACTGCCGGGAACGATTGCGGGGCCGGTCTCGCCCCCTTGCAGCAGCCCTTCGCGGGAGTCGAGTGCGAGGCCCCCCTTGAGCTTGCTCCCCTCTTTGGTCGAGTGGCATTCGTAGCAGCTCTCGACCAGCACCGGGCGGATGCGTTTCTCGAAGAATGCGATCCCTTTTTTGTCCGGGACGGCGTCAGCGGCCGCGGCGAACGCGGTCCAACCGAGCGTTGCGAGCATTCCGATCGAGACAAGCCAGCGAGCCATAACCGCTCCTTTTGATTGACCGGGCCGGCATTTCCGACGCCGGACCACGCCAAGCGATGCGCCGGGCCGGGGCATTATTCCGTCTCCGCTGGCAACTGCCAACGCCAGCTTTGCCCTCGTCAGCCGGGTTGATTAGCTTCCGCCGCGTCGGTCGTTGGGACCAGAGACTTTGTTCGACACCTTTGGAAAGGAACTCGATTCATGCTCAGTCTTCTCAAGGCAGCTCGCTTGCGGGCATGGTTGGCAGTGGTGGTGGCTTTGGCGGGAACCGGTTCGGCGATGGCTGACGTGTCGCTGCCGAACGTCTTTGGCGAGCACATGGTTCTGCAACGGGGCCAGAAGAACAAAGTCTGGGGCAAGGCGGCGGCGGGTGAAGAGGTGACCGTCTCGATCGCCTCGCAAAGCCACAAAGCGAAGGCCGGGGCCGACGGCTCGTGGAGCGTGATGCTCGACCCGCTGGAAGTCGGCGAACCGCTGACGCTGACCGTCAAAGGCAAGAACGAGATCAAGTTCGGCGACGTGCTGGTCGGCGAGGTTTGGATTTGCTCCGGCCAGTCGAACATGCAGTGGTCGGTGAACTCGTCCAACGATGCCGATTTGGAGCGTGCGACGGCCAAGCATCCGAAGCTGCGGATGATCAACTTTCCAAACATCGGTGTGCAGGAGCCGATCTGGTCGCACCCCGATCGGAAGTGGCAAGTCTGCATGCCGGAGACGGTCGGAGGGTTTTCGGCCGTCGGCTACTTCTTCGCTCGGCAGTTGCAGCGGACGCTCGATGTGCCGGTGGGCATGATCAACAACGCCTGGGGCGGCTCGGCCTGCGAGGCGTGGGTCAACCGCGACTTGCTGACGAAAACCGCGTCCATGCAACCGCTGATGGAACGCTGGATTCTCAGCGAGAAGTCGTTCGCCGATCTGTCGGCGAAGACGGACCTCAACGAGGACCAGAAAAAGCAGCTCGCCGGATTGCAGAATCAGATGCGCGGCAACGCTCGGCCGGCCAACATTTACAACGGCGTGCTGAGTTCTCACATCGGCTACGGCATTCGCGGAGCGATCTGGTATCAGGGGGAATCGAACGCCGGTCGAGCCTATCAGTACCGCGACCTGTTCCCGTTGATGATCCAAAACTGGCGTGACGAGTGGGGCCAAGGCGACTTCCCGTTCTATTGGGTGCAGCTCGCTGACTTCCTCGGCGAGAAGCCCGAACCGGGTGACAGCTCGTGGGCGGAGCTGCGAGAAGCTCAGACGCTGACGATGAAACGGCTGAAGAACACCGGCGAGGCGGTCATCATCGACATCGGCGAAGGGAAGGACATCCATCCGAAGAACAAAGTCGACGTCGGCCGCCGCTTGGCTCGCTGGGCGTTGGCCGAGACGTACAAGGTTCAGGGTATCCCGTGCCGCAGTCCGCTCTACAAGTCGATGGAGAAGTCTGGCAACAAGATCGTGCTGACGTTCGAGAATGTCGCTCCGGCCGCCAACGGTTGGCGGCCCTTCGATGTCAATGAGCCGCGCGGCTTCGCGATCGCTGGTGACGACAAAAAATTCGTCTGGGCTTCGGCCAAGATCTTGCCGGACGGCCGCATCGAAGTTTCGAGCGACAAGGTGAAAGAACCCGCCTCTGTCCGTTATGCGTGGGCCGACAACCCGGTCGTCAATATGTACTCGACGGCCGGCCTGCCACTGACTCCGTTCCGCACCGACGATTGGCCGGGCGTGACGATCGACGCCAAGTAACCCGTGGGGCAGGTTGAAAACCTGCCCCACGACGAGACGCCCGGCCTTCGCAGGAACGCCGGGCGTTTTCATGGATCACGACAAAAGGTCATTCGATGAGCAATCCTTCGACTCGGATCGCAACGGTCACACCAGTGGACGAGGCAACCGCCACGCCGCGTGTGGCAGCGATCTTCGAGGACATCAAGCAGACGAAGCAGATCGACTTCGTGCCGAACTTTTGGCGAGTGCTGGCGACAAATCCGGATCAACTCGATTTGGTTTGGACTCGGTCGAAAGCGCTCATGCACCCGGAAGCAGCGGGGCAAACCTCGCCGCTCGACGCAGAGACTCGTGAGATCATCGCTCTCGCTGTCTCGGCGACAAATGGCTGCCGCTATTGCGTGAATTCACACACGGCAGCGGTTCGAAAGCTGGGCCTGAGTGTCGAAGCACTCGGCGAAGTACTCGCGATTGTGGCGCTGTTCAACAGCACAAACGCGCTGGCCGATGGCTACCAAATCGAGCCGGATGTGTTGCCACCGCTGTGATGAATCAGCACGACGCGCCAGCGAGTGGCTCCGACGAATCACCACTCGCTGGCGCGTCGTGCTGCTTGGAACTTCAGATCGCGTCGATCCAATCGGCTTCAAAGACGAATAGTTCGTCCACCAGGTCGTCGACACCGGGGACGACTGTGTCGAGCAGGTCGACTTTGGCACCGTTGCCGCCAGAGACCGTGTCCGCGCCTCCTTCGCCATCGACTCGGTCGTTGCCCAGACCACCGCGGAGCAGATCACTGCCGATGCCGCCTCGCAGTCGATCGTCACCTTCGCCGCCGAACAGGGTGTCGTCACCGGCTTCTCCCACGAGGCTGTCATTGCCGCCAGAGCCAGACAACGCGTCATTGCCGATTCCGCCTTGCAGCGTGTCCTTGCCATCTCCGCCGTTGAGCGTGTCGTTGCCCCCTTCTGCGACGATCCGGTCGTTGCCCTCGCCGCCGAGCAGCGAATCGTCATCGAGCCCCCCGTTGAGCGTGTCATTGCCGGCGTTGCCGCGCAGTGTGTCCGCACCGGTCAGACCTGTGAGCACATCATGTCCGTCGCCACCTTGCAGCAGATCGTTGCCGTCTTGGCCTTGCAGGTTGTCATTCTCAACGCCGCCGTCGAGCGAATCATGACCGAGTCCGCCCAGCAGTGTGTCGCGTCCAATCTCGCCGCTGAGCGAATCGTCGTCATCTCCGCCGTTGATCGAATCCTGACCGGCTCCGCCTGAGATCGTGTCGTTCCCCGTTTGACCTTGCAGGTTGTCGTTGCCGTCGCCGCCACTGAGCACATCTTTGCCACCACTCCCGAGGAGTTTGTCCTTGCCGGCATCACCCTCCAAGGAATCATCACCGTCGTTGCCGGTGAGACTGTCGTCGTCGTTGCCGCCCGCCAGCGTATCAGCCCCTGAACCACCGGTGAGCGTGTCGCGTCCGGCTCCGCCGAGCACGCTGATGGCGACTGCGACCGCGGAAGCATCCACGCGATCATTCCCGGCCCCGGCGTTGACGGTGATCTTCGCCGCGAACGCGGCATCGAGGGACTGAATCACGATCGAGTCGTTCTTGGAGCCGCCGTTGATGATCAACTCGCTGATCGGATTCAAAAAGCTTGACGCTTGGCCATCGAGAATGAATCGCGAGCGACCGTTGTTCGGCACGTCATCATCCACGATCACAATCGAATGTGCGCGACTTGGATCGACAGTGATGGTGTAAGTTTCTGGTGGCGGGATCGGTGGATCGGCACCTCCGCCGGAGTCGTTCAATTCCCAGCCGACATCCGCCAGCGCGGCGTAGTCCAGTGCGGTGAAAAGTTTTCGCGTGCCGATCAGCAGGTCTGGGTCCATCGCGACTTCTTGCCCGTTGTCCATCGTCTCTCGTTTGAAGTGAGCATCTCCCGACAGCGGCACGTTGCCGCCGTACTCCGCGACCGAATGTGGGCCGACGAAGAAACTCCCGGAGACTTGATTGTCCCACGAGTCAGCCGTGCCGATGCCCAACACGTGCCCCAGTTCGTGCAGCGCCACCGAGAGGAAGTCATATTGATTGGAACCTTGTCCGTCCGCCGCCATGCCGAAATACCAATCCGCATCGACGTCGAACGTGATCGCGCCACCCCACAGACCGAAGTCGGTTTGGGGATTCACCAACATGCCCGCTTGTCCGCGTTCCACCACCAGATCGTTCCAGGCATCCGAGCCGGAGGACGAGTATCCGCCGGGGCCGCCGACTGCCAGCGAACTCATGTTGCGCGAACCGACAAAGACCAGCACGGAATTTGCCGGGATCGATTGATCGTTCAGCGTGAACGATCCGGAGCCTGATGGATTAAATGAAGTCAGCGACCAAGTGTTGCCCCCGCTCGGAGTGATCGCCAACAGTTCATCATCCAAGCGACTGCCGAGCGTTTCACCGGCTAACTCCAAGATCTGGCGACGCGCCGTATCGGCAAAGAAGTTGTTCGTATCCCGGCTGTAGTCGAATTGAATCGCGATCGTCAGCAATTGCCGCGATTCCAGCGACTCCACTGACTGCCTCGCGGATCGTCGAGTTCGCATCTGGCGGCGTGGTGACCCCGGCCAAAATGTAAAGCACCAGAACAAGGATCGCATGAGAATCTTCCGCCGTTGGGTCGCTGGCCCAAGCTGGTTATCGGTTCTGAAATCGAGGCGGAATTCCATTGGAGGGCAAAGGCGGAAACAAGACGCTGTCTTACCTGGTTCGCCGTATTTGCTTGAACTCACATGATCAGTCTCGCGATGTTGCGGTTTCGCATCATCTCGGCCGGAGCTACACCCGCTGTGAATGCACGACTACAACTCGCGCATGACGCTACTTCGCAGCCAATCTTCTCGCCTGACGTTGCGGCTTTCCCGCGATCTGACTCGCAGCCTGAAGCGTGGGCATCCGTGGGTCTTCGTGGACGCCCTGCGAGACTTGCCGCCGGCTCCTCCCGGAACGCCGGCACTCCTGCTGGACAACACACGCGGCCGGCCGATCGCCGCCGGATTCTACGACCCCGAAAGCTCGGTCACGTTCCGAGCCTGTCGTGTCGACGAGCCGCTGCGCTTGAACGACGACTGGGCCGTGTCTCGATTCGAGCAAGCGATCACCCTGCGAAGGCGTCTGTTCGATGAGCACACCACCGGCTACCGACTCTTCAACGGCGAGGGTGATGGCGTCCCTGGTCTCGTCTGTGACCGCTATGCCGATGTCGCGGTGCTCAAGTTGGACGGCCCGGCCGCCAGCGGCTTCTGGGACATCGACGGCATCGCCGCGTGGCTCGTCGAAAACACGGGAGTCCAAGCCGTCGTCGAACGCCGCAAGCAGCGCGGTCGCGAGGGTCGCTGGTTGATCGGACAACCTTCGCCGCTGATCGAGTTCCGCGAGCACGGCGTGAAATTTACCGCCGACGTGCTGCACGGTCAGAAGACCGGTTTCTTTCTCGACCAGCGGGACAACCGACAAGCGATTCGCCGCCTGAGTCGCGGCTCGCGCGTGCTCAACGTCTTCAGTTACACCGGCGGCTTCTCAGTGATGGCCGGAGTCGGCGGCGCGAAACACGTCACGTCCGTCGATTCCGCCGAGCCAGCGATCGCCGCAGCCGACGCTCACTGGCTGCTCAACGGCTTGCCGCCGGACGCTCATGTCGGCATCGCGGTCGATGCGTTTGAGTTCCTCGACGAAGCTCGCCTGAAACGCCGCAAGTGGGACGTCGTCATCATCGACCCGCCGGCCTTCGCGCCATCTGAAGCGACCGTCGCGCGTGCGGTGACGGCCTATCGCAAGCTCGCTTTCAACGGCGCGTCGATTTGCGAGCGCGGCGGATTGCTCGCGCTCGCGTCGTGCTCCAGCCACGTCGATTCGCAGACGTTTCTCGAAGCCTGCGAAGAAGGCATCTCCGAAGCCCGCCGCCGAGCAACCCTGCTGGCCATGCACTCGCAACCGCCCGATCATCCGACGCCGCTCGCGATGCCAGAATTCCGGTATTTGAAATTCGCGCTGCTGCGCTGCGAATGACATCCGGCCGACAGTCGATCGCCGTGATAACTCGCACGATTGAGAATGGCACAAACCCCGCCGAGCTTGCCTCGGTGGTTAAGGGCTTTTGCACTACGGTTGTCTGACGCTCGTAGTGCAAAGGCCCGCTTCCAATGAGGCAAGCTCGGTAGGGGTTGTGTCGATTTCACTCGCGTTCGACAGATCTTGCTGTTCGATCACCCCAGCCGTCCCGCCAGCTTGTCGACGATCAACCGACCGACATTCAGCGCCGCGGTCGCGGCCGGTGACGGAGCGTTGAGTACATTCACAACCAGATCGTTCTCGACAATCACGAAATCGTCCACCAGCTTGCCATCGCGTGCGAGCGCCTGCGCTCGCACGCCCGACGGGGCCGAGTGCAGATGCTCGGAGCGAATCTCCGGAATCAACCGCTGCAGCGATCGCACGAACGCGGCCTTGCTGAACGATCGCCACATCTCGCCGCAGCCGGTGCGCCAATGCGTCGCTGCCATCCGCAGGAAGCCGGGATACGTCAGCGACTCGAACAGGTCGCGCAGGTTGATGTCGAGCTTCGTGTACCCCTCGCGAGCAAACGCCAGCACCGCGTTCGGTCCGCACTCAATACCGCCGTGAACCAGCCGAGTGAAATGCACGCCGAGAAACGGGAACTTCGGATCGGGCACTGGATAAATCAAATTGCGGCAGAGATGTTGCCATTCCGGCTTGAGCTCAAAATACTCGCCGCGAAATGGAACGATCTTGGAATCGACCGGCGTGCCGCTGAGCTTCGCGACTCGATCGGCTTGCAGACCCGCGCACGTCACGACGAAGCGAGCGTCGACCTCACCGGCCGACGACTGCACGATCATCCGCCCGCTCGATCGCGACATCGACGTCACCCGCGCGTTGAACAGAATCGAGCCGCCCCGTTCGCGAATCCGCACCGCCAGCTTCTCGCAAACGCCGGAGTAATCGACGATCCCCGCCTCCGGCACATGGATCGCCGCGATGCCGGCCGAATGCGGTTCGAGTTCTCGCAGCCGCTCCGGCCCGATCATCTCGCAATGCACGCCGTTCGCCTGCCCGCGAGCAAAGATGTCCCGCATTTTCGGCAGCTCATCCTCGCTGATCGCGACGATCACTTTGCCGCAGATGTCGTAGGCAACCCCTTCACGCTGACAGAACTCCTCCATCGCCTTCTTGCCCTCGCGACAATTCGTCGCCCGCAGCGATCCCGGCTTGTAGTAAATGCCGCTGTGCAGCACGCCGGAGTTCCGCCCCGTTTGATGAAACGCCAGCGTTGCTTCTTTTTCGAGAATCGTCACCTGCGTACCGGGAAATCGTTCCAGCAACCGATACGCGGTCGCCAATCCCACGATCCCACCACCGATGATCGCCACGTCTGCTTGAGTCGCCATGTCCCGCACTAACTCCGATCGTCGTCGATCATTTTTTGGGGTTCATCTTCGTGACTTTGTAAACCGCACCGTGCTTGTCATAGGTCGTCCAGTCGCCGATCTGCTCGCCGTTGTCGAATGAACCAGACCGCATCTTGGTCCCATCTTTCCGGAACCATTCCCAATATCCAACCATGACTTCGTCGAGCCTCTGGCCTTTGGCCCAGAGGCTTCCATCCTTGTGGTAATGCAAGTGTTCTTTGGCCACGTTCTTTTTCTTTGCCATTGCAAGTTCTCCGATCGTGAAAAGGCAGGGCAAGATAGCGCCAGTTCGCTTGCGCGACAAACGTGCGACGCTGCTTTCCGAACGGTCACTCACTACCTAGATTACGCCCGCTCGCCGAGCTGGTTGTTCCTGGAATTTGGAATTCAAAATGATCGTCAGTTGGCATTGGTTGCAGGATTACGTTTCCCTGGAGGCCCCGCCGGCCGAGGTCGCCGAGCGACTGATGATGGCCGGGCTCAATTTGGAGTCGATCGAACCGCATGGCGATGACCAAGCCATCGACCTCGAAGTCACCAGTAACCGTCCCGATTGCCTGGGGCACATCGGTGTCGCGCGCGAAGCGAGCGTCCTCTTCAACAAACCGCTGACGATCCCGCCAGCGGCTGTGAAGTCGAACGGCCAGCCGGTTGAGAAGGCCACGTCCGTCGCGATCGAGTGCCTCGACCTTTGCCCGCGCTACGTCGCTCGCGTGATTCGTGGAGTCAAAATCGGCCCCAGCCCGAAATGGCTGCGCGAGCGGTTGGAGGCCATCGGCATCGCCTCGATCAACAACGTGGTCGATGTCACCAACTACTGCCTGATGGAAAGCGGCCAGCCATTCCATGCGTTCGATTTCGACAAATTGCGCGGCGGCCGAATCGTCGTCCGCCGACCGAAGGCCGGCGAGAAAATCCAAGCGATTGACCACAACGAATACGCGCTGACCCCGGACATGTGCGTCATCTGCGACGCCGAACACCCCGTCGCCGTCGCCGGTGTGATGGGCGGAGCCACCACGGAAATCAGCTTTGCAACGAAGAATATTTTGATCGAAGTCGCGGACTTCTCGTCGATGTCGATCCGTGCCACCGCTCGCAAGCTGAGCCTGCACAGTCCGTCGTCGTATCGCTTCGAGCGTGGCGTCGATTCCAGCCAAATGGATTGGGCCAGTCGCCGCTGCTGCGAGCTGATCCAACAAGTTGCCGACGGCGAGTTGCTCGAAGGTGCGATCTGGGCCGGTGAACCTCCCGTCGCACAACGCCCGGCCGTGTCGCTACGTCCGAACCAGTTCCGCCGCATTCTCGGCATTGATGTCCCTGCCGCAGAGTCGCATCGAATTCTGATTGCTCTTGGCCTGAAGCCCGTCAGCGAACGATCCCCTGACGACGGCACACGACAATATCTGCCGCCAAGCTGGCGTCGCGATCTCTCGCGCGAAGCGGATTTGATCGAAGAAGTTGCTCGCATTCACGGCTACGACAAGATTCCGGAGGACGTCTTCGTACCGCTGTCGCTCAGTCAAAAGACGCTGACCGAACGAGTGCTCGACCGCATCCGCGACACGCTCACCGCTGCCGGCTTCTTCGAGACGATCACGCTGTCATTCGTCAGCGGCGAACTGGCGGAGTTGATTGACCCGTGGCCAACGCAGCTTGCGGCGGCAGCGGACTCTGGCAGCGTCCGCCACGCTCGCCTGAGCGTCGATCATTCGTCGCGCCGGCAAGAGAACACGCTGCGGCAAAGTTTGATCCCCAGCCTGCTCGTCGTGCGTCGCGACAACGAGCGGCATGGCAACTTCAACGCGAAGCTGTTCGAGACCGCTGGCGTGTACCTCGCCGCTCAGCCCGGCGATCCGACCGCCGAACCGCGCCGCCTGTCGTTCGTCACCGGCGGCTCGTTCGTCGAAGCCAAAGGGGTTGTCGAGACGCTCGTGCGGCGCATCAATCCGCAGTCGGTTGTCACCGTTCGTCCGAGCGATCAGCCACACTTCGTTCCCGGCCGAGGTGCCGAAATCCTGCTCAACGGTCAATCGCTCGGCTGGCTGAGCGAATTGTCTCGCGACGTGACCGACAAGCTCGACCTGCGTGACAGCGTAATCGCCGCCGAACTTGACCTCGCGACCTTGGAAGCCTCGCCGAATCTCGTCCCGACGTTCGCCGAACTGCCACGCTATCCGAGCATCTCGCGCGATCTCAACTTCGTGCTCGATGAAGCCATCACTTGGGATGCGCTCAGTGAGGTGGCCCGCGCCGCCGCTGGCCCGTCGCTCGATGCACTGTCGTTCGGCAGTCAGTATCGCGGCCAGCAAATCCCCGCGAACAAGAAATCGTATGTCCTGACCATCTCGTTCCGCTCCGCCGATCGCACGCTAACTAGCGACGAAGTCGATGCCGCCGTGAAGTCGGTGATCGACGCTTGCTCGGCGAATCTGCGAGCGGCGCTGCGGTGACTTGGAGGATGGGCACTCTTGCCCGTCTCTTCGAGCGCAGAAAGACGGGCAAGAGTGCCCATCTTCCAAAATGAAAATATGCCATGGCCGGTGATTCAGCTCGGCAGACTTTGCGTCTCGCGCATTTGAAAAAGCGGGCTGCGACAAATTCGGAGGCGATGCAGCCAGAACTGCGCCAGCACTCCCAGCGTCCGCATGCCGTAGGTCACGCTGCGACCGAAATTGATGCTCGAAGCTTCGTCGAAGTAGCGAACTGGAACCGGGATGTCCCCCAGCTTGAATCCGAAGTGAACCGCTTGAGCCAAAAACTGGCTGTCGAACACGAAGTCATTCGAGTTCCGCTCGAACGGAATCGTCTCCAGCACCTCGCGGCGATACGCTCGGAAGCCGCTGTGAAAGTCACCGAGGTTTTGGCCGAGCGCGATGTTCTCGCAGATCGTCAGGCCGCGATTCGCGACGTATTTCCACTTCGGCATTCCGCCGTCGAGCGCCTCGCGCCGCGTGCGAATGCGTGAACCGAGCATCACGTCACAGATCCCCAACTTCAGAATCTCGACCGCGACCGGAATCACTCGGCTGTCGTACTGATAATCCGGATGAATCATGACAACGAATTCGGCCCCGCGTTCCAGTGCATGCCGATAGCACGTCTTCTGATTGCCCCCGTATCCCGTGTTCTTTTCATGAGCGATGACAGTCAGACCCAACCGCCGAGCAATCTCGACCGTGTTGTCGCGGCTGCAATCATCGACCAGGATGATTTCGTGAACCGATCCGGCAGGGATGTCGGCAATGGTTTTTTCGAGCGTGGCGGCCGCGTTGTAAGCCGGCATGACCGCGACGACTCGTCCAGTTTGTGCGATCGGTTCGGTCATGTGCGTGATCCGCTTTCAGAAACTTGCGACCCCAAGTGCCAGACAGTACAACGCCGCCTCGTTGTGAAGAACCCAAGGCCGTCGTGCCGATGACGCTCTTCATCGGCGAGAAGCCCCAATGAACTTGGGCGATTAACTCAGCGGCTAGAGTGCCATCCTCACACGGTGGAAGTCACTGGTTCGAATCCAGTATCGCCCATTGCGGAATGATCTGCTGAGCCACGACTTGTGGCTACCTGTCGAAGAAACAGAGGCGGAGGAAAGTGGCTTACTACCACACTTCTACCACTCTTCCCGGCAGTGCAGCGTGAGACCCGGTTGAACGACCGGAATCCACACATCCTTGAACAAGGGAGCTGCACATGTCGAAGCAAACGAAGCCCAGCTATCTGCACCACAAGGCGACTGGCC
>CAMDPK010000030.1 GCA_945904015.1 Candidatus Kuenenia stuttgartensis | reverse complement strand
ATGATCGGATCGTCATGCAGGTCCATGCCGAACGCAGCGCTTATGACCTGAATTCGACCTCCTATGTGACTCTGGTGAATGCCTCGGCGACGCAAGGTGCGATCACGGCTCCCGTGAAGGACATCAGCACCGCGCTGACCACGGTGTCCGTCGCCAACGAACAGACGATTGTGCTGGGCGGATTGATCCAAAAGACGGAAGACAACATCACGCGGAAGGTGCCGTGGCTGGGTGACATCCCGATCCTCGGCCAGGCGTTTCGGTTCGACTCCCACTCCACGCGACGCACGGAATTGCTGATCTTCTTGACGCCGCGAATCATCAAGAACAACAGCGTGTCCGAGATCATCAAGCAGATTGAATCGGAACGCCTGCACTACACCGAATGCGAAGCCGAAGCGATGCACGGTCCATTGTTCGGAGTTCCCGCATCGCCCAACGACGGCTCCATCCCGCCGGTCTATGCACCGGGCGAGCTGTGGACTCCCGGCAACACCAATTCAACGCCACCTCCACCAGCACCGGCCGAGAACACACCAGCTCGTGGCGATTCGACGAATGCGCCGCGTGCATTGCCGGTTCCGCCAATGACCGATGATGTCCGAGGTGCGAGCTATCAACAAATCAGCAACAGTGCGTCGGCCATGCCGGCAACCCAAACGAGTTCCCGTGGACAGAAAAAGCCAACTGCGAAACCGACGATCCTGGACACATTTCGCCGGGACAAAGCAGTCGGTAGTCGGCAGTAGGCAATCGGAGAAGCAGTCTCATGGACCGAATTGGCCAGCGTCTGATGCGGTACTTGGCATTCTTGAGCGTGCTGTTGGTTTTCTCCGGCTGCACGACGACGAGCTTGTTTTCCAAGTTCACGCACAAGCACAAATTCATAAAAGCCACCGCCGAGAACCCCGCCGTGCGTTGCCTTTGTCTGTGGGAAGCGGCCGAAGGGACAGGCGTGGACAACAAACCGTCTCGCGGAGTCTCCGGCCAGATCTTCTTTTTCACGCGCGGGAATGTGTCGTCGGTCGAAGTGGACGGCGACGTTCGCATCTATTTGTTTGACGACCAAGGTGCGCCGGAGGATCAAGCGCAGCCGCTGCACCAATTCGATTTTAAGGGGGGGACTTGGAAGGCGCATTTGACCTCCACTCAGTTCGGTCCGGCCTATCAACTGTTCGTGCCGTACTCGCGCAAGGGATACCATCAGGCGGACCTCGCAGTGCGCGTTCGGCACACGCCGCCCAACGGTTCGCCTCTGTACTCTGACCTCTCCAGAGTCAGCCTGGTCGGTTACGAACGGGCGAAAGAGAAGGACGGGGACGACGCCTACGAACCTGAAGCTCCGTATGCGACCGATGGCAATTTTAGTCGCAGTGAGAGAATCACTCCGCAATTGGTGGGCGAGACGCTCTTCCAGGTTCTTGCCGAGCGCCGTGAATCGGCTGACCCATCAGAACTCGCCGCAGACGAGCCGGCCGCAGATTTCCGCTCCAATCGACAAGCACGTCGAATGGTGGCTGCCCATCGCCACGAACCGGATGGCCAATTCAACGTACTCGACGATCCCAATCAGTCCAGCATTCCTTCAATCCGACGCGCTCGCCAGCAGGCTCAGACCGCGGCGGAAGAGATTGACTCCGAGAACGAGGAATAGTTTCGACCTCTTTGCCGGTGGCATCCGACCAACAAAAGGCTAGGATGGTCTGCACCGATGAAGCAGGTCAGAGGTCTTGAAAAATCGCCGACGTTCCGATCTTGAGGACATGATAATGCGACAGCACGCGAAACCGGCATTCACTTTGTTGATGGCCACCGTTGCCTGTGGATTGCTCTCGCAATCGGCGGCCGCGCAGTTCAGCAGCAGCACTCGAACGGGCAGCACTTCGGGGAACTCTCTGACAAGCGGCACCACTAACACACAAGCAGCGGCGGCAGGAACCAGCGCGCTCGGGGGTGCCAACCGAGCTGGCGGGAACGCACAGGGAATCTCGCAAAACAATCGGACGGCAGGGACTGGTGCCGCAGATTTGGGGCAATCAACGCTCAACCAGGGAAACCAGAATGCGTTCATCGGCGGACGCAATCCAGCACAAGGACAAGGTGGATTCATCGGCGCGAATCAGCGCACCGGCCAGCAGCAAAACAATCGGCAGCAGCAGAGCAACCGCCAAAACAACTTCGGCCAGAACGACTTCAACAACCAGAACAGCCAAGGGCAGAACCAGGATCCGAAACGAGCGATCCGGCCGCAGTTCAAAGTCGCATTCGACGAGATGCCAAGGCCGACGACCACCGAGATTCGTTCCACGCTGCAACCCCGCTTTGACTCATTGAGTCAAACTCCATCGCTGCGCGGCGTGGCCTACGAACTGGACGCCGACGGCGTCGTAGTCTTGCGGGGCACGGTCGACACACCCTCGCAAAAGCGGCTCGCCGAAAACGTCGTGAAGCTGGAACCAGGCGTCAAAAAGGTTCGCAACGAACTGACGCTGAACGAAAAGTAGCCCTGTCGCTCTGCGACAGGAAAGCCAGTCAAAAGTTGACGCTATTTGGTACTTTGTGCCCGTCACGGATGTGGACGCTACTCATCGATGGCCGCCGAATCACGTTCGGCTTTCCTGTCGCGGAGCGACAGGGCTACGAGACAACGCTTCCACGACCTGTCGGGTAAGTTCCACATGCCCGCGAACGTTCGGAAGTTGTCCGCCAGAGGACCACCAATCCGGCTCCGCTTCCGCCTGAGCCAGTCGATCCTCGAACAACGACCAATGGTCGATCCCCGCGACGTCCCGAGCGTCGGCCACGTCTCGAACGATTTCGACGTAGGCCGGAAGGTCCGTCGCGTCGGTCCAGTGATCCGGCCGAGCGGTCGGCGGCGTCTGCAAAATCAAAGCGGTCTTCGTCTTCGCCAGCGCATCGACGATCTCGTTGAGCACTTCGCGAAAGCGAGTTCGTCCCGTCGGCCCGGCCGCAGCATCAGCGGAACCGAGCATCAGAAAAACGACCTCCGGCGCGAACCGAGTCACTCGCCAGTCGAGCGTCTTCAAAAAGTTGTCGGCGCGCGAATTCGGCACGCCGGTGTTGATGACGACATCCAGCAGTCGCCGCAGCTTGTTCCGCAGATGATCGCCGAAGTGTTCGGAGAAGGTCCGTCCCGCGCCGGTTTGTCCGGCACCCTGCACGACCGTGTCCCCCGTGAAAACCCAAGTCGCCGGCCGCGTCCCTTCGATGATCGTGCGAGCCTTCTCCAAACCAGCCGTCACCGCCTGGAGTTGCTCGCGACGTTTGGCTTGCTGCATCACCATCAGATGACGCGGATCAACGGCTCGGCGGGAAAGAGGCATGAGGTTCGGTCGCTTTGAAGTGATCGCCACCCGGACAAGCCCAGTGGCGGGAGTTCATGTCGGGTTCAGTCTACGCGCGTTCGTACCCGACGCAATCAGGATGACCGCCTCGAAACTCGAATCGCCGTTGCTGTTCGGCAACATCCCGGAAAGGTCCGCCAACTGGGTGGTTGAAGTTCAACCAGCCACCTCATAACGTCCCCGGCATTCAGCCCCGCCTCAGAGGTTCCCCATGCAACGCCTGATCGCTCAACCCTTCTCGTACGAGTTCAGCCGCGATCGCGAGCTGCGACTCCGCATCCAGTCTGGTGAGACCATCGCCGTCGAATCCGAAGACGCACTCTCCGGCCAACTCCGCAAGCCGGGAGATCGCCGCGATCGCACGACCGTCCCGTACAGCAATCCGCTGACGGGACCGATCGGCATCGAGGGAGCCGAACCGGGCGATTCGCTGGCTGTGACGATCCACGAGATCAAACCGAGCATCGGTCAGTGCTCGACCTACACCGGCAACCCCAAGCAACTCTGTGAGTGGCTAGGGAGCGACTGCCCGCATCAAGCTCACATCATGCCGATCCGCGACGGCGTGATTCACTTCAGCGACGAGATCACGATCCCGTATGCCCCGATGCTCGGTTGCCTCGGAACCGCACCCGATTGGGGATCGCCGACGACACTGCCGGCCGGGCCACACGGCGGCAACATGGACATCATCGAGGTCTGCCCCGACAACACGATCTATTTGCCAGTCTTCGTGCCAGGCGGATACCTCTACCTCGGCGACGCTCACGCCGCGATGGGCCACGGCGAGCTTTCGGCCACGGGACTCGAAATGCCCGCCGAATCGACCATCACCGTCAAACTGCTCAAAAACAAAAAGCTGCTGTCGCCACGCATCGAATCACCCACCGAGATCATGACCGTCGTCAGCGGCAACCCGATGGAACGCTCCGCCGCCGAAGCGTTCGCCCGCCTGATCCTGTGGATGGAAGAAGATTATGGCTGGAACCGCTGGCAAGCCTACGACCTGCTGACGCACGTCGCCCGCCTCTCGATCGGCTACTACGGCATCGGCACCATCGCCGCGAAAGTCGAGAAGCGGTATCTCAACAAGGCGTCTCGCAACGCCAGTTAATCCCGGAGCCGTCCGCTCGGTAAATGACCAATAAGCCAACGACCAATAACCAATGACCAATGAGATGATCGCACCGACCCCCAACACTCGACTCCGCCAAATCACCGACAAAGTCGAAGCCAGCGAACGCCTGACCTTTGACGAAGGTGTCTTCCTCGATGAGCACGTCGATGTCCTGACGCTCGGCCGCTTGGCGAACAGCGTCCGCGAGCGGAAGAACGGCAACCTCGCGTTCTACAACACCAACATCCATCTCAACCCAACGAACGTCTGCATTTACCGCTGCGTGTTCTGTGCGTTCCGGTCTGACTTGAAAGCCGAGCGCGGCTACACGTTCACGGACGACATGATTCGTGAGCGAGCACTCGAAGCGAAAGCGGCTGGCGCGACCGAGATTCATGTCGTCGGCGGCTTGCATCACCAGAAGGATTTCGACTGGTACGTCAACGTCGTCCGAGTCATCCACGAGACGTACCCGGAGATTCACATCAAGGCGTGGACCGGAGTCGAAATCAACTGGTTCGGGCACATCACCAAGCAGCCGTATCGCTGGGTCTTGCAGCAACTGATCGATGCGGGCCTCGGCAGCATGCCCGGCGGTGGAGCGGAGATTTTTCATCCCGACGTCCGCGCACAAATCTGCGAGCACAAAGCGGACGGCAGCAACTGGCTCGAAATCCACCGCACCGCGCACGAGCTGGGCCTGCGTTCCAACGCCACGATGCTCTACGGCCACGTCGAACAGGCCGAGCACCGCATCGACCACCTCCTCAAGCTGCGCGAACTGCAAGACGAGACACACGGCTTCCAAACTTTCATCCCGTTGGCATTCCATCCGGAGAACACGAAGCTCGACTACATTCAAAAGCCGAGCGGTATGATGGACCTGAAGGTGATGGCGATCTCGCGGTTGATGCTCGACAACTTCGACCACATCAAAGCCTACTGGATCATGCTCGGCGAGAAGACCGCCCAAATCGCGCTCAACTTCGGAGCCGACGATCTCGACGGCACCGTCGTCCACGAACTGATCTACCACGACGCCGGAGCCAAAACCCCCGAAGGCCTGACCGTCACCCAACTCCACCACCTCATCCGCGAAGCCGGCCGCGAACCCGTCGAACGCGACACGCTGTATCGCCGAGTGATTCGCGAGGGCGCGAAGTGGCAAATCGGCGAGCCGGTCGCAGAAAGTGTCTGAAACGAGCAGTTGCCGATTACTTCCGGTCACGTCGCGACAATCGCCGAAAAAAAATCGCAGCAAACGTGACGGTGATCAACGAGCCAATGGCGATCCATTTCAATCGATGCCGTTGAGCGATTGCTTGCTCAGGCGATTGTTTATCGTCCCGGACAGGGTCATAGGCACCGGTGCGGATTGCATCGAGTTGCAGAACCGCTGTGAATCCAGTGCCGGCAGCCAAGAATAACAAGACGAGCAGCATGGCTTTGATGGCTTTTGTCGTCATCCAACGGTCACCTCGAATTTGGTAATGTGACGAAGATGTCCGGTGGCGATCACGGCTCCAACAACCGGCGAAATCCGGCTTGATCAAAATGGTGATCCGACGTCAGGGCGTCTTCGATTCCGTACTCGCGCATCAGGACGAAGCTGACGGCGTCGCACAGAGACCAGTCCTTGTCGAGCCGTTGCCGTAGCAAGTCCATTACCAACTCGTGGATCTCCGCATTCACAAAAACCAAGTCGAGGACGGGAGACGCTTGAAGCTCATCAAGAAACCCGAAGGTAACCTTTCGGGGCAGGCCGCGTCTGGGAGCGAGAGCGATGAGTTCCGCCAGAACCAAGTCGTGTGTCAGCCACACGTCCGACGCTGCGATGAAGTCTCTGGCGTGTTGGTGCTCAGGAGAGTTGCGATCCAAAAAGTGCAGCAGTCCCGACGTGTCGAGCAACATCACGTCGCCTCATGTGTTGCCGAGTACTCTGTCGCCAAATCTCGATCAATGGCGTCCTGGCTGACGTCCCCTGCCGATTCACAGGAACCGGCGTACTTGAGGATTCGTTCTTTGGCCGCTTTTCGTTCCTCGTCCGTCAGCGACAACGCTCGCAACCGCCGCACGACCCAATCCTCAGCAGACATGCCGAATTTCTTGGCTGTGGCGACGATTGATTGGTAAGTCTCTTCGGGCAATTCCAGGTTCAAATGTGACATCGTCAAATCCCTCTCGACAGAATTGCTTCGGAAATCGGCTTCCGCGAGGCCGGCCAACTTCTTGATAGCATCAATTACCCGCCGCTGATTCAGACTGTCAAGTTGACCTTGGCTTCCAATTCGCAGGCGAAGCATCGAAAAACTGTGTCTTGAATCAAAGGCGAATCCAATGGCCAAAGCGAAACGGCACAACACGCGGAAGACGAAGGCCAAGCAAGGCGTCAGCTACGCGCGAGTTCAAGAGATCGCGCGAGAACTTCCAGGCGTCGAAGACTCGACGTCCTACGGGACGCCGGCGCTGAAGGTGCGTGGGACTTTGCTGGCGCGGTTGAAAGAGGATGGCGAGACGCTCGTCCTCAAGACGACGTTCACGGATCGTGATCTGCTGCTCGGCGGGGCACCGGATATTTTCTACCTGACCGATCACTATCTCAAATGCCCTTGGATTCTTGTGCGACTGTCGCAGATCGACGAGTCCTTCCTCCGCGAGTTGATTGCTGAAGCGTGGCGGCTTTCGGCTCCCGCGAGACTCGTGAATGAGCGTGAAAAGTGTTAGCCGATTTGTGGCTATCTAAGATGACGGTCGCTGGCTGTTCGCGAGATGGTTCACGATTTCGTCCACGTTGGTCACGTCGGCGAGGTCGATGTCGATATCGA
This sequence comes from Candidatus Kuenenia stuttgartensis, assembly GCA_945904015.1. GTDB lineage: Bacteria > Planctomycetota > Planctomycetia > Planctomycetales > Planctomycetaceae > SXKJ01. The sequence goes on along the minus strand of CAMDPK010000030.1, from coordinate 43,915 downwards.
GCAGAAAGACTTCGTGCATCAGTTCGCAGCGTTCGCCGACGGCCTCGCGCGGGACGATGACTCGGAAGCTGTCAGTGGCGTCGCGGCAGGTCGCGTAGACGCAGTGGCTGGTGCTGACTCCCGTGACGATCAGCGTGTCGACGCCCAGTGCGGTCAGCATCGTGTGCAAGTTCGTATCCTTGAAGGCTGAGGCGTAGCGTTTGCGGATCACCTTTTCCGTCGGCTGACGATTCAGTCGCGGATCAAGTTCAAAGAGGTTCCCCACGTCGGCCGGAAGTTGGAATCGCAGTTTTTGATCGTGAGGGCTGGGCGGCTCGGCGGGGTCGTGAGCGAACGTCGTGAAGAAGATCGGAAGTGATGCCGCGCGAGCCGCATCGAGCACTCGTCGAGTCGCCGACACCACCGCGTCGAGCGAGCTGCCGATTTGCTGACCGGGGTCCAGCCAGTACTTCGCCAAGTCGATGACGATCACCGCTGGCCGAGCACCAAAACCGACACGCCCGGCCCAGCCACGTTGCAAGTAGCGACCGCGCAGCGACTGCAAGTGCGATAGCAAAGGCCCTCGCAATTCGTCCGGCAGGCGCAGGTCTGAGGAACCGAAACCGCAACTCGTCACGTTGGAATCTGTTGGCATGGCATCCCCTCGTTTGTTCTGGCGAGCGGAGGGTGTCAACCCTCCGAGCTTCTGCGTCGCCGTAATGTTATTAGACTCGGAGGGTTGACACCCTCCGCTCGCCTAGGCTCAGGTGAACATCCCGCGAACGTGATGTCCAGCGAGACGCCTTGCAGCGGTGTCCGGGACGAGCTACCAACTCCGCTGAGTTTGGTACTTCAGCTTGCACAACTTGTCTCACAGCTAGGCGGCGACTTGTCACGATTTCAGTTTCAATTGATGGCGACTGATCCCACGACGGCCGCTCGGCGAGGGCGATGGACGACGCCGCATGGAGTGGTCGAGACACCGGCGTTCATGCCGGTCGGCACGCAAGCGAGCGTCAAAGGGCTGACGCCGGAACAACTGCGGCGAGTCGGCGTGCAAAAGGTTTTGGCCAACACTTATCACTTGGCGTTGCGGCCGGGGCCGGAGGTTGTTGCCGAACTCGGTGGGCTGCACAGCTTCATGGGTTGGGATGGTCCGATCCTGACCGACAGCGGTGGGTTTCAAGTGTTCTCGTTGACGGCTCTACGAAAGCTCGATGACGAGAAGGTCGTCTTCAAATCGCATCTCGACGGCAGCTTGCTGGAGCTGTCTCCCGAACGAGCGATGCGGATTCAAGAGTTGCTCGGCGCGGACTGCATCATGTGCCTCGACGAGTGCCCGCCAGCGGATGCTCCGCGAGAAAAAATTCTCGACGCCGTGGAACGCACGACTCGCTGGGCGGCACGATGCCGCGAGGCGCATCTGCGCGACGATCAAGCGTTGTTCGGCATCGTTCAGGGGGCGACCGATCGAGAGTTGCGTGAACGTTCGGCGGCCGGGTTGTTGCCGCTCGATTTTCCGGGCTACGCGATCGGTGGATTGAGTGTCGGCGAGGTTCCGGCCGAGATGTATTCGACGCTCGATTTCACCGCGCCGCTGCTGCCGGCCGAAAAGCCTCGCTACCTGATGGGGGTCGGCACGCCGACCGATTTGCTCGAAGCGGTCTGTCGCGGGATCGACCTGTTCGACTGCGTGATGCCGACTCGCAACGGCCGCAACGCGCTGGCATTCACCAGCGGAGGGGCGATTCGATTGAGAAATCTCAAGCACCAGCGCGATCCGGGGCCGCTCGACCCAGAATGCGACTGCCCGTGCTGCACTCAGTTCAGCCGGGCGTACCTGCGGCACCTGTTCATGGCCGGCGAGATGCTCGGCCCGGTGCTGGTCTCGTGGCACAACATCGCGTTTTATCAACGGCTGATGCGCGGGTTGCGCGAGGCCATCGAACGTGGGATGGCAGCCGAGTATCGAGCACAGCAGATTGCGAAGTGGCAGCAGGAGGCTTCGTAGGGTGGGACCAGCGCAGCGCCGGCCCACCGCATTGAACGAGAGATTTGGTGGGCCGGCGCTGCGCTGGTCCCACCCTACAATTCCACTCGGCGGTTCGCTAAAAGGCCGCCCACTATGAGCAGTCTGAATCGACCCGCGAAACTAGCCTTGTCTGACGGCACCGTGTTCACCGGCCGAGCCTTTGGGGCCGACGGCGAAATCTTTGGCGAGGTCGTGTTCAACACGAGCATGACCGGCTATCAGGAAATCCTGACCGACCCATCGTACTGCGGCCAAATCGTCACGATGACGTACCCGCAGATCGGCAACTACGGCACCAACCCGGAGGATGTCGAAAGCGGCGGCCTGTCGCTGTCCGGTTTCATCGTCCGCGAGTTGTGCCGCTTTCCCAGCAACTTTCGCTCGACGTTGTCTCTGGATGATTATCTCAAAAAGAACAACGTCATCGGACTCGAAGGAATTGACACCCGCGCCCTCGTCCGCCGCTTGCGAGTTCACGGCGTGATGACCGGAGTGCTCTCGACCACCGATCTCAACGACGCCTCGCTGGTCGAGAAAGCTCGTCGCAGCCCGGACATCGTCGGCCTGGATCTCGTCAAAGAGGTCATGCCGCAACAAGACCGCGACTGGACCGAAGGGGTCAACAGCCTCGTCCGCGAGCGGATCACTCCCGGCTACGAATCGCTGCACAGGCCCGTCACCGACAACGCGCGTGGACCGCATGTCGTGGCGATCGACTACGGCATGAAATTGAACATCCCGCGACACCTGCGACAGCTCGGTTGCCGCGTCACGATTGTCCCTGGTTCGGCCACGGCTGAGGAGGTGCTCAGCCACAACCCGGACGGCGTGTTTCTCTCGAACGGGCCGGGCGATCCGCGGCCGCTCGATTACGCGATCAACACGATTCGAGGACTGCTCGGCAAGAAGCCGGTCTTTGGGATTTGTCTCGGCCATCAACTGCTCGGGCTCGCGCTCGCCGGTGAAATCTATAAGCTGAAGTTCGGACATCGCGGAGCCAATCAGCCGGTCCTGCATCGCGACACCGGCCGCGTCGAGATTACTTCGCAGAATCACGGCTTCGCTTTGCAGGCCGACTCGCTGCCGAAGAGCGTCGAGGTCACGCACATCAACTTGAACGATCAAACGGTCGAAGGCATCCGCTGCAAAGACGTCCCCGCTTTCGGAGTTCAGTATCACCCGGAAGCCTCGGCCGGCCCGCACGACAGCCATTATTTGTTTGCCGAGTTTCGCAAGCTGATGGCGTGATCAAAAATCCCAAGGTCCAAATCTCAATGTCCAAGGCATGACCAGAGTGAAAATCCCGGAGCCCCCGTTCGTCATCAGCCGATGACATTGGGATTTGAGATTTGGAAATTCTTTGGGCATTGAGATTTGGACCTTGGTCATTCCGACCAAAAACAATTCCACCTCAAAAAGGATTCTCAAGACATGGCCTCCGAACGCACACTGATTCTCTTCAAGCCCGACGCTGTCCAACGCCGGTTGTGTGGCGAGCTGCTCGGCCGCATCGAAAACAAAGGGTTGAAAATCGTCGGCCTGAAGATGCTGCAAGTCACCGCCGAATTGTCGAAGAAGCATTACGCCGAGCACGTCTCGAAGCCGTTCTACCCGCTGCTCGAATCGTTCATCACCGCCGGGCCGGTGGTCGCGCTGGCGGTCGAAGGACCGGAAGCGGTCTCGGTCATGCGGACGATGCTGGGGCCGACCAACGGACGGCAAGCGGCTCCCGGTACGATTCGAGGCGACTTCGGAGTCAGCCGCCAAATGAACCTCGTTCACGGCAGCGACAGCGTCGAAGCCGCACAAAAAGAACTGGCGATCTACTTCAAGCCGGACGAACTGATCGAGTATCAGCCGACGCTCGGCCAGTGGGTTTGCGCGGCGGATGAACTCTCGTAGTCGTAGGATGGGCACTCCTGCCCGTCCCTCGCGAACGCAGAATGGACGGGCAATCCGCCGAAGGCGGACCAGCCTACGCCGCACGCGATGCCACTTGTCGGGTAGTTCCGGCGATTCGCAGCCGTGGATTTGCCGTTGGCACAGGCCGCTGCATTGTCGTGAGTTCGGCACGTGCTCGCACAATCGCGGCGGCGGCGATCAGGAACGGATAATACTGGTAGCTCAGGTACAGCACCGTCGTCACCGAGATCGCCAACAAGTGTGCGCCCAGGAAGATCGCGTCGTTGTATTTTCGCAGCGTCCAAAGTGACACAAACAGGAAGAGGAAACCGAGCACCGTCAGTCCCAGAGCGGCCCAGCCTTCGATCAACATCAGGCCGAGGTAAAAAACATGGACGGTCTGTCCCGTGCCGCCGCGACTGGTCATCACGATGTATGTTCCATCGGTGCCGTAACCCAGGAACTTACATTCGTCGGAATGCTCGAGGGCGACGCGAGCGAGGTGTGCTCGTTCGTCAAAGGACTTCTCAGCATTCGACAGTCGGAATTCGACGACGGCATTGAGCTTGTCCACCAGTTCGGCGACGCTGGCACCGCGATTGAAGACCAGCAGGCCCACGATACCCGCCGCCGTTAGCCAGCGGAGCACTCGGCCTTTTTCCGGTTCACGCCAAAAGAAGTAGAGCAGCAATCCTGGCACGGCCATGATCGCCGATTTCGACACGGTACTGGCGATGCCCGCCAGCAACAGAAGCAAAAACAGAATCCGTAGCGACGCTTGCCGAACATGCGGCAGCAACAGGAAACACGGTGTCAATGCCATCGTCAGCGCGTTGCACTGCGCCACCAGACCAGCCGCGCGGCTGCTGTCTTTGTAGTCGATGATTCTTTGAGTCGGCAGTGTCGGCACATAGCCGGTGAATTGACCGATTGCCACCAGACAGCTCAAGCCACTGGCGGTCAGTAGCAAGTAGGCGATCCGTTTTTGTGGCAGATTCACGAAGGCGCACCAGCCGAAGGGAACCAGAATGCCCCACAGATAGACAATCTGAAGAATCGGAATCAGAGTGCCATCGGGATCCAGCATGTGCGACAGCAAGTTGATCGGCAGTGCCAGCAAAAACGGAATCTGGAACGCGTGCAGCTTCATCGCGTGTCCGAAATTCAGCAGGATGGCCGGAATCAGAAACAGATCCGCCAGCGTCAGGCTCGTTTCCGTGTACTTGATCGCCGGCAACGGCAGCAGGAACAACGCGGCTTGCGCGCAGAACGATTGAATTTGCAAAGCGGAAGTCAGTGGCGGCACGGAACCGGAAATGACTTGCGGGACACGCGGCAGTTTCGGTCGCGCTGAACCGATCGCCGCGGGCTTCGCCATCGTGTCTGCGACGAACGGCACCGCACCCGAAGTCGGATGCCGCAACGGCAATCCTGGGGTGTCGCACATCAGGCCGCTCCTTTGAGTGGAGAGCCGATCGACTCAGATTTTTGAAACGCAGGGATCGCAAAGGGAGTCGCTGAGGTCGCCGAGATTGGTGGCCGCATCCTCAAGATCATCCACAGCCCGACCGCGAGGTACGGCAGCTTGCTGATGGCCAGCGACCAGGCGGCACCGTGCATCCCGAATCTGGGCACGAGCCACCAGCAGGCGATCAGTGCGGCGAGAGACGTCGCCGCGATCAACGGCAATTGAATCTGAATGAATCGAGCGGCGATCAGCGCGGTCATCATCACCCCGGTCGATGTCGCCACGAGCGTCGCCCACATGATCGCCACGAAGACATCGACATGCTTGGCGTATTCCGCGTTGAACAGCAGCGTCAGCAGCGGCCGACCGAACAGCCAAGAGACGACGACTCCGGCCAGCGCCACCACCGTGTGTGTCGCCATCAATCGTCCGAACAACCGCCGGAAACCGCGCACGTCACCGCTCGCGTGCAACCGCGCGAGTTGAGCGCTGGCCGAAGACTCCAACGACTTCGTCAGGGTGTGCATCACGTACAGCGGAGCACACAGCACTCCAAAGATGCCCAACGCCGCTGTACCGCCGAACTGCTCGACGAAGTAACGCGGGAAATTCGTGTTCAGCGAAACCAACATGCCCGTCGCACCCAAAGGGACTCCGAGCATCGCCAGTCGCCACAGCGGTTCGCGTTCCCACAACGGACGACAAGTTTGTAGTCCCGCTTTCAGGCGGAACATTCCGCCTGAAGGCGGGACTACGAGCTGATCACCCGCTAGCCACAGTAAACTTGGCACGTCATACAACAGAACGGCCGCGAGCCTCGCGATCCCCGACCACGCACAGGCCCAGACGATGTCGCCGGTCAGAACGACTCCGCCGCACAGCCCCGCCGCCGACAGCACGCTTTGCAACACCATCGACTTCGAGATCCGATCCAATCGCTCGCGCTGCTGAAACAATCCGTAAAACGTATTCGACAGCGTCTCGATCGCCTTGCTGAATCCGACCAGCAGAATCACCGCCAGCGAAGCGTCGTGATAGCCGGAAAGCCAACCCGCTCCCAAACACACCAGCATCGCCACGACACAGGCGGCGAGTTGCAGGCCGAGATAATGTCCGAACTGAAACTCTTCGTTTGCGTCCGTCGCTTGCAGCCGACGCAGTTGCAACCCTGCGAACAGAAAGATCGGCGACGTCACCGTGATCCCCAGGACGTACATCCCGACCGTTTCCTGCGAGCACATCTTCGCCAGCACAACCAACACTCCCCACTGGCAGAAGGCGTAGAGCACATTCCCGATCAGCGACCAAACGAAGTTGCTCCGCACCGACAGCGGCGCCGGTCGCCCATCCGTGGTGCGCGAGTCCGAGATTGGCATGAAAGGATCGCTGATGAAGTCAGGTGGGGCAGGGGCATTTTCTAATGCCGCAAGGAGAAATGAGGCGGCGATGTATACCTCGCCCCGAATCGTGACAAGACCAGCTTTGAAACCGTGGGGATTGCCTGAAAGCCTGTGGGATTCATGCAGAAATCTCCTGATCACCGGCCATTCCGCAGCCGATGCTCATCTTGATCAGATTGGCCGCTTCCATTAATTCTCGCGCGTGAAGCGGGGCTTGGTCTGACGCAAAAGGATTTTCGCGTCGTTGTAAGGATCGAATCGTGTCTGAATTGCACGCCAAGGAGACAGGCCAGAACGAATCCATCGGCACATTGCCGTTGCCAACCGTTGCGCGACCCAAGAGCTCATATATCCCCGCGCTCGACGGCATTCGCGGGATCGCCATTCTGATGGTGATGTTTTACCACTTTACCGATCCGACACTCGGAGGTGGGCCTTTACTGAAACTCTTCAAACTCGGTGTCAGCGGCGTGGACTTGTTTTTTGTCCTTTCGGGATTTCTGATCACGGGAATCTTATTTGATGCCAAATCGAACCCATATTATTTTCGAAACTTTTATATCCGCCGATCGCTCCGGATTTTTCCGTTATATTATGGAGTCTTGATCGCAGTTCTGGTGGTGCTCCCTCAATTTCACGTGATCGTTGATCCCGTGATCCTCCAGCATCAGGCTTGGCTCTGGTCCTATTTGTCGAACTTTCTCGTCGGCGGATCAGAGGTCACGACTCTAAACCGCTTAGGACATTTCTGGTCTCTGGCGGTCGAAGAGCAATTTTACTTGGTCTGGCCCCTGATGATCTTTTGTTGCTCCCGCAAAGCCGGGATGGTCCTGTGTGTCAGTTGTGTGCTGCTGTCGATCGGGTCGCGGATCCATGCGGTCGCGGAAAATACCGCCGAGACAGCGCATCGCATCACTTATTCTTGCACGCAGTGTCGAATGGAAGCATTGGCGGTGGGAGCCTTTCTTGCTCTCGCCGCGCGTGGTCCGACCGGATCACACAGTCTGATTCGATGCGGCCGATTTTTGGCGGCTGCGACGGCTCTTCTGCTGGGATTGCTCGTTGTAAACCACATGGCGGCTCGTTTACCGATGGGGAGCCTGGATGTTACACGCTATTCATTATGTGCTTGGATCGCGGGAGTCCTCGTGATTCTGGCCGTCGTCAGTCCCCCTTCGTCCCGGTTGGGACGACTGATCGGCTCGCGCTTCTTGCGTTTCTTCGGCAAATACAGCTACGGATTGTATGTCTTCCATTGGCTGTTGCTCCCGATCTACAAGCAACTGTTTCCCGCTGAGCAGTTGATTGCCAGACTCGGATCGCCGCTGGCCGGGCAGCTTTCGTACATTGTGTTAGCAATAGGCATGTCGGTCGTGGCGGCCCAGCTCAGTTGGCATCTATTTGAGAAACATTTTCTCGGGTTGAAGGACAAGCTTGCTCCCACGCGGGTGGAAACGCTTACAGAATCATGTCGAGCGCAACCACTCGCGAGCGTCTCGAACAGTGTCCGCGCCGCAGCGTGAATGACCATGTCGCTCAGGGGTCGGGCGGCAGATTGTCGATCGTCTGCTCGCACGAATCGTCTCTTACGCCAGACCGGCAACGATTGCCAACATTGTCCGCCAGATCGGTGAATCTTCCTCGAAATGATCCGGCGTCGCGATCGCCAGCACGCCGACGGCGAGACCGTCTCGGATGATCGGCAGCGCCAGCGATTGACTTGCCTCGAAGCGTGCCAGCCAGGATGCCGAGCCGGTCAGCCCACGCTGGGCCGCGTCTTCGCAAGCGATCACCGGCCGCAGTTCCGCCGCCGCACGCACGCAGCCGAGTTCGATGCGCGACATCACCACTCGGCCGGTTGCCGCCATGAAACCAACACGCACGTCGTCCGGCATGTCGGCGACCGCTTGAAAGCTGAGCTGTTCAAGTTCCTCACCGACTCGCCGCCACCAGCCCACCGCTCGCGCGCCGGTCGCCGACAGCAGCGCTGACATGACCGAGTCCACTCGGTCATTCGATCCCGCAGACACGCGCGACCACGCCTCGCGAAAGTTGCGCACCAAGACAGCGTCATCCTGCGACATCGACAACCTCAGCAGCACTTCGGTCCGGGAGAACAGCATCCGTCGGCATCTGGTGCCAAATCGAGCGACACGAACATCGAGCCACTCGGAGCCGCTCCGACTTCGACGTTCGCGTTCGGCAGCAACACGAGTTGATCGCGATACGGCGGCTGTGCGAGCATCGCGAACTCAGCCTCGCGGACATCGACACGCTCGCCGCGAGCCAGTTGCTGTCGGAAGTCAGTCGTCACGCTCTTCCACGGCCCGCGATACACGACCGCGTGACGGAAGTCACTCTCGCCGTCCGGCTGTGGCTTGAAGGCGCGCACCGTCAGGCTGCGAAATTCGAGCGGCCCAACAGTTGTCCACGGTTCCGATTGCCGTTCGAGAATCTCGACACCGTGAAACCCCGCCGACTCGAACGCTTCGAGAAATCGGTCCTCGCGAAACGCGCCGCTGATGCAGCCGCTCCACAGTTTCGCGTCCGCTTGCAGTTCGAGCGGCACGTCGTCGCTGCTGACGATGTCGCTGATGACCGCTCGGCCGCCGGGTTTCAGCACGCGCAAGAGTTCCGCGAAGAGCTGCTTTCGATCTTCGCTCCGCACCAGATTCAGCACGCAATTGGAAACGACGACGTCGATGGAATCGTCCGCAACGAGCGATGCTGAAACTCGCAACGAGTTCGCGTGCTCCTCCGCCCGCAGCCAGTCGCTGCTGGATCGAACGGGATTCTCGACCAGAAACGTCTCAAAGCGTTCGAGATCGAGCCGCAGGTCTTGAATCTTCCCTTTGCGAAACTCGACGTTGTGAAAGCCGAGCCGGTCGCCGACCACGCCTTGATACTCGCGAGCCAGATTCAGCATCTCGTCATTGCAATCGACGCCGATGATTCGGCCGGAGGCTCCGACGACTTGGGCCGCGATGTAACAAATCTTGCCGCCGCCAGAGCCGAGATCGAGCACCGTCTCGCCGGCTCGCACATGCTTCGACGGATCGCCGCAGCCGTAATCTCGTTCCAGAATCTCCGGCGGGATGATCTCCAAGAACTTCCGGTCATAGCTGACCGGACAACAGAGCGCCGCCTCGGCCTGATTCGCCGCCGCGCTGTACCGCTCACGCACCGCGGACTCGACGTTCAGTCCGCCACAACAGACTTCCGAAGACATAACAACTCCCCGTGAACTTCCAATCCGGGCAGGCGAGTCGCCCGCTCCATCACATGATTCTTCGAACGCATGATGATGATCGTGTTCGCCGTCGAGAAGGAACTCGGCGGGCGTTCGCGATCGAAATCGAAGCTCGATACGATCTGGCCCCGCCAACGTCTTCGGAGTCGCCAGTCCTCGAATCAAACACGAGAACGATCATGCGCTTGCTGATTTCAATAGTTCTTGCGGCACTGAGTGTCACACTTCTGACGGCATCGTTGGCGTTGTACTTTTGGGTGCCGCGGTTCAAAGGAAGAGTACTCGGTTTAGGAACCCCGTTGCCTGAATGGCAAGTTCTTCTCATCACGGTGTCTGACCTCACAATCAACTACTTCTACATCGTGCTGCCCGCTGTGTTGGCAATCTGCATCGGGCTGTTCCGAGCTGCATTTGCCACGGAAGATGAACCGTCTCGAACTGAATCGTGAGAAACATCATGCGACTGGAATTGAGTTTTGCAGCGTTCGTCGTCAGTTTCGGAGTCAGTTTTGTTTCGGCCGCCGATCCGGTGCCGGAAAAAGGGAAAGAGTTCCTGGTTTTCATCAAGTCGCAAGCCGCCACGTTGCGGGCGAATGATCAGCCTCCCACCGACGCAAACGAGTGGCAGCAGCGGCGTACGAAGCTCCGCGAAAATCTCCTGAAAGCCTGGGGCGGATTCCCGGAGACGCCGTGCGAACTCGCTCCGCGAAAGCTCGGTGAGATTCAGCGTGACGGCTACCGCGTCGAGAAGCTCGTTTTCCAAACGCGGCCCGGCGTCTGGATGACGGCGAATGCCTACGTCCCCGATAAATCCAAGACCGAAAAGGTGCCGGCGATTTTGCACGTTCACGGGCACTGGGCAGGAGCGAAACAAGATCGCGTTGTGCAGTCGCGCTGTATCGGCTCGGTGAAGCACGGCTTCTTCGTGCTGGCCGTCGATGCGTTCGGGGCCGGCGAACGCGGCATCAATGAAAAACTCGGCGAGTATCACGGTGAGATGACCGGCGCGACGCTGTTCCCCATCGGCCTGCCGCTCTCCGGATTGCAGGTCTACGAAAACATGCGAGCGGTCGATTACTTGCAGACTCGCTCCGAGGTGGACGGCAAGCACATCGGCATCACCGGAGCCAGCGGCGGCGGCAATCAAACGATGTACGCCGGCGCATTTGACGAGCGATTCGGGTGCGTGGTCCCGACCTGCTCGGTCGGCACCTATGACGCCTACCTCGGAGCCGCCTGCTGCATGTGCGAGGTCGTGCCGGGTGCCGTGCGATTCACCGAAGAGGGAGACGTGCTCGGACTCGCCGCCGGTCGCGGAGCGATGATCACCAGCGCGACTCGTGACGCTTTCCAGTTCTCGGTCGGCGAAGCAAAGAAAACGTTCGCTCGTGTCGAGTCGGTCGCGAAGTTGCTCGGCAAACCGGAAGGAGTCAAACACACGATCATCGAATCGGGACACGACTACAACCAGGCGATGCGCGAAGCCATGTACGGCTGGATGACACGACACCTCAAAGGAACCGGCGACGGCTCGCCGCTACCCGATCCCAAAATCAAAACCGAAGAACCCGAATCGCTGCGCTGTTTCCCCGGAGAATCGCGACCGGATGACTACCTGACGATTCCACGCTTCGCTGGGGTCGAGGCTCGCAGACTCTTGGAGAACCGAAAGACTCCCGACAGCCTCGATGCTTGGAAGGCCGAAAAAGCAGCGAGACTCAAGGCCCTCGACGCGGTGCTTGGCGGAGCAACTCCAAGAGCAACCAAGACGGCGAGCGGCCCTGAACTCACGGAAGGCGAGACGGTGACTCTGAGCTTTGAAAGTGAGCCTGGCATCAGCCTCTTGGTCAAACTGCGCGGCTTGCCGGAGGAGTCCCCACCGAAGATCAAACGATTGGCCGTCCTGTTGGATCTCGAACAGAGTTCAGACAAGACGCTGGGCAGCGATCTTGCGAACAAGTTGCTCGCCGATGGCTGGGCCGTCGCCGTCTCCGAACTGCGAGCCACCGGGCGGCTCGCGCTGCCGAGCGACAAGATCGGCAACGCTCCCGATCACAACTCGGCCGAATGGTCGCTGTGGATCGGTCGCCCGCTGCTCGGCCAATGGACGTGGGATGTCCGCCGCACACTCGATGTGCTTTCTGGCCGGTTCACAAAACTGCCGCCTGACGTCATGGTGGTCGGCAACGGTACGGCCGGATCGGTCGCTCTGTGCGCGGCCGCGCTCGACGAACGAATCACCCACGCAGTGACGATCAACTCGTTGGCCAGCTACGTCACCGACGAGCCGTACCGCAATCAACGTCTCGGTTTGATGGTCCCCGGAATTCTGCGAGACGTCGGCGACTTCACGCACATCGCCGGTCTGATTGCTCCTCGCCGAGTCACGATCGTGGGAGGAGTCACCGGCGGCGGACAGACGATTCACGGCGACGACTTGCTCAAACAGTTTCGAGCTACCCAGGAAGTCTTCGCGAAGCAATCGGCCGCGCGCCGATTTCGAGTCCAACCGGACGGCTTCTTCTGGGATGATGCCGACGCAAAAGCGAGATAGTCGCGATCGGGAGGTGTGTCATGTTTCGCATTCCGCGTTGGTGCCGGTGGCTGCTGGGAAGTTTCTCGGTGTTGACGGTGGCCTCCGTCGCCATCTTGGTGCCTGCGATCCAACAGGCTCAGAACGCCGCGAGGAAGTCGCAGGACAAGTGAAACCTCAAACAGCTTGCGTTGGCGGTCGCCAACTATCACGACACCTACAAATGCTACCCGCCGCCGTTCCTCGCTGACTTGGACGGTAAGCCGATGCACAGTTGGCGCGTCTTGTTGTTGCCGTTTCTGGACTGCCACGAGGTTTACAAGCAGTACCGCTTCGACGAGCCGTGGAATGGGCCGAACAACAGTCGGCTCGCCGACCAGATGCCCGGAATCTATGCAATGACCGGCTGTGCGAAGCCGGGCAACGTGACAACCAACTATCTGCGAGTCATCGGCGAAGAGACCGCCTCGCCTATCAGCCACACACTGCGCGAAAGTGACATCAAGGATGGCACCGCCAACACGCTGTTCATCGTCGAGAACGTCGACGCCGAAGTGCATTGGATGGAGCCGCGTGATCTGGTGTTTGACTCGATGAGCTTCACGATCAGCGATCCGAACGGAGTCAGCAGTTGGCTGGAGCCACCGGCCGGTGCGACTCTCGACGGAGCAGTGAGGAAAATTTCACCGCGGATGCCCGCCGATATGGTCAAAGCGGCATTCACGATCGCGGGCGGCGAGAACAACGTCGCCCATTGGCTCGAACCGATCGCTGACGGCCGAGATCGTTTCAAGAGCAAGTCGGCTCCCTGCGGATATTCCCGGCTCGAACCGGCTCGACCGTGAGCACGTCGCTCACAGAGCCTGGTCCCACGACTTGCGGTCTTTCAGCATGATTTGACGCAACAGCGGCAGAGGCGGGGAGCCGTGGTGCAGCATCGTGTCGTGGAAGCGTTGCAGCGAGTACGCCGTTCCCTCTTGCTGCTGCCAGTCGCGGCGGAGTTTCAGGATCATCAGCTTGCCGAGCGTGTAGTGCAGATAGCCCGGATCGTAGGTGCCGCGCACCGCCTCTTGCCGAGCGGGTTGCTCCAGGTAGTAGCAGTTGTCTTGGAAGAATTTCGTGGCCTCATCGACGGTCATGTCGTCGCAGTGCATCTTGATCGAGCAGCACAGGCGGCAGAGTCTCAGCAACGCTTCGTCGGATTGAGCGAGTCGATACTTCGCCGTCCGCAGGCGGTCGCCAGTGCCGGGAAAACCTTCGTCGAGCAGCATCTGCTCGGTGTAGTGTGCCCAGCCCTCGACGAAGGCATAACTTGAGAAACACTTTCGAGTCCGACTCAGCGGCGAGGCATTGAAGTGCAAGTGTTGCTGATAGTGGCCCGGATACGCTTCGTGGATCGAGACGACATCGGTCGTGTAGTAGTTGAACGCGGTCAGCCATTCGTTCTTTTGAGTCGTTGTCCACGCCGCATCGACCGGGGTGACGTAGTAAAACGCGTCGGTCGAACCCTTCTCGAACGGGCCGGGGGCGTCCATCGACGCGAAGCTGGTCGCGCGGCGGAACGGCGGCGTCTCATCGACTTTGCAGCGGACGTCGGACGGCATCGACGCGATTTTTTTGTCGATCACGAATTGGCGGATGGCTTCGAGACCGCGAGCCGTGTCGGGAATCAAACCTTCGGCCGTCGGGTGATCCTCCTGAATCGCGGTGAAGACCTCGATGGCCGGTTTCGTCGGATTGATCATCTTGGCGGTCTCTGCGAAGACCGCTTGTTCGCGCCGCAGTTCCTTCATGCCGAGTTCCAAAATCGCTTCCGGTGACTGCGTGACGAGCTCCAATTCGCGCAGCATCCGGGCGTAATCTTCTTTGCCGATTCCGAAGCGGTGATCGGATTTCGGCAGCCGTTCGGTCTCCAGCCACTTCGCGTAGCCACGCAATTCGGCGATCGCGATGTCGTTCGCGAGTTTCAATTCGGCTCGCAGTGCATCGTCCTTCAAGTCCGCGATCGCTTTGGGCAGGTCGTCTTTCAAGAAATTGGCTCCGCCATTGGCGACTTTGATCGCAGTCTCGACGATTGGTCTTCCGAGCACCGGTTGCAAGTTGGTTCTCGCCGAGGCCAGCAGTCGTGGGAGTTGCTTTTCGACCGCGATGATCGAGCGGACGCGATCGGCCAGCGGTGAGTACTCGCGTAGCAGATAGTTGTCGATCTGCACGGCCAGCAAATAGGTGATCGGGTTCTTCTGGAACGACTCGGCACCATCGAACTCGAATTTCGATTTGCGAAGTCCAGCCAACAGCACGGCGTGATCGGCTCGCGCTGCGGGGCTGAGTTCATCGACCGGCCACTTCGCAAATCGTTCCTCGAATTTCTTCAGCCGGTCCAGTTCGCGAGCGAGTGACTCCTTGCCGTAGTCCGCCAATTTGCCGTCGTACTCGTGAACGCCCAACTCCAACGCACTGTGCGGGCGGAAGGCGAATTGGCCGGCGAGAAACTCGTCGGCCGCTGCGTGAAAGGCTTTGTCGGCGGGAGTCGATGCGGGAGCGTCTGCTCCCAGTAGAGCCACCATCAGGAACATCGTGGGCAACATGAAGAAACCTCCTGAACGAGGAAGATTGCGGCGGGATGGTACGTTCGCAGAGGGCATTCTTGTAGTAGCCCGGACGCCTACGTCCGGGTCTGCTCGGACGTAGGCGTCCGAGCTACACTCGTGGTAGCATGACCCCCTCGAATCCGCCCACCCGCCTGCCTCACGAGCCAACCCATGACCCGATCGCCCCGCACTGAATTGGAACGCCGAGAGCTCCTGCGCATCGGCCTGACCGGATTCAGCAGCCTGACGCTCGGCCAACTGCTGCAACTGCGGAGCGGTGCGGCCGAGACTCCGGCGAAGCCAACATCCGAACGCACAGCGATCATCTTGGTCTGGCTGCGTGGCGGCGCGAGTCATCTCGAAACCTTCGACTGCAAGCCGCTGGCCTCGTCGGATTTTCGCGGGCCGTATCAACCGATCGACACGAACGTCCCCGGCATTCAAATCTGCGAACTGCTGCCGCGTCTGGCGAAGATCGCGGACAAGTACGCGCTGCTGAGGTCGATGGCTCACACGGGAGGTGGGCATCCGGGCGGGTCGTTGCAGGTGCTCGCCGGTGATCCCGATCCGCAGGACAAGCTCAAGCCGGAGCTGCCCGATTGGATGTCGATCGCCAGTCATCTGCGGCGCGACTCGCGGCGGAGCATCCCGAATTACGTCGCGGTCAATCCGATCGACAACTACGACAGCTTCACGATCGCCGGCTCGACGTACCTGGGCCCGTCGGCCGAACCGTTCAAAGTTTTCGGTGATCCGAGTTCACCGACGTTTGCCGTCCCGAACGTCGGACTCAAGGACGAACGGCAGTTGCAGGTGCTCAACGCTCGCAGCGCTTTGAAGGCGAGCCTCGATCGTCTGCCTCGCGTCGCCGACCAATCGGGAGTGATGTCCGCCGTCGATCGCATCGACCAGCAAGCGCTCGATCTGCTGACGAATCCGACCGCTCGCCGAGCGTTTGATCTCTCACAGGAACCGGACGCGATTCGGGACCGCTACGGCCGCAATCAATGGGGCCAGCAATGCCTGATGGCTCGGCGATTGGTCGAAGCGGGTGTGGACATCGTCGCCACCGAGTTCGACGGCCCGATGTGCGGCCGAGTTCAGAACTGGGACGACCACGCCGTCAATCAACACGTCTTCGACGCGCTCAAGTTTCGATTGCCGACGCTCGATCAAGCGGTCTCGGCATTGATCGAAGACATCTACGCTCGCGGCCTCGACCAACGAGTGCTCGTTGTCGTCACGGGTGAGTTCGGCCGCACTCCGCGCATCAGCTACGTCGCCAGCAGCGGTGAGGGAGTCGCGAGTGCTCCGGCCGGAACAGTTCAGCCGGGTCGCGATCACTGGCCACAAGCCAACTCGATGCTCTTCGCGGGCGGAGGCATCCGCACCGGACAAGTCATCGGCGCGACCGACAAGCGCGGTGAAGGCCCCGTCGAACGCCGAGTCGGCCCCGGCGATTTTCTGGCCACGATCTATCGGCATCTGGGCATCGACTACAAAAACGCGGCCGTCACCAACTTCGCCGGCCGGCCGGTTCCGATCGTCGATCATGGTGACGCGATTCCAGAACTGGCTGGATGAGCCTACTCGTTCCCACGCTCTGCGTGGGAACGTAGTCTCCGACGCTCCGCGTCCCGTGCGTGCAACGCGACGCAGAGCGTCAAGGCAGGCGTTCCCACGCAGAGCGTGGGAACGAGTTTCAAAAATCAACAACTCAGGAGTCCTCATCTTGTTCGTTTCACATCTGGAAAGCGCAATTGACGGCACGCAGTTGCCGGCGAATCAACTGCAAACGATGCACGCCGACCGGCCGTTGTGGGTGCGGTACAACCTCAACGCCGTCGGCCGCTGGTTTGAGAAAGCGAAGCTCCGAGATCGCGAGCCGACCATGTGGCGCTACCGCGAACTGCTGCCGCTGCCGAACGGTGTGCGACCGGTCTCGCTGGGTGAGGGGATGACGCCGATTCTCGAATGTGAACGGCTCGCGAGCGAATTCGGGTTGCGTGACGTCTGGGTCAAAGACGAATCGCACTTGCCGACGGGCAGCTTCAAGAGCCGCGGCTTGGCGATGGCGATCACGATGGCGAAGCACTTCCGCGTGAAGCGCGTCGCTCTGCCGTCGGCCGGCAACGCAGGCGGAGCCGCCGCTGCGTACGCCGCGCGAGCCGGGATGGAATGCTTCGTGTTCATGCCGGAAGACACGCCGGTTATCAATCAGTACGAATGCCAGCTCGCCGGCGCGAAGACGTTCCTCGTCAACGGGCTGATCAACGACTGCGGCAAGATCGTGCGGCAGGGCAAAGAGGCGATGGGCTGGTTCGACCTCTCGACGCTCAAGGAGCCGTATCGCATCGAAGGCAAAAAGACGATGGGCCTGGAACTCGCCGAGCAGTTCGATTGGAAGTTGCCCGACGTGATCCTGTACCCAACAGGCGGCGGCACCGGCCTGATCGGCATGTGGAAAGCGTTCGAGGAACTCCGCGAACTCGGATTGCTCGAAAGCAAGAAGATGCCGCGCATGGTCTCGGTGCAATCGACCGGCTGTGCTCCGATCGTAACGGCCTTCGACAAGGGGGAACGCTTTGCCGAGCCATTCGCGAACGCGGCAACGATCGCCAGCGGCATTCGTGTCCCGGTCGCGGTTGGCGACTTCATGATCTTGGACGCCGTCCGAGCCAGCAAAGGACTGGCAGTGTCGGTCGACGAGTCACGCATCCGCGAGTGGCTCGAACTGACCTGTCGCCTGGAAGGGATCGCCGTCTGTCCAGAGACCGCGGCGTGCGTCGGCGCTTTGGAGTCGCTGACCGCTCGCGGCTGGATTCGTCCCAACGAGCGAGTCGTGATCTTCAATACCGGAGCCGCTCAGAAGTACGTCGAAGCGATCCGCTCCGACCTGCCGCGACTGGATGTGAATTCGTCCATCGACTGGGAACGTCTCACGCGAGGCGAAGCGGGGACGCTGACATCCTGTAGCCCAGGCCCTTGTGGCCTGGAGGATTCGGCCGAGGTGAATCACCCGACCCACGAGGGGTCGGGCTACAGTGAGGCTTTGGATGCGGCTCAACCCGCCATTACGGAGCCACTTCCGGTGGAGGCTCCGGAAAATCCGCCGGCTTGAAAGGTGGCGTCAAGCAGTTTCTCGCGCCGAGGTTGTACTCGTCTGGCAGCGACTCAGGACGAGCCTCTTGGCTCACGAGTAATTTGCCGACCAGTGTGGTGCTCGGAAAGTTCGCGAGCACATACGCGTTGCCGCCATCGACGATTCGCAGTTCGGTTTGATGCGTTTCTCCGAGTGGCTGGCCGGACGCGCTAGCGGGTTGCAATGAAAGTTGGTGCGTTCCGGCCGGCAACTCGATGCGGCGGACTTGGATCTTGTTCGGCAACAGGCCCCAGCAGCGCGTGTCAGCGTTCTCGGTTGCTTCCCACGCGACTCCGACGGCGTCGATGGCAAGTTCGCCCAGCGGATTCTGAACTTGTCCGAGTTCTTTCGCGGCGTACAGCGATCCCTTCTTGATGCTCCGGCGCACGACCGTCCGCGCGAGGACGTGCGGGAAGATCGCGGCGTATTGCTGAGTCGCTAGCTCACCGACGTCGGTGATCGTTTCCGTCAAGCCAGCCGGTTTGCCGTCGATGGACACGCTGACCGATTGCACGCGGTTCGGCGGCACGACGACGACCGGGACTTTCACCGGTGCGAACGTCGGCGTGACGGTGTGCTTGCCGATCGCCGACAGAATGTGATCGACAATCAGCATCGCGGCTTGAGTTGGCTGTTCGTAGCGTTCCTCTTTGTACGGTCCGCGGCCGACGAGCGTGAAAACGTAGAGCACACCGTTGCCCGGAGCAGAATGTCGGCCGTTGGTGACTCGTTCGAGGTCTTGCTTGGCGGAGGCGAACTCCGGTTCCCAGTTGGCGACAAGTTGGATCGACCGTTTCGCGTCGTCGTAATCGCGATGCGTCGCCTCGCGGAGCATTCCGCTGACGTACGTTCCCAACGCGACTTGCTTGTAGCCGAGCTTCGGATTCTTTTCGGCGTCGTTGCCAGCCGCCTCAATGATCTGTCGCTGCTTGTCGTTGACTTGCAGGGCATAGGCATTCGCGTCTCCACCGTCGTGCATCAAGTTGCTCAGTGCGAGGAACGCTCGGATCAGCACTTTCTCGTAATCCTCGCCGGAGTACGCGCGGTGCGTATCGTCGGTGAGATACGACGCGGCTCCTTCAGCGAGGTCTTTCTGTTCGAGGAAGTCGAAGCGGTCGCGGACCTCGCGCAACGTCCGCTCGGCGATGGCGGGTTTTCCGGATGACAGCTCGATCATCGCTCGTTCGAGCTTGAGAACGTCCGCTTCTTTGGCCCGACGCTTCTTGGGCAGTTCTTTGTCGACGAACTTTTCGGCCGCGACGAGATTGCCAGAATGAAACTCGGTGCGCACGTCGCGCAGACGGTCGGCGTAGCTCGAACAACCACTGGCAATCAGCAACATCAAACACAGGAGCAGGCTGGCCAATGACCAACGACCAATGACCAATGACCAATGAAGTGCAACCCGTCGGTTCATTTCAGATTTGAGATTTCAAATCTCCAACCTCACGCCTAGTACTTGAACATCTTGCCGAACCACGATTTGTGGTAGCCCTTGCGGAGCTTGGCGGACTCTTTGATCGGATCGCCGTTGTGGATGTTGACCAGCTCTAGCGTCAGCAGGTAATCGCGTTGGTAGTCTTTGTTCTGCTGAGTCGTGCCGGAGGTCAGCTTCGCGAACAGCAGGAAGTCGAAGGGCTGCTTCATCTCTTCCATGACCACTTGGAAGTTGCGTTGGTTCTCTTTGATGAAGAGTTGATCGGGTGGCAGCCGCAATTGCTTCAAGCCGGCATCGACCACGCGGCGGCTGATTTCGTGGTACTGCTGAGACTCGTTGATCGCCGAGTCGATCAGCTCGTAGATTTGTTCTTTGAAATCACCAATCTCCTCGGCGGTGCAGTTCTCGACACCGATGAAACAGATGCGTTTCTTTTCGCCGATGACCATGCCGGCAGGTTGAATTTCAACTGGCTCGCATCCACGACCCAACAGCTTGGCGACCGACTCGTCGATTAGCCGCTGATAGGTTTCGGCTCCGGCAGCGTGACTGCCGACGAGGTCTTTATCGTTGTCCTTCAGCACATGCACGTGCTGATAGCCGCGACATCCCGCCAAGCTGGCGGTGCCGCTGGCGAGCATCGTGAATCCCAGACTTAGAAAATTCCGTCGGTCCATTTGGGAATCCCTTCCCCGAGTTTGTTGCAGCCATTTCGAACGCAGCCGTCGCAGCGGCGAATCCTTTCGCCTCTGACTAGTTCCATCGTCTTGCGAGTTCCGAAACTCCAATCGGAGTGCGAGTCGCGCGGGATCGTAAGACCCTTGGGCAAGTGCGCGGAGAGGAGTTTTGCGAACCAAGCGGTGCGGCGTGTGAAGACAGCGAGGAGTGTGAATCTGGGCAAGCCGGGCGAGCGTCTGAGCTATGCCGGGCGGCTGGCCAAGTACCTCGCGAGCGCGTCGTGCCAATCTGGCAACGGGCCACCGATGACGGACGAGAGTTTGCTGCAATCGAGCACGCTGTACGCCGGACGCATCGCCTTCGCCCCGAACTCCGCCGTCGTGATCGGGATGACTTCGACATCCAGCTTCGCCAGCCGAAAAATCTCCCGCGCGAACTCGCACCACGTCATGCTGCCGGAGTTCGTCGCGTGGTACAGCCCGAAAGCATCGGTCGCGATCAGCTTCACGAGGGCATCGGCGAGATCAGCAGTCGAAGTTGGCGTGCAGCGTTGATCATCGACGACGCGAAGTTGTTTGCGCTCGCGGCCGAGTCGCAGCATCGTCTCGACGAAGTTTCCTTTGCCGCCATCGCGCAGCGCCGCGAGTCCGTACAGCCCGCAGGTCCGCACGACGAAGTGTTGCGAGCATCTTTCCTGGACGAATTGCTCTCCGGTCCTTTTGGTGATGGCATATCGCCCGCCCGAATATGCGCGGTCGAGTTCTGTCCAAGCTCGAGAGGTTGGCACGGGTGACCAACCGAAAACGAAGTCCGTGCTGATGTGCATCAGCCGCCAGTTGTGGGTCTCGCAAAGTTCGGCGAGGACAAGCGGGCCAGTCCCGTTAACCGTCATCGCAGCGATGAGTTCGTCTTCGGCCTTGTCGACCAAGTTGTAGGCGGCTGTGTTGAGGACCAAGTCCGGTCGCAGCGGCTCGAGGACTGCCGCGACGTTGTCCTTATCGGTGATCTCGATGTCGGCGTGTCTCAATGGGACGACGTCGTGTCCGGCGGTCTGCAAGCGCGGGAGCAGGTCGCTGCCGAGTTGACCATTCGATCCAATCAACGCGATGCGCATCGGGCTGCTTTCCAGAGAATTGGGGCGACGCGCGGCATCACTTGGCGGCGTCGAACGGTTTGGCTTGTTGGATCACGAACTCCAGAATCGCGACGCCGTCTTCGTAATTCGTCTGATGGCCGGTCGAGTCGCGGCGGATCAGCAGGACTTGGCGATTGAGCTGTTTGAGCACGCCGGCCAAACGCTCGACGCTGTGCGGCGGGACGAGTGTGTCCTGTCCGCCGGTGGTGATGCCGACGGGCATCGTGAATTTCTCCGGCCAGTATTCGGCGCTGCGTTTCTTGTACTCGTCAGGGATCGCAGCCTTCGCGCCGCCGAATGATGCAGAGATCGCGTCTTGGAAATTGGCGTACTCCAACAGATTCGCGGTGCCGTTCATTGAGGCCACGCCGGCAATCAAGTCGGGATGCAGCGCGGCGAATGTCAGCGCGGCGGTGCCGCCCATCGAGCCGCCGGTCACGAAGACTCGGCCGACGCGGTGACGCTTTTTGAGGTCGCGAATGATCTGGACCAGATCGGCTTCCGCCTTCGGTCCCATCCAGGAGGTCTTGGCTCGGTAGTCGGGCGAGATGTAGATCATGCGATACTTGGCGGCGACGTCGCGTGCGGCTCGGCATTCATCGCGGGCGTCTCGCACAAACTGCCAGCGGTCGGAGCCGTGGCCATGCAGCGCGATCAACACGTCGAGAGTTTGGTCGGACTGAAAGTCGGCCGGCAGGATCTGTACGAAGCGCTGTTCCGTTTGGTCGCAATCGGCTTGAAAGGCAATGTCTTCGGGCTGCGGCGGATCACCGAGTGACACCGCTGCGATGGCCAAGCAGGCCAGAAATGTCGTTGCGGATCGAAACCAAGTACGGGACATCACAGCTCCAGAAGTGGAATACGGCAACGATTCTGTGAACGTAGCCGCCTCGCTCCCGCGAGGCGGAGCAAATGGGAATCGATTCGGTGAATTCAAGCCGATCTCAGTGGCTCTGCCTCGCGGGAGCGAGGCAGCTACGTTCATGAGATCGAACCCACTTTCTCCACTCCCCAAAGTGTCGCAGGCTGGAAAGGCTCAACGCGGTGGGCCAACATGCCGCCATGAAGATTGAATTGCGAAACGTTAGCAAGTCGTATGGCCGAGTCCACGCGCTGGAAGACGTGACGCTCGACATCGAGCCGGGGCAGATCATCTCGCTGTTGGGGGTGAATGGTGCGGGCAAGACGACGCTGCTGCGCTGCCTGAGCGGCATCAGCGTGCCTGATCACGGCGAGGTGCTGTTCGACGGCGAAGTGTTCCGGCGGAGTCGGACGGATCTCCGCAAGCGGCTGCACTTTCTCCCGGACTTTCCGTTCTTTTATCCGCGCATGTCGGTGTTGCAGCACATCGGCTTGGTCGCCAAAGCCTACGAGAAGACAGAACCCGGCACCGAACAGCGAGTGGTCGAGTTGCTCGAAGACTTCGACTTGCTGCCGCTGATCAAGTCGTCGGTGGCGAGATTATCGCGCGGGCAGCAGTACAAGGTCGCGTTGATCGCGATGCTCGTGGCAGATCCGGAACTGTGGCTGTTCGACGAGCCGTTCGCGTCCGGGATGGACCCGCTGGGGTTGTCGACGTTCCGGCGTTTGGCTCGCGATGCGGCGCGGCGCGGACGGATTGTGATTTACTCGACGCAGTTGCTGGAGCTGGCGGAGTCGTTTTCCGACCGCGTCTGCGTCATCAACGGCGGCAAGCTGCACGCCTTCGACACGATGTTCAATCTCAGCGAATCGAGCGATGCCGCGCCCGGCGCGGTGTTGGAAGACTTGTTCGCTCAACTGCGAGAGACCGCCGAACCATGAGTCTCCGCGCGACGGAATTCGAGGCCCGTGTGTGGCGAGTCGCTCGCGAGCGGCTGGCCAAGCGGCCGAAGCTATTCGCCGAATACTACCGCCGGCGCTGGGGGCGTTGGCTGGAGATGTTCGTGCTGTTGTTGGCGGGATTCGCTCTGCCCGTGCCCGTCTTTTCCGTCGCGGTGCAAATGGCGAACGCCGCGCAGTTTCCCGGTGGTTTGATCTCCGAGGGCCTGGCGCTGGTCTCCGCCGGGATTCTGCTCACGGGCTATTTGTTCGCCGGAATCTGGCGTGCGGCCGGACGAACTGATGGGCTGTGGACGATCTTGCAGGCTCAGCCGTTCGGCGACCAACTGTTGGCTCGGCATTGGATGCTGTGGCGAGTCGTATTTGCGTTCGTGTTCTCCGCGCCGCTGGCGGTGTTTCATGCGATCGTGCTGAACAAGGCGGGCATCGGCTGGGGACCGGCGATGACGTGGGGAGCCGTGCTTGGCGCGGCGAACCTCGCGACGTTGCTGGCGACGACGCTGCTGTTCGCGGCGATGTTGGGGCATTGGTTCTACAGTCCGTTGCGAGTGGTCTTGATTGCCAAAGGATTGGTCGTCCTGACGTTGGTGTGGATCACGCCGATTCAATTTCTTCCGGGAGGCGGCTTCGCGTTCGTGGGCCGTCGCTTGTTGTGGTGGCCGACCGGTTGGCCGCTGGCGGCGTTCGAGTCGGTGCTGCAAGCCGACACCGCGCGCGCGGTTTGGTTGCTGGCCGCGACTGGTGCCTGGACGGTCGCGGGATTGGTGGCGGCGATCGTCCTGATTCGAGGCTGTTCGATCCGTGAATTCGGCAAGTCGGGCGGCGGTTCAACGCTGCTGCCGTTGTTTGAGCGTGAGTCCATTTGGGGGCCGACCAAACTTCCGGAACCGCGCGTGCTGTCGAAGTGGGAGGCTGCTCTCAGCGGCCAGAATCAGGGCCAGTTGGTGGACTTGGTGAAGCTGGAAACCAGCGATGAACCGCTATCGGCGGACGAGGCTCGACGTGAAGTGCTGCGCGCGGAGTTTCTGCAACCGCTCGACGACGAGCGGCTCGGTTGGTTGGAGAAAGTCTTGCGGTTGAGTTTCTTCGACCGAGAACGGACGCTGACGCATTGGCTGTTGTTCGATGGTCGGTATTGGACGCGGGCGGTGACGGCGTGGTGGGTTTGCTCGTGGTTCGCCGCGATCTGGTTTGGTTGTGGCGGTCTGCTGCGAGGCGGCCCGGTT
This sequence comes from Candidatus Kuenenia stuttgartensis, assembly GCA_945904015.1. Taxonomy (GTDB): domain Bacteria; phylum Planctomycetota; class Planctomycetia; order Planctomycetales; family Planctomycetaceae; genus SXKJ01. The sequence goes on along the minus strand of CAMDPK010000030.1, from coordinate 19,320 downwards.
CCGCCACCGTGGGTCATGGTGCCTCTGGGTGTCGTCAGCTTTGGGTTGATGATCATGACCGCAGTGACGACGTTTTGGACAATCTTCGTCGGCTGGCCGGGGTTGATCTGGTTGAACTCGGCGAACAAAGGTGTGCCGCTGTTCGCGCATCTGCCGGTCAGTTCGCGCGAGCTGTCGGCTCTGCGTCAGCGAGTGATCTTGCTGAAGCTGATCGTCATGCTGATCGTGAGCGCTCCGATCTTCATCGGGATCGCGTGGGCGACGGGAGTCGCGCTATGGCCGATGTTCAAAGTGCTGGGCAAGATCGCGTTCGCGTTGTTCGTGGCGCAGTCGTGGTGGTTCATCGGCTGGCAACTGTCAGGCTCGTTTTTCCGCACGGTTGGTTTTTATGCCACCACGATCGTGCTGTTTCTGGGATATGCCGTGCTGACGGTTTTCTTCCTGATGGGCGATGACCACCTCGAATGGACGGTCCCGTCGATGGTGCTGTGCGCGAAGCTGATGACGTGGCTGCTGAGCCGAACACTCGACCGGCCAGTCTTCGATCTGACGGGATCGAACATGGGCCAACAGACCCGCAGCTTCTCGCTGCAATTGCAGACACCGAGGACATGACGCTGCAGTTGCTCGGACGCCTACGTCCGAGTCCGCCTTTGGCGGAACCGGACGTAGGCGTCCGGTCTACGGATACTCACGGCTTGAGCTTCACCGGTTGCAGCGACTTCACGACCATGTAGTCGGACTTCAGGTCTTGACGGAAGTAGCGTTCGCCTTCGAGGCCCATCGACTCGCCGAGGTACTTGTCGAGATCGACTCCTTCGCCTTGCAGGTACGCCAAGCGTTGGCCGTTGGGATGCACGAGGACATGCTTGGGCAGGCCGGGCTGATTTGCTCCTGAACGTTGAATGATGCCGGCTCCGCCGAAGCGGCCTTTCGCCGGGGCGGGGCGAGTTTGAATCGCCGGAGCAGGCGAACGTCCCGGAGGGGCCGAGCGGTTCTGACTATTCGGATTGGTGAGCGGCGCTTGCTTGATGTTGTTCGATGGCGCTGAAGTTTGCGCTCGCGCTGCCGGAGCAATCGTTCCCGGAACCAGCCGCGCTCGCTGAGCCGCCGCGAGTTCGGCGTCGCGGCGATTCGTCTCGTCCATCAGGCGAGCGAACTCGTCGGAGTCGGCTTTGACTTGTTTGTATTTGTTGAGCGACGCGAGCCGCCGAGCCGCCGCCGTCGAGGTGGCAGAGTTCGTTTGCAGGTCTTGCAGTTCGGCTTCGATTGCCGAGAAGTCCCAATCGCGTGTCTCGCGTTTGAGCATCTCTTGCAAGTGCTGGTCGACGGCTGCGAGCCGCTGTTGTGCGTCGCCGCCGCTCGATGATGCGAACGGTACGGCGGATCGCGACAGCGGTGATTCGTCGTCGAGGTCTTTCGGAGTCGGAGCCGGACGACGTCCGGGGTCTTTGGGAGCCGGGACGCTTTTGCCGTCGGTCGCGACTGAGCCGTCTTCGCTCGGCTGGTGGCTGGCCATGTCGATCGGTGCGGCCTTGGACTCGCCGACGAACGGATCGTCACCGCGAGCACGCGCGTTCGCGGCCGCCAATTGCTTGTCGGACGTGACGATCTTCGCTCCTGGAATCCAGCGGAAGTGACCTTTCGGAGATTTGATGCGCAGGTAGATCACCTCACCTCGTTCGTCCTTCAGAGACTTCTCGCCGATGATCTCGACCTCTTCACCGGGTTGCAGCCGACGTTGCTCGACGTAGTGATCGTCGCCGAACGAGGTGCCGACCCAAGCTACGATTTGGCTGTCGCCCGCGATGACGCCGCGGTCGTCTTGACGCTTCACGAACTCTTGCCGCACCCACGCGAAGCTGCCCGGCGGCGGCTCGATCATGTACCAGCCCCCCGGATCGTGCCGGATGACCGTGACGTGATCGCCCTTTCGCAGCCGAGCGGTCGGATAGTACGGCTTGTTGCCCGGCCCGCTACGCGCGTAGACCTCATCGTCCGCGATGATCGCGTCGTACGGAAATTTTTCGGTGCGAGACTGAGCGGTCGCTTGATCGGTGAGAGCCGCAAGCGACGTGACCAACATCAGCGCGATGACGATCGTTCGCATGGCAAGTCTCCGTGGATTCGGCGAGCGGAGGGTGTCAACCCTCCGAGTTGAGTGTGAAGACAACACCTCGGAGGGTTGACACCCTCCGCTCGCCAAGGGAAAGGATCGGGTTGATATCGGAATTACGAAACAGTCCTCAAGGTCAGTCCGGCTCGCGCACCTCGACCTCTTCGCCGTCCGGACCGAGCAGGTACGCGATGCGACCGGCACCCGGAACGGGGGGTGTGAAGGGTTCGGGGTGCGACGGATGCAGTTGTGCTCCCAAGGACTTGGCTCGATTCAAGAAGGCGTCGAGGTCAGCGACCTCGAACGCCAAATGCACCGGGCCAGGGATGAAATCGTTCCAGTCGTTCAGCCGCTCGCCCACGCGAGCGCTGAACAGTTCGAGGCGAATGTCTCCGAGTTTCAGCCACGCCATCTCACGCCGCTTGAACGGCCGCCGCGAGAGCAGTTCGGCACCGAACAGCTCGGTGTAAAACTTCACGGCTTGGTCCAAATGCGCCGTTTGCAACGCGACGTGATGCACGCGGCAGGCGATTGCCTCTCCAGACATTTCTTGAATCCTCGTGCCCAAATATGGCACACGGGAATCAACCAGGTCCGGTCATTCTGACTTGGCGAGCTTCTCCTGGAATTCAAATGCGTGTTTTGGAGTTGTCACGCAAGCGGGGCAAACTGTGCCGACGGCGACAAATCGGGAACAAGTCACGAATCGCTGATCTGGCTGTCGAACTTGTTGCGGCCGGACAATGAATCGTTGTCCGTTTGGTCTCAGAGCCGATTGCCTCCAGCATCTCCGCTCAATACGTCAGCAAGGAGGCCGCCTTCGAGCGTGTCTTCCCCGCCGCCACCGATCAGCGTGACCCGACCAGTGAACTCCATCGCGTCCAAGCGATTGGCGGACGGACCGCCGCGCAGTTCGGCCATGTTGATGTTTTCGATCCGGTCGGTCCCCAACCCAATGAGTTGCTGAGCCGTCAGTCGCCAGTCGTGATCGCCATCCGCCAGCAGTCGATTGATACCGCTACCACCGACGAGTCGATCATCGCCCGCATCGGCGGTGAAAAGATCGTTGCCTACGCCACCGAAGAGTTGATCGTTGTGAATCCCTCCGTCAAGGTTGTCGTCGTGACGACCACCGATCAGGGTGTCGTCGCCGTTGAAACCACGCAGAGTGACCGGCCCATCGAACTTCGAAGCGTCCAGCCGATTGCTCGAAACTCCGCCATGCAAATCAGCCGACTCGATGCTGATGAGTCGGTCGATGTTGTTGGCCAGGACGTTCGTCGTTCCCACCTCCAACGGCGATCCCGCATTCTCGGCCGCGCGTGATCGATCCGTCTTGGAGCGTGTGGCGGGCAGACGAACATCGAGCCGCCCCGCAGCCAGCACGAAATTGACATCCGCGATTTCCAACACTTGATCGAATCCTGTCCCACCGTCGAGCAAATCGTTTTTCTCGCCACCGCGCAACGTGTCGTCGTCGTCACCGCCGAACAGTGAATCGAATCCGCTGTTCCCGCTGAGCAAATCACTTCCCGTCTCGCCGACAAGCACATCGTTCCCGCCTCCGCCATACAGCCAGTCGTCTCCTGCGCCGCCAATCAACAAGTCCGTCATCAACCCACCGCTGAGCGTGTCGCTGCCGTCTCCACCAACCAACGTGTCGCCGTTCATCCCGGCCTTGATCGAGTCGTCGCCGTCATTGCCCATCAACCGGATCGAAGCCGTTGCCTGTAGCGACATCAATTGATCGTCGCCAGCTCCACCCGCGACCACGATCTTTGCTTGCAGTCCCACGTCTACCGAAGTCAGCTTCACACGATCCGCGCCGTCACCAGCATCCACACGCAGCCATTCGCTCGGATTTGCGAATTGAATGACTGAGCCATTCACCTGGAGTCGGTTCAGCCCATCGTTGGCGGTGTGTCCGTCGCTCAGTTCGACGCTGTCGTCACCACTCGTCAACGCGAATCCGCGAGACTTGACCGCCATCGAGTCAGTGACTGTGGTGACATGCACCCACTCGATGAACCGATCCTGTAGCGTCACGTCCCCGGATCCAACGTCCGATAGGTTCGCGAAGCTGATTGACTCGGCCGCCCCGCGCAGTCGCAGTTCATCCGATCCGCGACCACCGTCAAATCGGATTCCTCCGATCGGCACGGACTCACCGTGCGAATGGTCTACGATCAGAATGTCGTCGCCAGCACCTCCCACGATTTGCAGTTGAGCCGAGTCCAAAGCACTCGTCCGAGCAAGCACAGTTTGAGCTGCATCGCGGAGCAAAACGTCATCACCGTCGCGTACCAACTCGAAGGGACCGCCGCTCGCCGGCAATGTCACGGTCGTGATCGCGCGAACCGTCACCAAGTCACTGGTCAGAATTCCGAAGGACTCATCTCCCGCCAACCCAGCGAGTCCAACTCGTCCGCTGCCGCCGGGCAGACCGTCACCCCAGTCGTTCGTCCCAAAGCCTCCAGGTCCAGCGACTCCTCCAGTTCCGGGTTGTCCCTGGTTGTTTTCAATGGTCGAGCGGTCGATTCGTGCCGTGCCGCCCTCGACATACAGGGCCGGCCCGATGGCGTTCCCGCCGTTGCCACCCGCTCCACCACGACCACCGGCTTTCGCTTCTGAGTCACCTCCGTGCCCTCCGGTTCCACCTTGCCCGCCGACTGCCACGTTCTCCGACACGGTGGTCTCGGTCATCCGCACGAACGAACTCTCTGAGAAGATCGCGCCGCCGCGTGCCAATCCGCCGTCGCCACTCGTATTCCCCGAACCACCGGGACCAGGGTCAGGGGAAAACCACATCCATACAGAGTCGGAACCGGCGTCACCAGCGCCCCCAACTCCCGCGTGAACCGAGTTGCGAACAATGCGGCTGCGAGAAACATCCAGTGAACCACCACTGATCCAGATGCCGCCTCCGTCCGCAATCGATCCGCTTGTACCAGTACCGCTGGCGTACCGATCGGTAAAATTGTTTTCTCCCGGCTGTCCCGCGACGCTGCGATTATCGGCGATGACCGAGTCGATCACCGTGACCGCACCGTTGTCCGATGAGATCCCAGCACCGTGCGACGTCCCACCGGCCCCACCCCTCCCGCCAGAAGTTTGCTCCCATCCTTCTGGATCGTTGTATATCTGTCCTCCGAGTCCCCCATTGCCGCCGTCGCCGCCGCGCACGATGTTTGATTCGAGTGTGCTCCGCTCCAAGACCAGCCGACCGAACTTCTGCTGGATCGCGCCGCCGGACGCAGAACCAGCATCGGTGCCATCCGTCGCATAGAAGTAACGAAACGTCGATGGACCATCATCCGGTCGAGTGAAGACCGTATGGTCTCGTCCGTCCACACCGTCCGGTCCTGCGGCCGTGTTCGCGCGCAGGATCGAGTCGATGATGCGGACGTCGCTCGACTCTGCAAACACACCGCCCCCTTCAACGGCCGAGTTCTCGCGAACGACGACATTCTCCAACACGACGTTCGCGTCCTTCGCGAAGAGTGCGCCGCCTTGATTCGCTTTGCCGCCAGTTAGCGTCAGGTCACGCAGCACGAGCGTTACGCCCGGATGAGCTTCCAGAACTCGGTCGAGTCCAGCGGCATCCAGGATCGTGGAATCCATGCCCGATCCTTGCAGGATTAAAGTGTGTCCAGATTCCACCACGTCCAAGTCACCTCGCGAACCCAGCGTTCGTTCGGCGACTGAATTCCGTAAACTCAATTTATACAGTCCGGGAGCCAGTGAGATTGTGTCGTCAGTGTGGTTCTTGTTCGTTTGCTGGATGGTGGCTCTCAGGCTTCCACGAGCACCATCGGCCGCGTTTGGTAGCACTGAGAAGGTCACTAACAGCTCGCGCGACTCCAACTGCTCCACCGGTTGCGATGCTATTTGCGCGGGGTCTCGATGCACAGCGCGACGCTGCGAAGTCGTCAATACGAACGCTCGACGAAACAACGACGTCAGCCAAGTTATGCGCCGCATCGGTTCGGCTCCGCGAAGAGAGGTGAGCTTGATCGGAGACGGGAAGAGGAACTTCCCAAGGAGAGGGGTGGGAATCTATGCCGCACTCGTCCGCGAGGGAAAGACGGATCGCCAGTCAAGGTCTGTGAAGATAGGAGAACCACGGTGACTTGTCGTGAAGCCGTCGGTCTCTCACTATCCGTCCTCGTGACAGGACTGTCGGTGTCGGCAACTCGTCTGGCCGAACAGGGGCATCGCCATCGGGAGGAAGAGCGGGCATGAGAGTTTGGCCGGGAAAGCCGTCGCCGCTGGGAGCGACGTGGGATGGTACGGGAGTCAATTTTGCTCTGTTCTCGCAGCACGCGAAGAGCGTTGACCTGTGTTTGTTCGACTCCCCCGACGCGAAGCAAGAGTCGCACCGCATCGAGTTGCCGGAGCAGACCGATCAAGTCTGGCACGGCTATTTGCCGGACGTGCAGCCGGGCCAGCTTTACGGGTATCGCGTGAGCGGCGACTACAACCCGTCGGCCGGGCATCGATTCAATCCGAGCAAAATTGTGCTCGATCCGTATGCGAAGGCGATTGGCCGGGATGTTGTCTGGTCGGACGCGATGTTCGGCTACGTCGTCGGTCACGTTGCTCAGGACTTGTCGCAAGATGAACGCGACAACGCTGCGGGCGCTCCGTTGGGGGTTGTCGTCAACGACGATTTCTCGTGGCGCGGCGATCGGCGGCCCAACACGCCGTGGCACAAGACCGTGATCTACGAAACTCATGTGCGTGGCTTCACGCAGCAGCATCCCGATGTTCCGGAAGCTCTGCGCGGAACCTATGCGGGACTGGCCACGAAGGGGGCGATCAAGCATCTGCAAAAACTCGGCGTCACGGCGGTCGAGCTGATGCCGGTCCATCACCACGTCGATGACCGGCATCTGATCGAGAAAGGCCGCACGAATTATTGGGGCTACAACACGCTGAACTATTTTGCGCCGGATCTGCGGTATGCCTCGGCGAAAACTCCGCACGAGGCGGTGCGCGAGTTCAAGCAGATGGTCCTCACGCTGCATCGAGCCGGACTCGAAGTGATTCTGGACGTGGTCTACAACCACACCGGCGAGGGAAATCAATTCGGCCCGACGTTGTCGTTGCGCGGCATCGACAACGCCAGCTATTACCGGCTGGCTCACGATCGCCGGTACTACGTCGATTTCACCGGCTGCGGCAACACGCTCAACATGGTCTGCCCGCGCGTGCTGCAACTGATCATGGACAGCCTGCGGTACTGGGTGACCGAAATGCACATCGACGGCTTTCGCTTCGATCTCGCGGCTGCGCTGGCTCGCGAACTGCACGAGGTGGACAAGCTCGGCGCGTTCTTCGACATCATTCACCAAGACCCGGTGCTGTCGCAGGTCAAGCTGATCGCCGAGCCGTGGGATCTCGGCCCCGGTGGTTATCAGGTTGGCAACTTTCCGATCGGTTGGACCGAGTGGAATGGCAAGTACCGCGACAACATTCGCCGCTTCTGGTGCGGCGATGGCTCGGCGGTTTCGGAGTTCGGTACACGGCTGACGGGTAGCAGCGACTTGTACGGACACAACGGCCGGAGGCCGTATGCCAGCATCAACTTCGTCACGTCTCACGATGGGTTCAGCCTGCAAGATCTGGTCAGCTACGACTACAAGCACAACGACGCCAACGGCGAAGAGAACCGCGACGGCGAGCAGCACAACATCACTTGGAATTGCGGAGTCGAAGGTCCAACCGACGATCCGAAAATCGTCGCACTGCGAGAACGTCAGAAACGAAATTTCTTTGTGACTCTGCTGCTGTCTCAAGGCGTGCCGATGATTCGCGGTGGGGACGAACTGAGCCACTCGCAGCAGGGCAACAACAACGCCTACTGCCAGGACAGCGAACTGAGTTGGCTGAACTGGGTGCTCTCGCCTCGCGAATGGGACTTCATGGAGTTCTGCCGAAAGGTCGTGACGTTGTGGCACGCGCATCCGGTGTTCCAGCGGCGGCACTTCTTCCAAGGCCGAGCGATCCGTGGCGGCGACGTCCGCGACATCACCTGGCTGACGTCCAAAGGTCTGCCGATGACCGATGCCGATTGGCACTCGGAACACGCGCGCTGTTTGGGAATCCTGTTGTCCGGCGATCAAATCGACGAGTCTGATGAGCAAGGCCAACCGATCACCGACGACACGATGTTGGTCTTGTTCAATTCGTCACCCGACGACGTTTCGTTCGTGCTGCCGGATGCGCCGACCGCGGGAGTTTGGACCGCCGTTCTCGACACCGCGAACACCAAGGTCCGTTCGTCTCGCAAAGCGGCCAGAGCCACGTTGAAGCTCACCGCACGGTCGATGATGGTTTTGCAACTTCGTGAGACGCTGACTCAGCGCGTGAAACAATCCGTCACTCGCGCGGTGCGGCGGTCGAAGTAGGTCAGCCTTTCCAGGCTGACCCGAATTGGCAACGGCGCGGTTGGCAGCGTTCGAGTCAGGCTGGGAAGCCTGACCTACGAGATTACTGAATCCCCAGCAGATTGCTGAGCTGCGTATTTTGCGAGTTGAACGCGCCGATGCGGGGTTCGACAGAGATCGCGAGGCCAGCGTTGTTCTTGCTGGCGTCGAAGTTCGCGCCGAAGTGGAACAAGAAGTCGGCTCCCACGCGAGTCAGCGTGAACGACTGGCCGCGATTGCGTTTCTCGGCGAGATCGTAGGCGGTGCCGGCGGTGCCGATCCACTTGTCGCTCATCGCGTAGCTGGCCGAGGCGGTCAGAATCTGGCTGTCCAAGCCGGAGCCTTTCACTTGACGGATGCCGGCATAGAGGCTGCCGCGCGTGCTGCGTTGATTCAGCACGCCGAAGTTCCACAGTTCCATCCCGCCGCTGAAGACGTCGACAAGGCCGTTGGCCAGCAGCGATGTCCGTTCGCCGACGTGCCAGGCGTATCGTCCGCCGAGCAGTCCGGCCGTTTGACCGAAGTTGTCGCGAGTCGAGTTCGGGAACAGGGACATCTCTAAATCGAGTGTCATCCAGTCCTTCACATGCTGACGTTCCAACGGGCCGACTTTGGTTTGCCAGCGATTTCGCCAACCAAGCCGGATGACGTGCAGATCATCAACGAGTTCGTGCCACGGAGCGGTCACGCTGCTGCCGGCTCCCGAACGAACCGCGAACGAACGAGGATCGAATTGCGGAGGCAGCGAGCCTCCGAAGGTGTTTACCAGCAACCGTTGGCGGAATCGTTCCTGCGAGTTGTCGTCGAATTCGTTCCACTGCGGGATGATGGGATTTCCCAGACTGTCGTTCAGGCTGCGATTCGATTCGGTGAGCGACCAATCGAGATCGAAGACCATTTTGTGAGCCAAGCCGTTGAGGCCGAAGATGCTGCTTTGCACACAGGGCATGTACTTTGCGAATTGAATGCTGCCGCGCAGTCCGACGCTGCCGACGAAGCGGTCGATGCCGTTGCCCGTGAAACTATTGCTCCAGCCGGCTGCCTCGCCCCAGGCATACGGGACCACGTTGAACGGCCCGAAGTTGAGCGGTGCCGACAGCTCGTGCCGTGTCATCGCGAGGCCGCCGTTCATGTCGCCGTAGTAGGGCAGTGGACTGAAAAGATCGCCGGCGATGTTCGGCGGGTTCGCTTGGTTGAGCTGCGCGTAGCCGGCCATCGAGTGACTCGACCACGATAGCCAGCCGCCCAGCAGCGGCTCGCCGAGGAACGTGAAGTCGCCGCGCGGCAGCCATTGAGTGTTGTTCTCGAAGTTGAAGAGCTGCGGTCGGACGAGCAAGCTCCACTGCCAGTTGTCGAGCTGCTGCTGCAATCCGGCGAGCGTTTCGATGTCTTTGCCGGTGTCGAATTCATTCTCGTAGTACTGCTCCAAGTAGTTGCGATCCGAGACGTAGCCGAACTCACCGCGCAGCAAGAAGCCGTCGGGGAGGTCTTGCATGTGCCGCCAGGTCAGCCTCCCGCGATTGTTTTCGGGAACATCGAGCGTGCGTCGGTCCAGGCCGAGGTTGTCTTTGCCGGAATCGTGAATGTAATTCAGAAGCCCTTCGCCGAACGCACGTCCCGGCAGGCCGAAGAGGTCGTTGGCCACATAGTTGCCGCTCAGGCCGGCGCTGGGGCCACGTTGGGAGAAATAATTGAGGTCCAAGTTCAGCTTCGTTCCCGGCGGCTCTTCCGCACCAATCAGCGAGAACAAATCCCAAGAGGTCCGAAGTTGCACACCGAAGACACGATCCGAATCGAATTCCAAGCGACGGATCGGAATGTTGGGAGCATCAGCGGGACCGGCCACGAACGGCACGTATCCAATCGGCACGTCGTTCGCGAACGGCGTATCGACCAGAAAGGTGTTGTTGAGCGAAGTGATGTACGGCACCTCGCGATAAATCGGTGCTCCCGTCGCTGGGTCGAAGCGGCTCGAATCAAATCCTTCGCCGATCCGCGGCAGATCGAGCGGCTGTGCGAAGTACGGCTCGACGAAGATATCGCTGCTTTGGACGCGATAACCGGGCCGACCGAATGAGCTGCCAGAGGTCCAGGCATTCGACGCGTGAAACTCGCTGCGCGAGCTTTGCCGGATCTTTTCCGCACGCACGCGAATCCGCTGCCCACCCAACTCCGGCGGCTTGAAGGACAGCTCGGCATCGAGCAGCAATCCTCGCTCCTCCCGAGCGTCGTAGTAGGCCCGCTCGGCTTTCAGCACGCTGATTCCCTGCCGAACCAGGATGTTGCCTTCGAGATAAACTTGATACTTCGCGTCCTTCGATTGCAGAGTTTCAAAATTGAATTCGTCGGAAGCAGTCGTGTCCGTCCAAATGACGACTTGGTCGGCCGAGAGATCGATGATGTCGAGCCGCTCGTCCCCTTCGATCACCAAGTTCACGCCGCCGGTCAGAATCGTGACTTGTTCCGGCGGCACGGTGTTGTCGGACTTCTTGGTGTCGAGCTGAAAGTTTTTGGAGGTGCGCGGCGAAACGCGAATGTGTCGCATCCCGTCGCGAGCGGCAGGCGCACGCAAGCTCGGCAGTGTCGGTTCCGGCGAGGGGACGACGAATTGCGTCTGGGTCAACGCGGATCGTTGCACGGCTCGCCGACGTGTGGCCGCTCGTTTGAACACCGCGTCTTCGTCGATCTTGATGCTGGCGGACGAGAAGCGGAACTGCGTCGCGACGCCTCCCGCACGAGTGCTCAACTGCACGAAGGCATTCGGCTGCTGATCCGATTGTCCAACTTGTTCGACGCGCACATCGTCTTCCAAGTACAGCGCCAGCTTTTCTGTCCCCGATTGGCTCGTCTGCCAGACGACCATTTGTCGCGCGGTCATCACCGTGCTGGCCTGTTGCAAGCGACAGTGACCTCGCAGGATGAGCACTCGTTGGCCGTCGTCGGTCTTGCCCTCGGTCGCATAGTCGGCCGAGATCGAAATCGGATCGTCGGCGACCACCTCCGCGAGTCCGTTGTCTGCGATCAGCTCCGCGCGCAGCAACACACCGAGCACGCACAAACCCAGTGCGCACCACACGGCGAACCATCGCAGGCGGTCAGAGGAACGCTGGCCCGACACGGGGACTCCCGATGGGCAAAGACAACAAAGGCGGGAACAACTCACGAGTGGAAACAAGACAGGCAGACCAACGGCAAAGTCTGCCGCCGGAAGGGGGCGGGGTTATAGGAGCGGTCGCTGAAATGGGTCCAGAGCGTTTCTGAAGGCGGAAAGCAGAAAGCAGAAAGCAGAAAGCAGAAGGCAGGTAGACTTCGTGACTGCGCTGGCTTTCCGCAGTTCTCAGGACAGCCTACCTTTTCATTGCTCGGTTTTGCCTGCTGTCCCCTGCCTACTGCCTTCTGCTTTCTGACCCACCATGCTCCGCCACCTCCTCGAACTGATCCGCTTCAGCCACACGGTCTTCGCGCTGCCGTTCGCATTGCTGGCCGCGATCCTGGCTTGGCATGGACGAGCGGAGCCGTTCGCTGGTCGGGAACTAGCGGGTATTTTGTTGTGCATGGTCTTTGCTCGTTCGGCGGCGATGGCATTCAATCGGTTGGTCGATTGGAAGTTCGACGCCGCCAACCCGCGCACGGCGACTCGGCATCTGCCCGCCGGTTTGCTCAGCGGCACGACGGTTGTGCTGTTCACAGTCGCATGCAGCGCGGGATTCATTGCCTCGACGCTGTTGTTCCTGCCGAACCTGTGGCCAGTCCGGTTAGCGGTCCCGGTGCTGTTGTTCTTGTTGGGCTATTCGTACGCGAAGCGGTTCACGAACTGGTGCCACTACTGGTTGTCAGCCGCGTTGATGCTCTCGCCGATCGCGGCCTGGATTGCGATTCGGGGCGAGGTGGCCTGGATTCCGGTGAGCCTCGCGGCGGTCGTGTTCTTCTGGGTCGGCGGCTTCGACATCTTGTACGCCTGCCAGGACGCGGACTTCGACAAGTCGAATCAGCTTCGCAGCATCCCGGCTCGCTGGGGCATCCCGCGAGCCTTGAAGCTCGCCGCGTTGAGTCACCTGTTGACCGCGATCAGCCTGTTCGCGTTTTGGTACGTCGCCGGCTTGGGGACGTTTTTCTTGGTCGGCATCGTCGGCGTGACGCTGCTGCTGGCTTACGAGCATTGGCTTGTCCGGCCGGACGATCTCAGCCGTGTCGGCGTGGCGTTCTTCAACGTCAATGCAGTGATTGGTGTCGGTCTGCTGCTGCTCAGTGTGGCGGACCTTTGGTGGCACCAATAATTGGCGAGCCGGACATCCGCTTCGGTCGCGCGGTCACTTCCCAATCACCGCTGCTTGCGCAGGGTTGTTCTTCCATTTGGATTTGGCAACGAAGTCCGAGATCGACAGCGTCTCTTGCGACTTGTCGGTTTGTGCGACGTAGAACAGCTCGGCTTCGATTCCGGGTTCCGCTTTGAAGTGTCCTTCCGCAGAGACGGCGGCGACTTGGCCCTCTTCGGCGATCAAGTGGCCGACGAGTTCACCCTTGGCGGCATTCCAAAATCGAACCGTGCGATCTTCGCAGCCGGCGCTCACGGTCTGTCCGCTGGGAGTCCACGTCGCGGAGATCACGGGAGCCATCGCGACCAGCGTGTGAACCGCTTTGTCCGCTTGGATGTCCCACAACTGCAACGAGTGGCCGCGTCGTCCCACCGCGATGAGCGATCCATTCGGAGACCACGCTAGCGTCGAGATGGTGGAATGCGAGCTTGTCTTCACGGTGGACTTGATGAGCTTGCCGGTGCCCGGATTCCAGAAGTTCAATCCCTCGTCGGCACCACTGGACCCCAGGACTTTTCCATCGGGTGAAAAAGCAGCCGCGAGCACCGGGTATGCGATGTCGATCGTGGCCGCGGGCTTGTTGGACGTCAGGTTCCAAATTCGGAGCGTCTTGTCGGAACTGCCCGAAGCCAGCAACTTCGCCGCCGACGGAGCGGCCAACAGCGTGACCGGTCCCGTGTGTCCTTTGAATTCCTGAATCAGTGGATCGTTCGGGTCTTTCGCATCTTTTTTGCCGACGGACTTCTTGGTGGCTTTGGTCTCAGCGGGTTTGGTCTCGGCGGGCGGTGCCGTCGTGCCGGATGTTTCGGCGGACTTGTCTTCATCAGACTTCTTTCCCGCGGCGGATTTCTTTTCGGGAGCTTTCCAAACTCGAACGGTCTTGTCTGAGGACGCGGAGGCCAGTGATTTGCCATCGGGCATCCAGGTCACGGCATGCACCGACGCCGTGTGACCTTTGTAGGTTGCCAACGATGCACCGGAGGTCGCGTCCCACAGCCGCACGGTCGCATCCGCCGAACCAGTCGCCAGCATCTTGCCGTCGCGTGACCATCCGAAGGCGTACACGGGAGCCGTATGCCCTTCGAGTTTCGCCAGCAACTTTCCCGAAGCCGGATCGCATACGGAAGGGGTGTTCGTGTAGGTGCCGTTGATGAATGGTTTGCCGGGAGACCAAATTGGCGGATAGATGCCGCAAGCATCGAATGTCTGTTTGGGCTTCGCCGATTCTACGTCCCAGACAACTGCCGTCGTGATCGTGGTGGTCGCGAGCAGCTTGCTGTCGGCGGACCACGAAAGGGACGAGGTTGCGCTGCCGGTCAACGTCTTGATTGCTTTGCCGGTTTCAGCCTCCCACAGTTGCACGACACCATTCGACGGGGCTGACGCGAGCATTTTTCCATCGGGCGAGTACGCCACTGACGTTGCGGGGGACTCGATCGTTCGCGCGACCATCTCGGTCTCGAAGTTGTAAACACGGATGCCCTTCGCGCCGGCCACCGCCACCTCTTTGCCGTCGCGAGAAAACGCCAACGCATGAGTGATGTCACCTTCGGTCAGCAAAAATTTGTTCTGCCTCACGGCCGAGAGTTGCCACAAGCTGACTGGCGTTGATGTGCTGACGAATCCCACGAACTGACCGTCCGGAGACCAAGCCAGCGACACGATCCCGACCCCCAACGCGACCTCCTTGTCCTTGTCGTTGTTGATGAACTCGCCCCGCACGACGTCGTACACCAGCATGTGGCCGCTATTGCCTGTCGAAAAAGCGATTTGCCGGCCGTTGGGCGACCACGCGACATACGTGACCACTCCATGCGGGCTGCGGATCGCGCGTCGCAGCACGCCGGTCTTGACGTCCCACAGGCCGCAACTTCCATCGTGTGCGCCGGCCGAGGCCAACGTATTGCCATCGGGCGACCAGGCCAACCGGTAAACGTAGCTGTTGTGTCCCAGCAGACACTTCAAAAACTTACCGGTCTCAACATCCCACAAGCGGATCGTGCCATCGAGTCCTCCGGTCGCCAGCGTCAGGCCATCAGGACTGATCGAGACGTGATACATCGCGCCGCGATGCCGCCGAGTCTCCAGCGTCCAACTCATCACGCCGTTGATTCGCGCCGGTCGCTGAACCAGTGCGCGTCCGCTCAAAGGATCGCCCGGCTTGATCTTGATCGGCTCACCGGGAATTTCGACCGTCTCTGCTGCGACGGCTCGTACCGCCGACAGCTCGGACGTGACCAGAATGATGCTGGCCGTCAACAGCATCCGCACCAACCTCGAACTTTGATCCAGCACGTTTCGTTGGCGAGTCATCACTCACCTCCTGCTGTCATCCAGATTTTGAAATCGAGCGAATGATTGCTGCACGCAGAACGCGGCCCGCAGAATGCGGCTTGGACACGATAATCACTCAACTGCCGTCGCCGACAGTCTCAGGCGGTCACTGCGGACGAGGTCGCGTCATCCCAGCCACCAGCGTGTCAGCCACGAGACCGGCAAGTCCGGTTGAAGCATGCTCGCGTTACGGCCGAACAATCTCGCGATGTTTTCCGCCGCGAGAAACCCGCTGCGCACGGCTCCTTCCATCGTGGCCGGCCAGCCGGTCTGAGTCCAATCACCGGCCAATTGCAGGTTAGCGATCGGTGATTGCTGAGCGGGTCGCAACTCATCCGAGCTAGGCAGCGGCGAGAAGACCGCTTTGTGCTCGACGATCATCCGCGAGTGCAGCAACACGGCAGAGGCCGCCTCCGGCCAGATCGCTTTCAATTCGGACACGACTTCCGCAATGACTTCCACCTGCGAACGCTCGGCCACTTCGCGAGCGTTGCTGATCACGACTTGATAGTAGTTCGGCGGTGTTCTCTCGCCCCTCGCCTCTCGCCCCTCGCCCCTCGCCCGATTGAACATCCAATGGCTCAGCCGTCCGACCAACACCGCGTGTGGCAACTCCGTGATGGGCCTGTCGAACCACAAATGCACGCTGGCGATCGGGGCCGTTTCCAGTTGATCGAGCCGGTTGAACGGAGGCTTGTCTTGCCATTCGTCCGGCAAGAACGAGCGAACGCGGTGCTGAGGAACAGCCAACACGAATTGCTGGGCCGAGAGATGTTCGCCGTTGCGAAGCTCGACCGCAGCGACGCGGTCATTTTCCAAGACCAGCCGTTCGACGCCCGACTTCAACCGCACTTCCACGCCGTGTGACATCAGCCACCGAGTCAGTTGGCCGGAGTACAACTCGTCGAGCGGCACGGTCGGCAGCCACACCTCCCAGCCGTGTCTGTTCGCAAGAAATCCATCGACAAACACTTTTCGCCCTGCGGCCACCGAAACGCGATCGAGCGACTCGCTCAGCGCGCTCACCAAGACGACGCACCAAAAGCGTTCGATGACACTTGCCGGCTGACGTTGCTCGGTCAACCAGTCGGCGAAGTTTGTTTGGCGTGCGGTTTCTGCTCGTTCGCTAGCCAATGCCTTGAGGCCGCGAGCCAATGCCAGTTTCTCTCGCAACGTCAAATAACTCAGTCGCAAAAATGCCGTCGCCAGATGCAACGGCGCGGGCAACGGCATCGCCGAGAAGCGGCAAACGTCGGGATGATTGTTCGTCGTGACTGTCGGTGGCGCGACAAAAAACAGTTCTTGCTCTCGGCGAAACGAATCATCAATGCCGGTCACTCGGCAGAAATGTTGAAAGTTGGTGCAGCAGCCCATCGCGACATGCTGGCAGTTGTCGATCAACTCGCCGGTCGACGCATCCTCGAATGAACTGGCTCGTCCCCCGAGCCGAGGCCGCGACTCCAGCAACGTGACCTTCACGCCGGCCTGAGCCAGCGCCACGCTCGTTGCCAGCCCCGCCAAGCCTCCGCCAATCACGATCACGTCGCCCATGCAGACACTGTAGCGGACTCGCCAACCGATCGGCATCATCGTGCCGATTGACAAACTGAAAACGGAACGAGACGTTGATTCGCCAAGCCAACAGTGAATCCATTTCGGTCAGACTGCGATGGCTCGTGTGTGATTGACACAAAGTCTTGGCGGAGGAGGAAACGTCAGTGATTGAACCATTGGAATTGTGGTCACCGCGACTCTGTCTCCGTCGGCTCCGTCCGGAGGACGCGGCGGCCATCTGTGCGTACCGTGCTCTTCCGGAGGTTGCCCGATTCCAATCGTGGGAGTCGTTCACGTTGTCCGATGCGGATCGGTTGATTGCTGAACAATCGGCAGTTGTTCCGGGCACCTCCGGTACCTGGCTCCAACTGGCAGTGGTTCCGGTCGAGTCGGCCACAGTGGTTGGTGACTGCGGCATCCACTTCCGAGAGGACGATCTCGAACAGGTGGAGATTGGCATCACGTTGGCTCCAACTCATCAGGGTCGCGGGCTGGCGACAGAGGTTCTGGGCAGTATTCTGGAGTTCGTGTTCGGCCAATTGGGCAAGCACCGAGTTACCGCGGTCACTGACGCTGAGAATCGCCCCGCAGCCGACCTGTTGCAGCGCCTCGGTTTTCGGAAAGAAGCTCACTACGTCGAGCATGTGTGGTTCAAGGGTGCGTGGTGTAGCGAGTTTCTGTTCGCCCTTTTGTCCCGGGAGTGGCAACTACGAATCGCCGAGCACTGTCGCCCGATTCAGTCGTGAAGTTGGTTTCTGGAACTTCATCGTTCCCGTCGCCCGTCCGGGCAGGTGAGTTGAGTCGTTTGGCCGCGCACATTTACAAAACAGCAAGAGCCTTGGTTTCACGCGAAGCCAAGGCTCTTGATGTTTTTGATTCTGGCTGTCGTCAAGTTACGGTGCGTCTGGACCGGAGCAGCGGATCAGGTGATCGTGGTCGATGTAGATGACCTCGGTTGTCTCGTCGTCGTGACTGAACGGGATCGGCCAAGTCGATCGAATCGTCTTGTCGTAGTAGACCGTGCATTTGTAGTGGCAGTGGTGCAATCGAGCCGGGCCGGCCAGCGGATAGAAGCGGCATTCATCGACGCGGTCCACGATCGGTTCGACAACGATGCGGACGTTGTTGCGGAAGGTCTCGGCGACGAAGGCCAAACCACCCGCCGCGGAATCCGGCAGCGATCGCATGATCTCGTCCGACGATGGCGGATCGAGGCAGAACAACGGAGCATTTTCGCCTTCGACCGGATCAAGGACCGGCACTTTCGTGTACCGCTCTTCTTCCCAGTAGGTGTCTTCAATCTGCTGTTGCCAGTAGGCACTCACTGGAATTGGTGGCGTCGTTATCCAAAACCTGCAAAAGGTTCCCGCCGTAGCGACGGCACTGGAGAAGACATAAAAGCCGCCGCAGCCGCTGCACGCGGTGCTCATCGCTCCGAGGAGAACTAGCAACGCCAAACGTCGAATCAGTTTCATGGGCACACCTTTTCCCGGATGGAATCGGAAGGGACGTGTGACTCTCATCGGCTGTTAAACCCTGCCGACTTGGAAGAATTTGGGGATTTTGACGGTCCTGCAATGCGGAGGCGGTTGCAGCGGCAATACCGAGAGGTTCAAAGCTCTTCGTCTTTGCGGCTTTGAAGCTCATCAAAATGAAAAATCTCCGAGCGCCTGCACGCTCGGAGATTTGGGGAAAGGAGAATCAGACAGCGTCGAGTTGCTGGTTACCAGTTCTTCGGGCTGATGAACCACCACCACTTGTCGGTGCGTGACCGGAAGTTGAGGTTCCAGTGGCCATCATCCCAATCCAACTGAGCTGATCGCCAGCCGAGCGGAACTTGCGGATACGGATAAAACGGACCGATGTAGGGCCACGCGCTGGCGCTGTACTCTTTCGGGTACGAGACTGCCGCCGAGTTCGGATACTGGGCGTAAGTCGGCCAGGCGTGGTTCGGAAGATTGGGCGAGTCGTAGACCTGCCCTGCATTCGACCGAGCCATCGGGATCGGCGGCATCGGCATTCCACCACCCATCGGGCCACCCTCTTGCTGGAACGCAGCCGGATGAATCGGGGCACGCATCGGGCCAGGACCGTACGCAGCTTGAGTCGCGTACGGCGGCGGACCAGCGGGGCGACGAGCCGCGTGTGGCGACACCGTCACTTTGTTGTCCACAGTTTCAATCCCGTTCAGGTTCGAGACCACTTGCGTGATCCTCGCTCGCTGAGCCGGATTCGCGACAGCACCGCCAATCAGGGCGTTGCCGTCCTCGAAACGAACTTCCAGATCGAAGCCGCTCATCCCGGCTTTGCCAAGCGCGGCGGCGATTCGTTCCGCCATCTCTTGATTTGTGGGCGGAGCGTCGTTGGAAGTCTGCTGAATTTCCTGTTGAGCCTTCTCGGCTTGCCTCGCCGCGACCGCTTTCGGTGGTGAGACGATCAGCCGATTGTCGACTCTTTTCACGCCCTTCGCTCTCGAAGCGACTTGCGTGGCCTTGTCCTTTTGAGCCGGATCGGTCACTTCACCGGTCAGGATGGCGGTGCCCTCCTTGACCTCGATGCCGATGTCATAGCC
>CAMDPK010000029.1 GCA_945904015.1 Candidatus Kuenenia stuttgartensis | reverse complement strand
CCAACGAGAAGCCGTTTGCCGATCCCTGCGGCGGCCAGCGGCTTCCGAATGGGAACACCGTCATCGCCAGCTACGGTTCACGCGGCACGATCAAAGTGTTCGAGGTGACTCGCGACAAGAAACTGGTTTGGACCTACACCGGAAAGCACAACGCCCACGAGATCCAAGTGCTGACGACGAACGGCAAGCCAATCGAAGGGAAGCCGATGAAGTAGCCCTGTCGCTCCGCGACAGGACCGCCGAGCGCGCGAACAACGTGGATTGGCTACTGTCGCTCGATCGCGAGAATGACCTCAAACGACCGTTCGGCTTTCCTGTCGCGGAGCGACAGGGCTACTTGAGGTGTTTGTCGAAGTACGCAAACAGCGCCGCCTCGGCTTTTTCGGCGTCGGCACCCTTGAAGCCGTGGCCGGCTCCTTCGAGCGTCAGCAGTTCGGCTTCGACGCTCGCGGCCTTGAGCTTGTCGATCAGCCACACGGCTTGTTCGTGAGCGACATACTTGTCCTCGGTGCCGTGAATGCAGAGCGTCGGAGCGGCGTTCGGCGTGACCCAATACAGCGGGCTGGCTTGAATGTGTAGAGCCTTGTGAGTGCTCAAGTCGCCACCGAACCACAGCGGCAGAACTTCGTGAGCGTCCACGCTCTTGCCATAGGACTTCGTGAAGTCACTCGGCCCGTAGACGTTGACCACGCACGTCACGCGGCTCGATTGATTGGCGTTGCCGCCGGTCCCCTCGAACTGAGGCACGTTCGCCGTCACTCCCAAGAATTGTGCGAGATGCCCGCCGGCCGAACCGCCAGTGACGCCAAGTTTCGTCGGGTTGATTTTGTATTTCACGGCATTCGCTCGCAACCAACGAACAGCAGCCTTCGTGTCGTGAACAGCCGCTGGAAACTTGTGTTTCGGTGCGAGCCGATACGTCATCGTCGCCGCGACGTAGCCTCGCTCGGCCAGCTTGAGACAGAGCGCGTCGTACGACTCGCGCTTGCCCGCTCGGAAACCGCCGCCGTGAATGCACAGCACTGTTGGGAACGGCCCGTCGCTCGCTTTCGGTCGCGCCAGATTGAGCTGTAAGTGCGTGTCATCGGGATTTGAGTATTCGATCCCCTCGTCCCAAACTACCGAATCCGGCACTGGTGGAGCGGCTGGTAGCGAGGTGGAAATCGAGACGATCAAGAATGCCCAAAAACTGCCCAACAATGGTTTCGTCATGGTGACTCCTGAAGTGGTGCGGCCGATGGCCGTAAGCCGAACGCCGACAGCCGTGATACCGTTTTCCGACGCCAGGAATTTGGAACGACGGCGATCGGTACTCGGCTTACGGCATTCGGCCGGATGAACGGGAATGTCGTGCCCCTCGCGGCGACGCATGATATCCTGCCTCACCGACGACGCCACTCGGCACGGGTGATCTGGAGTTGTCGTTAAAAAACAGGAAGTGACATGCGACGTTGGCTAATCTTGTTGACGCTGTTGAGCACGTTCCAATCGGCGCACGCGAACGAACGCGTGCCGGCGATTGGCGATGTGATTGGCGAGCTTCGGTTCAAAGATATTCGGGGCCTGCAACGATCTCTGGCGGACTTGGGGAAGAAGAAAGCCTACGTGTTCGTGTTCACGACCATGCAATGTCCGTTGGTCAAACGGACGATGCCCAAGCTGATTGAACTGGATGCCAAGTTCGGGCCGCAGGACGTGCAGATCGTTGCGGTCAACGTCGGTGCGGAGGACACGATTCGGGACATGGCGGCGCAGGCCATCGAGTACGGGGCGCCGTTCCCGTTCGTGAAGGACACCGATCTCTCCTGCGTGAAGCTGTTGGGAATTCAGCGAACTCCGGAAGTTGCCGTATTGGACGCCAACTCGAAGCTCGTGTATCGCGGCCGAGTCGATGACCAATTGCGGCTCGGCGGGTCACGGCCAGAGCCGACGCGACGCGATCTCGAAGAGGCCTTGCAAGATCTGCTCGCCGGCCGCGCAGTTTCTGTCGCGACGACAACGGTCGATGGCTGTTTGATTACCGCTCCAGAGCCGCTCGCGGCGGATCGGCCCGCGCCGACGTTTCACAAAGAGGTCGTGCCGATCTTGAATCGCCGATGCGTGAATTGTCATCGCCCCGGCACAGCGGCTCCGTTTTCGTTGCTCAATTTCAAAGACGCGGCGTCCAACGCGGAGATGCTCGCCGAGGTCGTCATCGATCAGCGCATGCCGCCGTGGTTCGCGAATCCGAAACATGGCAAGTTTCAAAACGATCCGTCGCTGACTCGCGAGGAACGCGACACGCTTGTCCGGTGGGTCCGCACCGGCCGAACAGCCGGCGATCCGCAGGATGCGCCACCCGCGCCGAAATTCGATGACTCAAAGTGGCGCATCGGCGAACCTGACCTCGTCGTCTCCATGTTGCTGGAGGAGTCCATTCCGGCGACCGGTTTCGTGCCGTACCGCCACTTGTTGTTGCCGCATGTGTTCCTGGCCGACACATGGTTGGACGCGGTGGAAATCCGGCCCGACAACCCGGCGGTCGTGCATCATTGCAACATGGCCTATGTGACCGCTCGTGGGGTCGGAAATGAGACCTTCATCACCGGCTATGTGCCGGGAGGTCAGCCGCTCGATCTCGGCCGGTTCGACAATGGCGTGGCGTATCTCGTGCCGAAGTTCGCGGCACTTGGACTGCAAATCCACTTCACGACGACAGGTAAGCCGGAGAGGTGCCGCATCTCAGTCGGCCTGCGGTTTCCTCGGCGAGTTGTCGAGAAAAAGCTGCATCATTTCCTGCTCGACCCACATCGCATCCGGATTCCTCCGGGCCACGGAGCGTATGCCATGCGCTCCAGCCGGACACTGGATCACGACACCACGCTGCTGGGCTTGTTCACGCACATGCACCTGCGCGGCAAGGACATGACCTTCTTCGCCGAAGCGCCGGGACAGCCGCGCGAAACGCTGTTGCAGATTTCAAACTACAATTTCGGTTGGCAACTCGGCTACGAAATCGAACCCGGCACGAAGCGGCTGCCAAAAGGGACGCGCGTCGAAGCGATCGCGCATTTCGATAACTCGGCCTTCAATCCGTACAACCCCGATCCCAAACGGACTGTGCCGTATGGCGAGCAGTCATTCGACGAGATGTTCAACGGCTACGTCTTCTACGTCGCCGATGACGAGAGACTGAACGTCACCGTCGATCCGAAGTCGGGCCAAGAACAAAACACAGCACGACGCGCCAGCGAGTGATGTGTGTTTCGAGCGATCACCATGTAGGTTGGGACTCCGTCCCGACCATTCGATTGGGAGGGGACGAAGACCGGTCGGGACGGAGTCCCAACCTACTTTTAACCACTCGCTAGCGCGTCGTGCTTGTGTTCCACAACTCGCGAAACTTCTGCGAGAACAACCGCACCGCGACTTCCGGGATCTCGATCTGCGGGTGCCACATCTTTTCCCATTCCAGGCTGTACCAGCCGGAGTACCCGTCGGCGAGCAGTCGTTGCAGACACTCGCGAGCGGGGAACTCGCCACCTCCGAAGAGCGCGTAGTCCGCGTGCTGATGGCCGCTGTTGGTGGCGTGCGCCAGTTTTGAAGCCGCCGCGATCTCGGCGGCAACTTCTGCTGAAACCGGTTCATTCGGCTGCGCGGGCCGCGTGACCGAGTCCTTCCAATGCGTGTGCCGAGTCCACTTTTTGAGCGCGGCCCAAGTGTCGGCGATGGACTCGCCGTGAAATCGCCACGGGTGATGCGTGTCCCACAGCACGCCGACCGCCGGGCAGGCGACGCGATTCATCAGCGCGACCATTTTCTCACTGCGGCAGAAGTCACCGTGAGTCTCGATCAGAATGTCGATGCCGACCGTGCTCGCGTACTCACCCAGCGCTTGCAGGCCGCTGGCGATCCAGTCGAGTTGAGGAGCCTCGTCTTCGTTCGGTCGAATCATGTCGCCAAAGACGCGGACAAAGCTCGCTCCCAATTCGCGAGCGAGATCACAATACGCTCGGCCCGCCACGAGTTGTGCGTCGCGAACGGATTGATCGGTCTCTTCAAAACGAACCGATGAGGACAAACCGCAGACTCGGAAGCCGGCATCGGTGAGCTGTCGCTTTCGAGCCGCCAACTCCGATGTGCGAAATTCCGGCCGCTGGAGCAGGTCGGTTTCACGCTCGATCAGCCGAATCTCGACGCCGTCATACCCGTACTCGGTTCCGCGCGCGACGATCTCGTCAAAACTCCAATCAGGGCAACTCAATGTTGAGAACGCCAACAGCGGTTGCCCTCGATGGGAGATGCTTGCAGACATGGTTGCTGGCCTTTCTGTCAATCGCTAGAAGTTCGCGCGAAGACAGTTGGAACACTAATCGACGCAAATAAACGCTAATTCCGAACGTCCTGAAACCAGCGTTTCTCTTGTTTCATTAGCGAAGATTAGCGGCGATGAGAGTTCCTCCCAACGAACCCATTGAAACTTTGACCGGCCGATTTCCGGCCACAACTTGCCGAGGAGATTTTCCGAAATGACTGCTCCGATTCGTGTCGCTGTGACGGGTGCTGCTGGCCAGATTGGGTACGCCATGATTTTCCGCATCGCGTCGGGCGAGGTTTTCGGACCGAACCAGCCGGTGATTCTGCATCTGGTCGAAGTCCCGCCAGTACTGGCCGCTTTGAACGGCGTCGAAATGGAATTGGATGACTGCGCATTCCCGACGCTGGCCGGAGTCGTCAAGGCGGACAGCGATCATCTGGAAGACGGCTTCCGCGACTGCAACTTCGTGATCTGCGTCGGCAGCGTACCGCGAAAGGATGGCATGGAACGCTCGGACCTGATCCGCATTAACGGCCCGATCTTCACGAAGACCGGCCAGGCGATTCAGAACGCGGCGGCGAAGGACGTGCGAGTGCTCGTCGTCGGCAACCCGTGCAACACGAACTGCCTGATCGCGATGATGAACGCTCCGAAGGTACCGCGCGATCGTTGGCACGCGATGACGATGCTTGATCAGAATCGCGCTCAGAGCCAGTTGGCACAGAAGGCCGGCGTACCGGTCGGCTCGGTCAAAGGCTGCAACATCTGGGGCAACCACTCGGCCACTCAGTTTCCGGACTTTTATCACGCCCGGATCAACGGCCAGTCGGTGACGTCGGTCATCAAGGACGAAGCTTGGCTCAAGACAACATTCATCGACACGGTGCAAAAGCGCGGAGCCGCCGTTATCAAAGCTCGCGGAGCCTCCTCGGCCGCGTCGGCAGCGAATGCCGCGCTCGACAGCGTGAAGTGCATCGTCCGCCCGACCGATGCCGGCGATAGTTTCTCCGCCGCCGTGTGCAGCAAGGGTGACTACGGCATCGACGCGGACCTGATCGTCGGATTCCCGCTCACCAGCAACGGCACGACTTGGAAAATCATCCCGGGCCAAGAGCACAACGAATTCGCTCGCGAGAAGATCAACCTCTCGGTCAACGAGTTGAAGACCGAACGCGATGTTGTCCGTGATCTGCTGCCGGGGTAGGCTGTTGGCGAGATGACTCACTCATAGGAAAAAGCCATGACTCGCACCGAAGTCTCAGCCGCGATTCCGACGTTGAGCACTGAAGATCGTCTTTTGCTGCTCGACGAATTGTGGGCCAGCCTCGATCCCGACGAATTCGTCCCGGAGATCACTCCCGACGTGAAAATGCTGCTTGACGAACGAGTCGCTCACGCCGACGCGCATCCCGAAGATGTGATGACTTGGGACGACATGAAAGCGGAACAGCGCGCCGAACGAGGCCGAGCATGAATTGGCCGCTGGTCATTCAGCGAATCGTCAAGCGAGACATCGCCGGGGCGATTCGCTGGTATGACCGGAATCGTGAGGGACTGGGAGATCAGTTCGAGGCCGACCTTGAGGTCACGCTGGATCGGCTGAAAAAAGGCCCGCCTTTCGCCGCGCCGATTGATGGCGACGTGCGATTTGCAAAGTTGAAACGGTTTCCATACGTCGTCTACTTTCGGCAGCACGAAGACCGCATTGAAGTTCTCGCGGTGCTTCACGGCAAACGAAATCCAAAGGTTTGGCAACGTCGTGTTGGCAGAGTATGAACATCTTCACCAACAGCAGGCCAAAACAACTCAGCATCACGAGTTGGTTGGAAACAGTTCGTTGAAGATTGCCCGCAGGCGTCCATTCTTCGTGGCCTCGACGGCGGTTTGGATTCGCTGACGGATGTCGGTGTAGAACCGGTTAGGGGCGAGTGCCCTCAGTGCCGCCTCCGAAGAATTGGGGGCCGACATCAGAACCGAGATCAGGAAATCCACGGCTGCCGAATGCCGAGAAAGGCCGAGGCTGACCAACAGCGATTCTTGCAAGTCGCGGTCATCGGTTCGTTTCCATGTCTCGATGAGGATGTGGATCGCGTCGGGGCGTCCGCATTCGCCAAGCGCTGCGGCGGCTTCGCAGAAGAGTTGCTCGTCGGAGTGCCGCAGGAATCGGGCAACAAACGAGACTGACTCTTCGGGACGCAGTCGCAATAGCGCGCTGAAGCAGGTTCCGGTCACTTCGACTTTCGCATCACCGCACTGAGCTTTCACTCGGAGCAACGGGATGACACTTTCATGCCCGATATCGGCAATCGCGTTGACGGCATGGACGCGAGCGACCCGTTCGGGGTCCGCCAACAGTTCGGTCATCGCAATCAGCTTGTCGTTGACGCCAATTTTCCACGACCGAGCCAGCAGCGCGGCAGATCCACCGCGCACGTTGACCGCCGTGTCGGACGATGGCCAGCCGGGGTCGATCTGCACGTACTTCATTCCGGCCAGGCAGAAATCAGGATCGTCGAATCCCAGTCGGGCGAACGCATCGAGAATCGCCGCCTTTGCGGTGCAACCGCGATCGCGTTCTGGCTCGGAGCAGAGAG
Source organism: Candidatus Kuenenia stuttgartensis (assembly GCA_945904015.1). Taxonomy (GTDB): domain Bacteria; phylum Planctomycetota; class Planctomycetia; order Planctomycetales; family Planctomycetaceae; genus SXKJ01. Next base: position 44,497 of record CAMDPK010000029.1, on the reverse strand, counting down.
GTGACCAGAGTGCTTTCAATTCATCCGTGAAGCCGGTCAGTTCCCGATCACCGATGATTTCCGCCGTCTTCGCGACCACGAGGTTCGATGTCGCACGCATGGCACTCCGCAACTCGGCATGAGCAGCTTCCGAATCAGGTTCGTTGACCAGTTCCTCCAGCCGTTTCAATTGAGCATCAACGGGATTGGCTTTTGCCATCATCTGGCTCTCGCGGCTTCCAGGGGAAGCTGATATCTCTCGCCCCGCAATCACGGCCATCATGTATCGGTTTTGACGAGCAGCGGCTAGTTACGGCCTTGCAAAGCGTCTTCTGGGTTCTGCGCCGACTCACATGAAGTGATCCCATGAAATTAGAGCTGCCAGAGTTACGCCGATCATTGACGATCTCTCTGTTGGGATTGTTCGCGATCGAGTTGTTGGTCTGCGGTCTCTATCGCGGCCCGCAACCGAACTCATCGGAAGTTTCGGAAACCAAATTCTCCGCCGAGCGAGCCGTCAGCATTCACGAGGAGTTGTTTCCGCCGAAGCCGCACCCGGCAGGCTCCGTTGAGAATCAGTTGGTGCGCGATCGGCTCGTCGAGCTGTTGCGGAACATGGGCTGGAAGGTCGAGGTGCAGACGGCCGTTGTCGAGTCGGACGCGAAGGTCGTGATCCACAACGTGCTGGCGCGGCAACAGGCCACGGAGAAATTGGAGACTCGGCCGCTGGTGTTGGCGAGCCATTACGACTCGTGCCGCACCGGACCGGGGGCCGGTGATGCGGGCGGATGTGTCGCGGCGGTGATCGATGCAGCGACGACACTCTTGGAAGGAACCTCGAAAAGTGGATCGAAGCTGCAACGGCCGCTGTATCTGCTCTTCACCGACGGCGAAGAGTTGGGGTTGCTCGGAGCGCAGCAGTTCGTGAAGCGGCATCCGTTGTCGGCTCGGAAGCCGATCGTTTTGAACTTCGATGCTCGTGGGACGAGCGGGCCGGTCGTGATGTACGAGACGCACGCCGGCAATCGAGCGGCCGTCGAGGCGTGGTCGAATGAGTTGGCTCGGCCGATGATCACCGGGTCGCTGTTCACGGCCGTGTATCGGACGATGCCCAACGGCAGCGACTTCACCGTGTTTCAAAATGCAGGTTGGCAAGGCTTCAATTTCGCGATTATCGACGGAGCACACCGCTACCACCAACCGGACGACACGCTGGCGAATCTCGACCGCCGCAGTTTGCAGCACTTCGGCGAGCATGCTTTGAACCTGGCGCGGCGCATCGCGACGACCGATGCTGATTTGCTGCAGACGCCGGACGACTTGGCGTTCTTCGATGTGCTCGGCTTGTTCGTGGCGCATTACCCGTTGTCTTGGTGCCTGCCTCTGAGCATCGCAGTGTTCGTGTTGATGTTCGTGGTCAATCGAAAAGGCTTGCTCGCCCCAGATGGACTTCGAGCATTGCTGCGGGTTGGAATCTTGGGCCTCACTGTCGCGGTGACGAGTGCGGCTATCGGTTGGTTCCTGAGCCGGCTGATGCGAGATACCGGTCTGTTGCCGCGCAGTTTTGTGTGGTACGGACACGCGCTGAGCGTGGCGTTGTGGCTTGTCTCGGCTGCAACAAGCTTGGGACTTGCACGCTGGTTGTTGCGGTGCTGCTCGGCGAAAACACTTTGGAGTGTGCTCTGGATTTGGTGGACACTGGCGGGGATCAGCGTCGCGACGATCGCGCCCGAGTTCAGCCATCTATTGCTCTGGCCGGCGTGTCTGGCGGCTGGACTGTCGATGGTTCGATCGAGTGTCGCCGTCCGATCTGTCTTCGTGACGATCGGCAGCGCGGTGCTGTTAGTGCCGGTGCTGCATTTGTTGTCGATCGCGCTCGGTCCGGCATCAGGAACGTTGCTTTGTCCGGCGTTCGCGTTGACTTTGTGGCCTCTGTATCCTGCGTTGGCGATCTCGGCCACGGAACCCAAGCCGGTTCCAGCTATTACTCCCGCAAGGTAATGCCATGACACGATTCTGGATCGGTTTGTTGTTGCTCGCGGTCGGTTGCTCGCGTGCTTCCTCGTTGCCTTCGAGCGACTCGCCGGATTCGGGAGTCACCGATTCGGCAAGCGGAACCGCATCGACGACGACGGGCAGAAATGCTCCACCCGCCCTGACAGTGGGATCGCCGGCTCCTGCATTGAAGGTCAACCGGTTTCTCAAGGGTGAACCGGTCACGGCCTTTGAGACAGGGAAGATCTACGTTGTTGAGTTTTGGGCGACGTGGTGCGGGCCGTGCATCCAAGCGATGCCGCATGTTTCAGAACTGCAATCGAAATATCCCCAAGTCACGTTCATCGGCGTTAACGTCTTGGAAGATGACGATTCGGCGGCCGAACAATTCCTCAACGCCAGGGGCCAAGAGCTCAACTATCGGTTTGCTCGCGATGACGTCCCTGAGGGAGCCAATGCCCACGACGGGGCGATGGCCAAGACCTGGCTGACCGCTGCGGAGGTGAGCGGAATCCCTACTGCAATGGTGGTCGACGCGAAAGGACGGATCGCGAACATCACGCACCCGATGTCGTTGGAGGAATGTCTGCCCCAGATCATCAGCGGGAAATGGGACATGGCCGAGGCCGCCAAGCAACATTTGCTGAGTGTGTTGCCCGAGCGGACCAGCCGTGAATTCAACGAACGGATGGAGGCGCTGCTCAAGCCCGGACCGACTGACGAGACACCGAAAGAATTGGATCGAATTGCGGAGGATTTTCCGGAACAAGCGGGTGTGATCGGTCTGATCAAATTCCGTGTGCTGTCCTTGGAAGTCGACAAAACCGAGCAGGCGTTGGCCACCGGCCGCAAGCTATTGAAGGGGGATCTCGGCAGTAATCCTGAGATGCTCAATGCGATGGCTTGGGAGATTGTCGGACCGGAGCGACTGAAGCCGGCGGCTGTCGAATTGAAATCGTTCGCATTGGAGGTAGCTCGGAAGTCCGACGACTTGGTCAAGAAGAAACATCCGACGGCGGCCGATACGCTGGCCCGTGCTTTGTTTGTCAACGGCGATACAAAAGCCGCAATCACGACTCAACGCCGTGCGATCGCACTCGCCAAGACCAATCCCAGGGCAGCGGGGTTGGTCGAAGAGTTGCAGAAGCGTCTGGGCGAGTACGAAGCGGACGCCTCAGCCGCCAAACCGGAATAGACTCGCTCACCAATCGAAACTACTTCTTCAGGCTGGCGATCCATTCGCGGAACAGTTCGACCGCCTCCTGGTCGGGAATCGACGTACCCAATTGCGGCATCTGGCCGCTGCTGGGACCGCGGCGGCTGACGCGGGTCAGAAGCGTCGAGCGTTCCGGATGACCGGGGGCGACGATTCGCGGATCAGTCAGGCCGAACTTGTGGTGCAGCGGTTGCTCGTCGATCAGCTTTGCCTTCGCCGATGGTGTGAAGAATTCGAGTTGCATCTGAGCATTTCCGCCGCCGGCCTCGATGTGGCAAATCGCGCAGTTCGCATGCAGGTACGAACGTGCTCGCGCGGCGAGGTCCGCTTTGCGATCGTACGGGTCGACCAGTTTCGGAAACGATTCGGGAGACATCGCCAGCATCTCGGTCTTGGGATATCCGCGCTGATCGCGACTCGCCGTCCGCTGCTTAACCGCTTCGTCGAGTTCTTTGTCTTCGAGCCCGGTTGCTTGCAACTCGCGGCGGATCGCAGCGGAGTGTTCGCCATGCCACGAGCCGAGCTTCACGAGGCCGAGGTGCTCGAAGACTCGAAGTTGCTGATCGATGACTCCGCCATAATCGTGATCGCGATTCATCTGCAACGTGCTCAGGCCGAGCACGAAGTTGGCGGCGCGACTGTGACAAACCATGCACTCCGTGCGGCTGGGGTATCGCCAGGTCTGCTTGCGGACGCCGTCCTTCGCCTTCGGGTCGCGGATCGTGAACTCGCGATCCTTGCCGGCGTTTTCGACCAGCATGCCGTCGGTTTGCTCGTCGTTCCATTCGTAGCTGTAACCGAACCACTCCCCCTGTTGCTTCACGAGGAATCGCGTTTCGATCCAGCGCCGGGTTTCCGGCTTACTCGCTTCGGCGTCGACTGCGAACGACTTCACGAGCACCGTGTCATCCGGCACGTTCCAGCCGCGATTGACCGTCATGTCGATCGGCGGATCTTTGCGATCCGGGTCATGCGGGATCGCCATCCAGCGGGCTTTGTGAGCGCCATCCGACCAAAGCGGAGCGTTGACCGAATACGGGATCACTCCCGCCTGCATCGTGTGCTCTTTCACCGACGCGAACAGGCCGGACTCGCTGAGCTTGCGAGGAAACGTAGCACGGACGCCTACGTCCGTGCGATCGGACGTAGGCGTCCGATCTACGACGGCATTCGGCTCCAAATAATACATGTTTCCTTTGTCGTCGCCCTGATGGTCGAGGACCAACAACTCGCCATGCGAGTCGAGGCAGAAGTGCGTGATGTGAAACGTCGTGTCGACGAGTTCGCGGTGATACGTCACTTGCTTGCCGTCGTGCTTCACGCCCCAGACTTTGCCGGTCGAGTGATCGCCGTAGATGTACGCTCCACGCAACTCCGGCAACTTCTCGCCGTGGTAGACAACTCCGCCGGTCAGCGAACGGGCTTCGCTATGCGAGTGCTCGGTGGTCGGTTTCACAAACGGCGTCGGGCCGTGTTTTCGCTCGGCGTAGAAAACGTGTGAGCCTTCCATGACGCTCCAGCCATAGTTGGCTCCGCGTTCGACTCGATAAACCTGCTCCCACAAGTCCTGCCCGTTGTTGCCGACCCAGATGTCGCCGGTTTTTCGGTCGCAGGTGATTCGCCACGGATTCCGAAATCCGTAGGCCCACGTCTCCGGCCGAGCACCCTTCAGCGCGACGAACGGATTGTCCTTCGGGACCGAGTACGTCTTACCAGGATCGGGATGGTCGACGTCGATCCGCAGCAACTTCGACAGCAGGTGATCCATCCCCTGGCCAGTCTCGATCAAGTCGGAGTCGGAAGTTCCGTCGCCAGTCGTGACGTAAAACATTCCATCGTTTCCGAAGACGCAGTCAGCACCGCTGTGACCGTTCGACTCCCATTCCAGAATGATCGTGGCGGACTTCGGATCAAATTCAAACGTCTTGGGGTCCATCCGGTAGCGAGTGATTCGGACCGACTTCTCTTTGAATTCTTTGAACCGCTCAGCCGACTCCGGCACGAAGCCGGGCGTCGCCAGACCGGTTGACCCGATGTAAAGAAAGCCGTTCTCGGCGAACTTCGGATGGAATGTCGCGTTGTAGATGATGGTCTCCGTGGGGAACTCGAGCAGCGTCTCGAACGACTCGACATCCGGGCTGTCTTTGAAGCGAATCAGCGACGACTTGGTCTGAACGCCCGCCAACATCCAGTCGCTGCCAGGGACGTGAGCCCCGAAGACCGGCAAGTTGAGCTTCAGCTTTGGAAATGCCTTGCGCGTCCGAAACGGCGCGGGTGGTTCCGGTGAGCCGAGAACTTTCGATGTCGTCAACGGTTCGAGCTTGTCGATACCGAACGGACGCTTGGCCTCCGACTTGTCCGGGCCGATGAATTTGAGTTCGGCGTAGTCTTCCCAGCGATGAAAATCAGCGTTCGGCTTGGAACTCTTCGGCGAACACCATGACAAGTCGAAGGTCTCGAAGTCGATGCAGTAGTCGTAGCGGCACAGCACAAACTTCCAAACTTCGTCGATCGCCGGCCGGCCGCCAGTCTTGAGAAAGTCGCGCCACGGAATCTTTCCCTCGACCGACCAACCCTTGTCTCGATCCGTCCAATTGTTGAGCGTGCCGTCGAGCACGACCTTCGTTTCGAGATGAAATTCGTCAGCCCGACGAAAGCGAGCGACGTGTCCGCGTCGCGGCAGAAACATGTCGAAGACCGTGTTCCTCGCGTTGACCTGAAACTCATAGTAGCCCGGCTTGCTGTCGGCCGGTTTGAAGAACAGCTCGAAGACGTCGTTGTCCCATGTGTCGCCGTCGTGCTCGGTGACGTCCGCGTAAAGATCGGTGTCGACCATCTCGCTGAAGAAATACAGATTGTCGCGATCCCACAGCAGCCGCGCCTTCGTCGCCGTCTTCGACGGACGAGCCTCCTTGCCGAGCCACGGCAACGAAAACTTGTCGATGACCTCGGCTGTCTCCCAGGCTTTCTCGTCCCCTTTGCCGTCGATGGTGATCGGCAGCTCGGTGAACCGGCATTCGTGCGGCTTCGGCTCTTCCTTGGGTTTCTCATCGGCTCCGAACGTGATGCCAGTCAGCAGGAATGAAGACAGGATCACGCAGAGACGCAGAGACGCAGAGGAAGACAGGTGAGACCAGAAACTCGCAACACGACTTCGCGATCGACTTCCCATTTCGACAACTCCTCGATGGATGAATCTCGTCAGTTGGTTAGCTTCCTCTGCGCCTCTGCGCCTCTGTGTGAAACGTCTTGTCCCGTTCGCTGTACCAGCGACGAAAATTGCTCGCCACGTTCGATGTAGTTTTGGAACCAGTCGTAGCTGGCACAACCGGGAGACAACAGCACGATGTCGTCGGGAGCGGACTCTTGCAAGCTCCACGCGACGGCTGGTTCGAGTGACTCGAAGGCACGACAGATCGGGCCGACGACATTCGCGGTGCGAGCGGCGGCCTCGATGATCTGGCCGAGTTGCGGCCCAGTCTGTCCCAGCAACGCGACCGCTCGACAGTGGCTCACGGCGGCTGAGGCGATCGCCGACAAGTCGATCCGTTTGTCGTAGCCACCGGCCAGCAGCACGATCGGCTCGTCGAACGACTGGAGTGCCAGAACGGTCGCTTCGGGAGTCGTGCTCTTCGAGTCGTTGAAACAACGGCGACTGTCAACTTCAGCGACGAATTCCAAACGATGAGGCAGACCACGAAACGACGAGACCGCTTGTTCGATCGCGGCGACCGACGCGCCGGCCGCCAACGAGGCGGCGATGGCGGCTTGAGCATTCTGCCAATTGTGTGGTCCGGGAATGCGCAGCCAACGGCCGAGCGGCAATTGCTGCTCACCACCAAGATCGATTGGCAATCGCGTCACCACCTCCGAGCCATCGCCGAAGATGCCGAACCGATGATCATCCACCGAACCGAATCGCAGCCGAGTCGCGGCAGTCTGCCAGGATGCGACTTCAGAACGGGCATTGAGGACCGCAAACTGTTCGGCGGATTGCCAACGCAACAGGTTGTGCTTGGCCGCTCGGTAGGACTCAACCGTTCCGTGTCGATCCAGATGGTTGGGCGAGAAGTTCGTGACGACGGCGACCTCTGGCCGGGGCCGCAACGGCGAAAGGTCATCCAGTTGAAAACTGCTGAGTTCGAGGACGACCCAATCGTCCGGCTGAATTCGCCGGACTTCGGGGAGCAGGCTGATGCCGATGTTGCCGCCGAGCCAGCAACGATGCGCAACAGCCACTCGCTCACGCTTCGGGTTATTATGGTCTGCGGCGAGGATCGCGTGTGTCAGAGCCGTGGTCGTGGACTTGCCGTTGCTGCCTGTGACGGCAAGAACTCGGCCCCGATTCCGTTCCCAAAAAAGATTCATCTCGCTGGTGAGCGGCACATCGGCGTCGCGGGCAATCGCGAGAAATCGACTCTCTTTCGGCACCGCGGGACTGACAACGACGAGATCCGTGCTGCGAAAATCCGCCTCCTCGTGCCGACCAAGATGCAACGTGACCGGCCACGACGAATCCAACTGCGACAGCGACGGACGTAACTCGGTCTCAGAACGGAGATCCGTCACAATGACGTTCGCACCCGCTTCTGCCAGAAAGCGGACGGCTCCAATTCCGCCTCCGAACCCCCCCAGTCCCATGACCGTGACCGTTCGGTTGCGGAAGTCAAAGTCGGTGAGGGACGGCGGCATCGGCAAGCAATCTTCGTCACGAACAGTCAATTTCGATTTAACGGTTGTACGCCGTCTGCCGATAATCAGGAATAGTCACGGCGTCCGTCTAACGTGTGCCGCGATCAACCACCGCAGGGATGTGAACAATCGGCGATTGTTTTCCAGCGTTTGGTGCTGGTCATGACAGCTCGCAAGGAAGCGGGGAACATTATGATTCTGGGGCGAAAGTCAAACTCGTTCATCGTTGGTGTGGCCTGTTTCGGGTTGTTCCTGCAGACGACTCCTTCGTTCGCCGGGCCACCCGCGAAAGCGGGATCAACCTCGGCGCAAGTGAAGCTGGATGACACACCAGCCACCGCGGCCGAAAAGCCAACTCCGAAGAAAGTCGTCCAGCCAGTCGCGATCGACGTGGCAATGGCCAAAGACGGAACGATTTCCGGTCGAGTGCTCGATGCCGACCAAAATGGCCTGGCGAAATCGGAGGTCTCCATCCGCCAAGGCAAGATGGAGATTGCGAAGATCGTCACCGACGCCGATGGCCGCTTCAAAATTGCAAACTTGAAAGGTGGCGTGTACGTCGTCTCGGCGAACAGCGGCTTCGGCCTGTTCCGCTTTTGGACGGCGAAATCTGCTCCTCCGAAGTCTCACGAACAAGTGCTGTTGGTGTCGAATTCCGTCGTCGTGCGTGCTCAAAACCCGAACGACGGCGGCGACGTGCTGTACGACGACAACGGCCAGCCGTATGCCAAGGTTTACGTCGTCGATGAGGGAATGATCGCGACGGGTACACCAGGAGCAGGAATGGCTCCAATGGTCGGAGCCAATCTTGGAGCTCTGGATATCTTCACCGTCGCCTTGCTGGGAACCGCAGCCGCTGGTCTAGCGGTCGGCATCGTCGCGATTAGCAACAACGATTCGTCTCCGGCCAGCCCGTAATCACTGGCCAACACCTTCGCCGACGGACAAAAAACAAAGACCACCGATTCTTCGGTGGTCTTTTTCATTTGAGATTCGACCGTTGTTTCCCATGCCCGCCGGTGCCGGTCCCAACGCAGGCTGGCACCTACGGCATTTTTTCCGGCTTAGGAGGCATTTTTGGCGCGACCGGTGGCTCTTTCGGAATCGGAGTCACGACTCGGAATCGCGAATCATTTTGGTAGAGATGCACCTCATTCAATGGAACCCACAATTCACGGTATCCAGTCCGTTGCACGCTCGACGCACAGGGACAACCGTACTGCGAAGGGGAGCCTCGCCACTGATCCGCTGACGGCTGCGCATATCGCGCCGGCATCTTGCCGCCACGGACGACCGGCAACTGCCGCCAACCGAATTGCGGAGAATACAAATACACGTTCTCCGCACCTTCCAGAGGGCCGTTGTACTGAACCGGGAATTGTTCGCCGTTCCAATCCTGCGCGGCAATTGTTCCCGCGCTGCAACTCCAGCAGATCAGCCCCAGACAAGCCAATTGTGTCAGACGATTGATGAACATGTTTTTCTCTCTGTGTTGTGACAAGAAACCGAAGCGACGATGGACCGATTCCTGCCGCGAGTCGCCGCAACTTAAGGTAACGACCCCGTGAAATCACGCACAAAAGTGATGATTTGCAACTTCTTGTGGCTGGCTGATCGCTTCTCACGATGATGCCGGTCGGAGGGTTCGTTTCCCCGGCAAGCGGTCAAATTCGAACCACATGCGCGAGCCAGAAAACGCAAGTCGGGCGGTCTCAGGATCACGTTCGCGTGAGCACCACTTTTGGCGCGTCGTAGGTTCTGCCGGTCGAGCCGCTTTGATCCTCGACCTTGTCGCAGGCGAGTTGATACAGACGGCGACCGGCATCCGTCGGATACTCCGAAGTAATACAGGCTTGGCAGAGCGAATCCGGGGCAAGGCCGATGCTGCGAGAAATCGCACTGATCGGCAAGTACCGCAACGAGTCGGCTCCAATCGCGCGGGCCATGTTGGCTTCGATTTCGGGAGTCAACTCCGCATCGGACATGAATCGAGTCGCGAACAATTCCTTCACGGTGCTCATGTCGATGCCGTAAAAACAGGGAGCGATGATCGGCGGACACGCGACGCGGACATGCACTTCCTTGGCTCGACCACGTTCGCGGATTTGCGAGACCAATGCCTTCATCGTCGTCGAGCGGACAATCGTGTCCTCGACCAGCAGGACTTTCTTGCCTTCCAGCACTTCCGGCAGCGGCGTGTACTTCGCGCGAACCTTGTCTGCACGGTTCACGCTTTCGATGAACGTGCGACCGACGTAACGATTGCGAATGAGTCCCTCCAAGCTGGGGACGTTCAATTGATAGGCCATGCTGTCGGCAGCAGCTTTCGCGGTGTCGGGAACCGGAACGACAATCGTGTCATGATCCATTTTCAGCGGCTCTTGCAGAGCCAACTCCTCGCCGAGCCGTTTGCGAGTCAGGTACACGCTGCGGTCGTCGAGATTGCTGCACACGTTGGCGAAATAAATCCATTCGAAGAAGCAATGCGCACGCTTCGGGCTTTCCGCGAACCGGCGTTCAAATTCGATCTTGCCGTCCTGAATAATGATGGCCGTGCCCGGCGGCAGGCTGCGAATCTGCGAGTCGAGGAAGCCCATGTTCGATAACGCAACGCTTTCGCTGGCGGCGGCGAACAGCGGTCCGTCAATCGCATAGCACAGCGGCCGAATTCCGAGCGGGTCGCGAGCCACGAACATGTCGCCCAGCGAGTTCACGAAGACGATGTTGTAGGCTCCGTCCAGCCGCCGCGCGAGGCTGGACAGCAACTCCAACAGATCGGGCCGGCCCTTGGATTCTCTCAGCTTCAATTCCTGGCAAATCAGGTGCATCAGGATTTCAGTGTCGGTCTCGCGTGCCAGATGAAAGTCCGTGTTTTTCAGAGCCTCATCACGCAATTCTGGATAGTTCGCCAACTGCCCGTTGAAAGCAAAGCTGAACCATTTCGATTTCTCGATGTGATGCCGCTCGAACGGCTGAGCGTAACTGCGGTCATCCTTGCCGCAGGTGGCGTAGCGAACGTGGCCGATCGCCGCGGAGCCGGCGTACTCGGACATCAACGACTCGAAATCCTCTCGCTTGTTGAGCTGAAAAACCTCGGCCACCGACCCGACATCTTTGTGCGTGTCGATCAGTTGATTGCGATCCGAACTGAACGTGGTCATGCCGGCGGCGAGCTGCCCGCGATTCTGAATATCCAGCAACAACCTCGGAATCAGCCGCGAGGTCTGTTCCACGCCCTCTTTGGGAGCCAAATTGCTGCGGCCCCGATTGGGAAGGTGATAAACCGCCGCGATGCCGCATTCGTGATGCAGTTCCGACATGAATCGTCCCGCCGTAAGTTGGTGAAGAGCGAAAGTCGCGGCATGATAACGGTCGGTTCCAGGCGAAACCAACCACTCTAAATGACGTTGAAATCACGGTGGTGGTACAGATTGGCGAGCGGGGGACGTCAGTCCCCCGAGAATTCGCGCGGCTGACTCGAAGGATTCACATCCCCCGCTCGCCAAGCCGAAAGCCGTGATCCCAAACTCTTTCAGCCAAGACACTCTTCTTCTACACCTTGTCCCGAAAAACAAACTCCTCGCAACGGACTGACGACTCGAAATGGGACAAGCTCAGCCAACAACCCTCGCCGCCATCATCGGCTCTGCCAAAACGATTGTGGTGAAAATCGGCACGAATGTGCTGTCGAAGGCCGACGACACGCTCGACCTCGATCGCATCGAATCGTTGTGCGATCAAGTGCTGCGGATTCTGGACTCCGGCCGCAAAGTCGTGATGGTCAGCAGCGGCGCGATCGGTGCGGGGATGAGTTTGCTCGGCCTGAAGCATCGGCCGAAGGATTTGCCACACCTGCAAGCGGCAGCCGCTGTCGGACAGGCGCACTTGATCCGGCTCTACAACGATTGTCTGCAACGCCGAGGCTACTCCGCCGCGCAACTGCTGCTGACCGCGAACGACTTCAAGAATCGCACGCGCTACCTCAACGTCCGGAACACGCTCAACACGTTGTTCGAATACAAGGTCGTGCCGATCATCAACGAGAACGACACGGTCAGCATTGCCGAGATCAAATTCGGCGACAACGACCAACTCGCCGCGATGGTCACCGGCCTGATGGACTCGCCGCTGCTGGTAATCCTGAGCGTCGTCGCCGGCCTGTACGACGGTGACCCCGCAAAGTCCGGCAGCAAACTGATCCCACTGGTTGCCTCGTGGGACGACGCTCTTCGGACGCTGGCCGTCGAATCGACGAGCGCACGCGGCACAGGCGGGATGCAATCAAAGCTCGAAGCGGTTCGCATCGCGACCGCTGTCGGCGAGGACGTCATCATCGCGGACGGCACGCAGCCGAAGGTGCTCGATGCGATCCTTTCCGGCAAAGACATCGGCACGCTGTTCCTCGGCAAGCACAAAGCGGTCCCGGCCTGGAAACGCTGGATCGGATTCACGGTCAAACCGAAAGGCCGCTTCCGCCTCGACGCCGGAGCACGCCGCGCGGTCGAGCATCAAGGCAAATCGCTGCTCGCCGCCGGCATCAAATCGGTCACCGGCGAGTTCGCTCGCGGCGAAGTCGTCGCGTTGGAAGACGAACACGGCGAAGAGTTCGCTCGCGGCCTGACGAATTTCGACTCACGCGAAACTCGCCTCGTCGCCGGCAAGAAGACGGCCGACATTGCCAAGGTGCTCGGCGACGTCCCGTATGCCGAAGTCATCCACCGCGACAATCTGGTCGTGACGGTGTAGCGAACGAATTCGGGTCGGGTGTTGCATGGTTGGGTGTGGTCAGGGCAGAATCATTCGACGCCGGTTCGGCGTTTCGTGCAACTTTGCGTTCCGCCTCGTGCGGGAGTCCCGACATGCCCCGTCTCTAGTTGTGTTTGTCGTTGAGCTTGTTGGTCGGTTTGGGAGCCGTTGGCGGAGCATCAACGGCGCACGCGCAGGCCGACTTGGCCAAGCAGGCGCATGCGATTCTCAAGCGGCACTGCTATCGCTGTCACGGCGAAGGGGGCAAGGCCGAGTCTGAGTTGTATGTGCTCAACCGCGAGTCGCTGGTGCCTCGGCGAGTGAAACCGGGAGCCCCAGAGAAGTCGTCGTTGTTGGCGAAGATTCGCAGCGGCGAGATGCCGCAGGACACTGGGCCGCTCGCGCAAGGAGATCAAGACACGCTGCAAAAGTGGATTGCGGCCGGTGCGGCGGACTTCGCGGCGGGTCAGCCAGTGCGAAAGTTTGTGTCGCCGGCTGACACGCTCGTGGCCATCGCGGCGGACTTGGCAAAGATCGAGAAGACCAACCGTGACGACCTGCCGTTCATCCGCTACTTCACGATCACGCATCTCTACAACGCGGGGCTGGATGACGATCAGTTGGCGACCTATCGGAATGCTCTGTCGAAGCTCATCAACAGTCTTTCGTGGGGGCGGAGAGTCAAGCCGCCGCGAGCGGTTGATCCGCAGCAAACGCTCTTCGCCATCGACCTGCGGGACTACAAGTGGAACGAGAGAATTTTGGGACGCCATCCTCGCGGCCAATCCCTACGGAGTGAAGCACGATTCCCCGTCGGCCAAGTACACCTACAAGGTCACGGGCAGCGAGTTGCCGGTGGTGCGTGGCGATTGGTTTGTCGCCGCCGCGTCGCGACCGCCGCTGTACCATCAAGTGCTGCAATTGCCGGAGACCGACCGCGAACTCGAAAAGCTGTTGCAGGTGGACGTGGACGAAAACCTGCGCACGCGCAAGGTGTGGCGAGCCGGCTTCAACGGGTCGGGAGTCTCACAGAACAACCGGCTGATCGAACGGCACGAGTCGGACCTGACGAACGGCGCGTACTGGAAGAGCTACGACTTCGGCGGCAACGACGGCCGCAAGAATCTGTTCGCGCATCCGCTCGGCCCGAAGGGCGAGAACGCTTTCGAGCATGACGGCGGCGAGATCATCTTCAACTTACCGAACGGCTTGCAGGCGTACTTGCTGGTGGACGCGAAAGGCCAACGGATCGACAAGGGGCCGCCCGCCATCGTCAGCGATCCGGTGCAGAAAGACCGAGCCGTCGTCAACGGCCTCTCGTGCATGTCGTGCCACGTCGCCGGGATGATCCGCAAGCAGGACGAAGTCCGCGAGCATGTCGAGCAGAATCGAGCGTCCTTCACCGCGCATGAAGTCGAGACGGTCCAAGCGATCTACCCGCCTGCCGCGAAGTTCGACGAGTTCCTGAAAGAAGACGCTGCCCGCTTCGCCGAGGCGATGCAGAAGAGCGGTGCTCCTGTGGCCAAGCAAGACCCGATTGTTCAACTGGCTCTGCGATTTGAAGCCGAATTGAACGCCAAACTGGCCGCCGCCGAACTCGGCCTGCCGGTGGACGAATTCTTGAAAGCTCTCGACCGTTCCCCCACGTTGGGCCGAACGCTGGGATCGCTCAAGGTGCCCGGCCGGACGATCAAACGCGAGTTGTTCGTCAGCACATTCGGGGACATCGTGAAGGACTTGGGGGTGGGAACATTCCTTGAGCGAGTACGTCCCAAAGAGTACACGTCCAAGTCCACCGGAATGAAGTTCACGTTGATTCCTGCGGGGCAGTTCTTAATGGGGTCGGACGTGAAGATCTCTCTCCCCGGGGACCAGTCGGCTGGAGAGCATTTTGAGAACGAGATTCCCAGTCATCCGGTGCGTATCACGAAGCCGTTTTACACGGGCGTGTACGAAGTCACGCAGGGCGAGTTTCAAAAAGTCCTCGGACGTAACACGAGTTTTTTTTCACAGACCGGATCGGAAAGAGAAAGAGAAGCTGTGTCTGGCTTGAACACGAGTCGGTTCCCAGTTGAGAACGTGACGTGGTTCGATGCGGTTGAGTTCTGCAACAAGTTGAGCGACGCAGATGGACGGGTGCCGTACTATCGGCTGACAATCATCAGTCGCAGCAGCGATCAGTCAATTGAGAAAGCGACTGTCACTGTGAGCGGTGGAGTTGGTTATCGTTTACCGACGGAAGCCGAGTGGGAATATGGCTGCCAAGCCGGTGCCTGGCCGTTCAACTTCGGACGAGTGCTCAACGGCGACAAGGCAAATGTGAACGGCAACTTTCCATACGGCACTACGAAGAAGGGAACGTATTTGGAACGAACCACCGCGGTTGATGATGCGAGGTATCCGAAGAACTCGTTCGGACTGGCACAAATGCACGGCAACGTGTGGGAATGGTGTGAAGATGTGTATGACCCTGATGCATACAAAGGTCGTTCGCGAGAGACGCCAACGTCCGATCCGTTGGTGAAGAATGGCTCAGAACAACGTGTGTTTCGCGGGGGTTCGTGGGACGCCCGCAGCGATTGGTCCCGTGGGGCCTTTCGCCTTGGATTCGCCCCGGGGGTTCGCGATGGAATCACCCACGGATTCCGGGTTGTCTGTTCGCCATCGCCGTAAAAACAAAACTTGGTCTCTTTTCTCATTTGCGTCTAAGTCGCCGCCCAATGCCTTCGCTTCGTGAAATTTCCTCGAATGGCATTCCCATGCCGACCAGCTTCAATCAGTAGCAGTTCCAGTCGATGACCTCGTGAAGGCTTTTGACGAAATCGACGTGCCGAAACACTCGTCTGAATCTGACTTTGGATTCGTCATTTGCAGACGGATCGATAACGATCACAGGTAGTGGACGGCTCTCGTCACGGCGTTTCCTTGCGACTTCCGCAAACAGCATCTGTGCCATCGCGTCGAAGTCCGACATCGAGAAGCCGACAACGACACAGACATCCGCTGCAGACAACGCTTGCATCCCACTCGTCCATACGCGTCCTAAGCCGGGAATTCGATGCAGTTGTTTGTATGCCCCAAGTCCAGCGATGCCGACGGTGGGCGGCGATGCGTCCCTAGGAATCCATTGGAGGTCGCGATCCGACATCCAATTCTGTAATTGCTCACGCGTCTGGCATCGCCACAGTAGAAAATCCTCCTCAATATGTCCGGTGTTCTGTTCCGTTCTGTTAGCGTTCGGCTTGTCGAAGAGAAGATCCAGTTTTGAAAGTGGATCTGAACGATTTGCAACGATCCAGTCGATGGAGCCGTGCATTTTGCAAACGGTGATCCCGCTGTCTCCTTCTCGACCCGTTCCGTGGTTCCACGTCTTGCCAACTCCGGACAGTGCGCGTTCCACAAGTGTGTCGTAGTTAAACGTCATGACTGTGTCGCTGGAGTCAATGGTGCCCGCCCAACGGATGATCGGTGCGAGGTCGGCTTGATCGTCCTTTTCGAGAATGACATCGCATAGTGCCTCTTCAAGGTACGACAACCAAGCCGAGATAGACGCAGCAGCATTCGATGGTGTTCCAGGTCCGTCGTGCGGACCGACCGGCGAGAGATGTTGCCTGAGGCGATGAACTTCGATGTCGAAGTGCGCGTTATGGAAGACTTGCTCGATATTCTGGGTGATAGAACCTGCTCGCTGATCATTCCCAGAGAGCCAAGCCAACCGTTCGCATAGCCATTCAAGCCATTGCCGCATCTCGTCGAGATCAAGTTTTTGCGTGAGTAAAGGAAGGAGTTCTGTCGCAAGCGGCATTTCTGCTGGCTTCGAGAATCCCGCGCCAAGAATGAATACTCGTTTTGTAGTTGGCATTTGACATGCTCCATAAAATCAATTGCTGCTCCCGAAAGCCGAAGTCTAGGTTCAAACGATTCGCCTCGATGACGTAGGGGCGGCACAGTTGCCAATCGAAATCAAAAACCGTTCTTGAGTGATTCGTCTGGCTGACGTAGCCTACAAAGATCATGAGCTTGCCAGAAATCCGATCGTTGATCTCGCAGTTGCCTCGTGTCGAACAAGAGGAGTTGCTGCGCGCTCTGGCCGGTGAACTTCGCTCGAGTGCGTCTCATCGCGAGCCGGTCATCGACCGCGAAGCGTGGGTGAAAAAACTGGAACAGCTTCAGTCGCTCACCGCCGCGAAGAAACTCCGACCTTCGCAAGAGATTCTGGACGAGCTTCGGGCGGATCGGATTTGACGCATGAGCTATTGGGACTCGTCGGCGCTGGCGAAGCTGTATCTCAAAGAGCCGGATTCCGCCGTCTTCTTGTCGCTCGCGAAACGGCCAGTCCCACTGCGTACGTCGCCGCTCGGACAGTTTGAAGTCACGCTGACGCTGCGGCGACAAGAGGCCGAGGGAACACTCGACCGTCAAACAGCCGACACGCTGGCTGACGAGTTGTTGATCGACATCGCTTCCGGGCTGGTGGAACTCGTCGCGTCCGAATTCGATCTTCACGCTGAATTCCAGCATGTGGCTCAGACCTGCTTCCGGCGTGCCAGTCCGATCTCAATTCGCACGCTGGATGCGCTACATCTCGCGGCCGCGCTTTCGGCAGGTGAAACAGAGTTTGTTTCCAACGACAGCCGCCAACGAACCGCCGCACAGGCGCTGGGGATGTCTGTCCTACCGTAAGTCACGACTCAAATCCCGGTCACTTCTTGCCAATGCAGTACAACGCCCGATCGGTTCGCAGGAGCAGTTGGCGGTTGTGGACGGCGGGCGAGGCGTTCGTGCGGCTGTCGTCTTCGGCAAACGTGTTGTGTGCGAGCAATTCGTATTCGGGTTTGGCGGCGACCACGAACGTCCCTTTGGTTTGTGAGACGAAATACAACTTGCCGTCCGCCAACACGGGGGACGACCAGATCGTTCCTGATCCGGGTTCGAGCCGCTTCTCGTAAACGAATTCACCGGTCGCGGCGTTTTGACAGCAGACGATTCCGCCGCCATCGGTGGCCCAATACAGATGGCCGTCGAGATACACCGGCGAACCGACATTCGAGCCTTTTGGCTTGCGCCAGACAGTGTGCGATTCGGTGACATCACCGCTGCCGCCGGCGCGAACGGCCACGGAGGTGTGGCCCCCGCCGATCGCAAAGACGACGCCGTCGTGAGCGACGACACTGGGGCAGACGTAGCGATGGACTCCGTCGGCGTTCCAGAGGGCCTTGCCGTCGTTGGGATCGAAGCTCAGCAGACGGCTTTCCGTGCTGACGACCACTTCGCGGCGCGACTTCGCATCGACCAGCAGCGGAGTGTTCCATGCGGAACGAACTCCGCCGGCCTTCCACGCTTCTTTGCCGGTCAGTTTGTCGAGCGCGACTAGCGAACCACTCTCGATGCTCGCGTTGACCAGCAGCAACTTGCCGAAGAGCACCGGCGAGCAGCCCGAACCCCAGCCGTTGGTCCCTTCGCCGACGCTCGCTTGCCAGAGTTGTTGGCCGTCGAGATCGAAGCAGAAGACGCCCGACTTGCCGAAGAAAACATACAGCCGCTCGCCGTCGCTGATCGGCGTGCTGGCAGCGTATCCGTGGTACGAACCTTCGCCTTCGTATTTGTGTTCGGGCAACTTGGGCTCGAAGGTCTTCTTCCAGAGTTCCTTGCCGCTACTCCGATCGAAGCAGAGCAAGTGGCGGCGAAGTTCTTGGGGATCTCCCTTGGCCGGTTCCAAGCCATAACCGGTGTAGCACGTCAGAAAGACTCGGTTGCCGACGACGATCGGACTGGATGCTCCGGGACCGGGAAGCTCAACCTTCCAGGCGATATTGTCGGTGGACGACCACTTGACCGGCACTCCTTTGTCGTCGCTGATGCCTAATCCGCCGGGGCCGCGAAACTGTGTCCAATCACCGCCGAACGTGGCTGCGGAGAAACTCGAAACCATCAACGCGAATAGCGACACGACGCGAACGAACATGGCCAGCTCCTTGCTTCGGTGGGATTTGTCGGGAGCGGATTGTAGCCTTCGCCGCCTCAATTCCAGGAGTTCGACATGCGAATCGTCACCGGCGGCGTCCTTCATGAGACCAGCACTTTCGCGAGCGGACAAACGGTCGTCCGCGACTTTGAGACCGGGATCGGTTTTGCTCGCGGACGTGAGCTGTTTGAAAAGTTTCGCGGTGCGAATTTTTGCGTCGGCGGCTTCATCGACGGAGCAGACAAACACGGCTTCCAGTTGATCCCGCTCCTGTGGGCCTTCGCGTTTCCGAGTGCTGTCATCGAACGAGCCAGCTATGACACGCTGAAGAACGAATTCCTCGACGGACTGCGGCGTGAATTGGCGAACGGCGTCGATGGCGTGTTGCTCGATCTGCACGGAGCGATGGTGGTCGAAGGGATCGACGACGGCGACGGTGACTTCATGGCGTCGGTTCGCGAAGTCGTTGGGCCGAACATCCCGATCATCGTGACGACCGACTTGCATGCGAATCACGCTCTGCTGCGAGTCGCCTCCGCGAATGCGATCATCGGCTACGACACTTATCCGCACATCGACATGGCCGAGCGTGGCCGCGAGGCCGCCGACTTGATCGTCCGCGCGATTCGCGGTGAAGTTCGGCCGACCAGCGCGCTCCGGCAGTTGCCGTTGTTTTGGAGTGCGGCCTGCCAAGTTACCGCTCACCCGCCAATCGACGAAGCATTTCGGTTGATTCACGAGGTCGAGCGTCGCCCCGGTATTTTGTCGGCAACACTTTCGACCGGCTTTCCGTGGGCGGACATCCCGCAGATGGGAGCATCCGTCATCGTGGTTGCTGACGGCGACCGCTCGCTCGCGCAGCACACGGCTGACGAAATCGGCGATTGGATTTGGTCGCGACGCGAGCAATGGTTCAAACAACCGTTGTCGGTGCGCGAGGCGATCATCCTCGGCCAACAAGACGGACGATTCCCGGTCATGCTGGCGGACATGTCGGACAACACGGGGGGCGGTGCCGCGGGGGATTCGACCGAAGTTCTGCGAACGTTCGTCGAACTCGATTTGCCCAACGCACTGGTGCTCTACATGGTCGATCCCGATGTCTCGACGCAGGCGCACGCTGCGGGAGTTGGTGCACGAATGCGAGTCGAAGTCGGCGGCAAGTCCGATCCGGTTCAAGGCCCACCCGTGCCGCTGGAGGTCGAAGTGGTTGCGCTTTCAGACGGTTGCTTCCGCTACGATGGGCCGATGTACGCGGGAGTCAACGGAGAACTCGGAGCCTCAGCCTGGCTACGGCATCGTGGCGTAAACATCGTCGTCGTCAGCGTGCGGATGCAACCGCTCGATCAGGCGTTCGCTCGGTCGCTTGGGATCGACTGCTCGAAGATGAAATACATTTCCGCGAAGTCCGCGGTCCATTTTCGATCCGGCTTCGAGCAGCTTGGCGGCCCGATCTACAACATCGACGCTCGCGCGATTCACTCGCACAACTTCGCTGCTCTGCGGTATCGCCGACGCCGCCCGATGTGGCCGCTGGATCTTGTGTCTGCCGCAGCGGATCATCGCTCCGCGTGATGAGCCGAATCGCCAATCCGTGTCAGTGAAGCGTACTGCTCGTCACGCGGAGCGATGACGGCTACGTTCATGCACTCACGCCGGGCTACTTGGCTTTCGCGAACTCGGCCTGAGCAGATTGTGGGGACTCGATCGCCGCCTGGCTGCGATCATGTGCCGAAGCGGGTTGCGGAGAGCGGAGGAAATAGACTCCGACCGCGATGACCAGTGCCATCGCGAGAACGCTCACGGCGACCGCAACGACGGGATGCCGGCGAGCGATTTCAGCCAAGCCTTGATTCTCCTGGATTTTGGCCTTGGACATCGCGGGCAAGTTGGGCTTGGTGGTCTTTGCGACCGCTGATTTCGTCGGCTGAGATGGGTTCAGTCGCGATGCCGGTGAGGCTTTCGGAGTGCCTGCCGGCTTCGTGGTCGTCGCTGTTGTCGGAGCCTTGAGGTTGGGCACGTCGGACGAATCCGCTGGCGATTCGGTTTGAACGGACTTCGGCGGACTGCTCAGCAGGTCTTTCAATTGCAGAGCGGCGTACATCGGCAGGTGCTTCTCTTTCCATTCGTGCGGAGCGTGCTCGAACAGCCACGACGTCAGTGCGTCGGCGAGTTCGCGGCCAGTCTGGTAGCGGTCCTCTCGTTTTTTCGCGAGCGTCCTGTCCAGAATCTTCGTCAGTGATTCGGGCACTTCGGGACGCTCGTTGGTGACGGGCGGAGCGGGTTGCGACTGGTGAGCCATCAAACGTTGCACCAGCGTCCCCTCGGTGAACGGCGGATGGCCAGTGAGGGCACAATAGAACGTGCAGCCTAAGCCGTAGATGTCGGCTCGCGAATCGACACTGTGGCTGTCGATCGCTTGTTCGGGAGCGAGATAGTCCGCGGTACCGATGACTCGCTCGTCGTGCTTGAGCGTCAGCGATTCCTCGTCGGTCGTCTTGAAAAACCGCGCCAGGCCGAGGTCGAGGATTTTGACTTGGCCATCCAGGTTGACCAGCAGATTGTCGGGCTTGATGTCGCGATGGACCATGTTCTTGGCGTGTGCGTGAGCCAGCCCCTCGGCCGCCTGCCGAATGACGTCCGCGACCGTCACCAGATCGAGCCGATGATCCGCTTTCTCGTTGATGAGATTCGTGAGCAGCGTCCCTTCGATGTACTCCATCACCAGAAAGTGAATGTCGATTCCGGTCTCGACCTGCTTGTCGACGTCGAACGCGCGGATGATGTTGGGATGGCTGAGTGCCGCGACGGCTTTTGCCTCGCGGTAGAACCGGCCGAGGTACGATGTGTCACCGACTTTGTCCGCCGGCAGCACTTTGATAGCTACCAAATGGTCCATGTAGATGTGCCGGCCGAGATAAACCGCACTCATCTGCCCGGCACCGAGCAACCGCATCAGCCGATAGCGGCCGAGAAAAAAGCCTTTGTGCCGGCCCTGCAAGAGTTTGTCAGCCTGCCAATCCGTGACGAGTTCCCGGCGAATCAGCTCGTGGGCGATCGTGCGTGAATCGTTGACGTCGCTTCCGGCCGCGCGCATCTCGCGGATGACCGATTCCAACGGTGCGGCTTCGACCAGCCCGCTGTTGCGGACACCGTTGAGGAATGAGGCGGCAGTCAGTTTGAGAGTCATGGTTCAGTCTCACACAAATAAGGCGTGTGCGTGTCGGTCTCGGAGGTTGGAAGCACGGCTGAAATACTCGTCGGCCAGCGGGCCACTTCCGGCGGCGTGAAAGAGGTTGGCGAAGTGTTCGAACCCGGCAGAGACTTCGTCGGAGTCGGCTCCGAACTTTCGTTCGCGCAATTTCATCGTTCGTTCGACCGCAGCTTCGGCGGCGGCGTCTCCGCGAGCGATCCGCACTTCGGCGAACAGCTCGATGGTCGGAGTCATGTTGGGATGGTTGGCCCCATGCAGTCGCTCGGCCAACGCCACGAGTTTCTGTGACATCGCGAGCGCGGGCTCGTATTGCTCACGTCGCAGATAGAGTTTCGTCAGCCGGCTGAGCACCGGCAGCGATTCGCCCGGCCGAGCCTGTTGATGCGGCTCACGCAGCGCGAGCTCTTCTCGCGACAACAACTCCGCCTCGTCAAAATGCACCAGAGCCATGCGGGCCTCGGCGAGAGTCCCCAACACATCGGCATTCAGCTCCGGAACTTGTTCCAGCATGCGTGCATGCTTCTTGCGGATCGCGCCACACAATTCGATCGCTCGATCCGGTTCGTTGTCGGCAACCATCAATCTGGCCAAGCGGTGCATTCCCTCGGCGACCGACTTGTGCCCTTCCCCCAGTTGCTTGCGGCAAATCTCCAAAGCCTTGCGATAGGATTTCTCGGCCGCTCCGTGGTCGCCGCGAGTCAACGTCGCGTCGCCAAACAGCACTAGCGTCGCCGCCACATCGGGATGATCGCCTCCCAAGACGTCTCGCTGAATATTTAGGGCGCGGCCGTAGAACGCTTCGGCTTGCTCGAAATTGTTTCGAGCAGCGTGAAGATTCCCATAAGTGTTGAAGGTCAGCGCAGCCGCCGCATCGCGGACATCGCCGCGTCCATTTTGGATTTCGACGGCTCGTGCCAGCACCTGCTGAGCGCTGCCGTGCTGACCGCAATCGATGTGCAGTCGGCCAAGAAACGTCAGAGTCAGCGCGAGTTGCGGATCATTCGGACCGAACGCCTTTTCGTAAATCTCGGCGGCTTGCCGGTAAATCGTCTCTGCCTCGTAGGAGCGTCCAGCCGCTTTCGCGACTTCCGCGAGACTGCGCAAGGTGGCCGCGTGCAGCGCCGGGTGCGACTGCGAGTGGGCCTGTCGAATCGCGAGCGCCCGCTTGAACAGCGATTCCGCTGCCTGGTAGCGGCCCGCATCGAATCGAATGGTTGCCAAATTCGACCAGCTTTGTGCGACCAGCGGATGTTTGCGTCCGACCGCTCGGCGGCGGGCCCACAAGGCTTTGACGGCCTGACGCCACGCATCCTCGAACTGCCCCTGAAGGCGGAAGACTTCGGACAGATTATTGAGCGTCGTCGCGATAGCGAGGTCGTGAGCCTTACCGTCCCCCTTCATGATCTGAGCATTGAGTTTCAGCAGCCGCGCTGCGAGGTAGTACTCACCTCGAGCGACATGCAATGCTGCCAGATTGTTTCGCGTCCGCATCATCTCCGGCGTCACCGTATGGATATTTCCGCCGAGCAGATCAAACGCTTGCTTGCAGTGATCCATGGCTTCGGCAAAGCAGTTGTCGGCGAACAGCACTTCCACCATTTGGTTCAGCAACACCGCCAGTGGCATGGGACGTTCGCTGCGATAAGCCTCAGCGATCTTCAAGGCACGCCGCAACAACGCGATCGCTGCCGCATGGTCATGGAGCGCGGCTTCCACGGATGCCAACTGCGCAAAGCTTTCGGCGATCAGGAAGTGGCTCTCACCAAACGCAGCGATACGGATTTCCAAAGACTCATTCAGCACACGGCGCACATCGGCGTACCGATGCTGCTCAAAGTACAGCTTCGCCAAACGCTGCAACGCCGGAATCAACTGCGGATCGCCAGCCGGACACTGGCTGCGAAGTTGCGCCAACGCCTGGAGCTTCTCATGTTCGCTGACATCAAGTTCCAGCATGAACGACTTTCACTGTTCAACTCACGAGGCGGGAGTGATGAAAAACGGGCAGACTCAACTCTTGCCCATCATGGCGTGAATGTTCTCGCCATCGACGATGTCATAGGCCAACTCGCTATCGTGCGCGATCGACACGACTTCACGTCCCGCATTCGTTTTGCTGCGGGCCGAGTACAAGTTGGATTTCGCCGCAACTTGAGCATCTTCCGCTTCCGTCTTCTCATCCAAAGCATTGATCAGCGACTGGTAAACCGCCAATTGCACCTCCGGGGACTGAAAGGAATTCACCACCGAGGCAATGCCCGGCAGGTACGCAGTTAAGACTCTCCAACGAGAAGAACTCATCGCAAGGGCTCCCAGGAAGATGGATGGGAAATGCGGTGAGCGGGTGATGTCACCACTCGCTCACCCAAAATGGCCGGTCAATCGGTTAACGAAGCAACGCGCTCTTCGTGAGATTCGCTTCCAGTTGCTCGGCAGTTTTCGCGGAATCGTCCAACGTCTCGGCCGCCGCAAAGTTCGAGTTCTTGGGAAGAAACGACTCAAAGACCGAGTCCGTTGCCACCACGGCGGCGACTGGTGCGGCCGTGACTTTCGCGATCTCAATCGGAGCCGAGGTGACGTTGCCGCCGACTTGCAGCCGGCCATTGAACGTCGAACCCGATTCCACATTCAGATCTTTCGTGATCACATCGCCCAGGATCATGCCGCTGGAGTTGATGACCAGCAGTCCCAAGGCCCGAACGGTCCCTTGTACTCGGCCTGCAATCTCGGCGTGTTGAGCGAGAATGTTCCCTTCGATAATCGCCGACGGCCCGACCACGAGCTTGGTTTTGGTCGTGACATCTCCCTTGACGACCCCTTCGACGACCATGTCCCCTTCGGCTTGAACGTTGCCTAAGATGACTGTCCCTTTGCCAATGACATTTTGGAGACCCTCGTGTTGTGCGACGACTCCTGCAGCGGCATTGGCCTGTTGTTCGTCGTCCACGATGGTCTGCAAATCGTCGATCTTTTGACTGACTGACGACATTGTCGACGTGCTGTTCATCCCGCTGGCGTGAATCTCTCGTTTCGATTTCGTACCGAACATGCTGCCTCCTGATTTCACAGTGAATGATTTTGAGTGGGCTGGTGACGACACACCGAACCGATGCCCGACAAGCGGCTCGACCGGCGGCGAAGAAGCCTTGGTCAGGTTTTTGCAAATCACATTCGTACTCCGGGCATTTCCAAAGCCCGTCACGAACGACTGAGAAAACTCCATCAGTCGTACCAGTGATGCCGATTTTGCAGCCTCAAAGTCCGTGCGATCGGTGCAGAGCATCGCCGACGAACATGCCAATGCCGACGCGAACCGCTGACATCGCCGGACTGCGCGATGCTCGACTTGCTGCGGATCCGCCACTCGCGTTGCCCAATGCCCACAGGCCGGCAGTTCCAGCGAATCCGACGCGACACGACCATCCGGTGTCGTCACACCTTTTCAAGCCGCGCGATTCTTTGAAATCGTGGGCGCAGCGACGACCGGCAGTCGCGACAACAGATCGACCGTCCTGGCGGCGGCACCTTGCTGAGTCGCTACGAAAGCCTGCGCGCGACTTCCGAGTTCTTCCGCTGCGACGGAATGCTGCAAGTACTCGCGCACCGTCGCGGTCAATGTCTCCGCCGATCGCACGACACGAGCGGCATCTCTCGCCAGCAGTTGCTCGACGATGTCGCGGAAATTCCAAGTGTTCGGGCCAAACAACACGGCAGCTCCGTAGGCCGCCGGTTCGAGCATATTCTGCCCGCCTCGCTGAGTCAGACTGCCCCCCACGAAGGCGATGTCCGCCAAGCCCCAGCACGCACCGAGTTCACCCAACGTGTCCAGCAGCAAAACGTCGCCAACTGTTCTGGTGGGATTCGACCGGCGCTGTAGCGTCAAGCCGCGCGATGTGACCAGCGCGGCGACTTCCTCGAACCGCTCTTTGTGACGCGGGACCAGAATCAATCGCAGATTGGGAAACTCACTCCGCAGCGACTGCCAAGTGTCGAGGGCAAACGATTCTTCCGGAGCCTGCGTGCTGCCAGCGATGAAAACCTTTTCGTCGCTTCGCAGACCGAAGAACTGCCGCAGCTCTGCCGTCTTCGGATTTGAACGGTCCAAATGCACGCCGTCGAACTTGATCGATCCGGTGATGTGCAACCGCTCGCTCGGTGCTCCGAGGGCCAACAGACGATCGGCGTATTCGCGGTTCTGAGCTACGAGCAAATCAAAGCACCGCAGCAACCGAGCCACCAACGGACGAATGCGGAAGTAGCCGCGAAAGCTCTTCGCGCTGACTCGTCCATTGATGAGTGCCAGCGGAATGCCGAGGCGGGTAGCGGTCAAAACTAGATTCGGCCAAAGCTCAAGTTCCACCAGCACGATGGCCGACGGCTTGAGGCATGAGATCGCGTTGCGGACTGCCCAACTGAAGTCGAACGGGCAGTAACAGACCGTGTGCTGCGCGAATTCTTTCTTCGCGACATCGAGACCCGTGCGAGTCGTGGTCGTGATGACGAAATCCCAACCCGGCCGCTGAGCGGTCAGCAGCGTCATCAGCGGCCGAAGCTGCAACACCTCACCCACGCTGACGGCATGCAACCACAGGCAGGGCCGCGAACCATCTCGTTCCGGCAACCGGCCCCAAAGTTTTTCGCCCCAGCCGTCGCGGTACTTTCCGTGAACACAGCGGCGATACAGCAACACCGGCGAAACCAACACCAGCAGCACGACGTAGGCCAGATTCAAAATCCAGGGCATCCGTTCCCTTTCGTGGCACACGCGGCTCGCGTGTGAATCAACGCACGCGATCCGCGTGCGCTACGCGCCGTGACACTTCTTGTATTTCTTCCCGCTTCCACAGGGACAAGGATCGTTGCGGCCAACTTGCGGAGCAAAATTTCGAATCGGCTGCACGGGCGGCGGTGTTGACTCGGTCGAATTCGTGAACACGTCTGGGGCGTCGATGCCCTGACGCGGCCCTGACGCGGGCGGAGCCTCCGGCTCTTCGTGAAACTCCGCGTGCGAAGCCGCGCTCTCCTGAAAGACCGACTCGATGACTCCCGAACTCTCCTGTTCGAGCCGGAAGATTGCCGACGTCACCTGCTGACCGATGGTCTTCCACATCTGCTGGAAAGCGGCCATGCCCTCGCGGCGGTATTCGGTCTTCGGGTCTTTCTGAGCGTAACTCGACAGCCCGATGCCGCTGCGGATGTAGTCCATGTAGTGCAGGTGCTCTTTCCACGCCGAGTCGAGTACTTCCAAGATCAGCGAACGCTCGGTCTGGCTCATCTCCGGACGGAACCGTTCGTCGTAGGCGGCCAGAACCATCTGCTCGACTTCTTCCCGGCTAAGACGGCGCAATTCTTCGGTCGTCCAGCCGACCTGCATGACTTCGTTCGCCCAATTGACCAGCGAGGCGAGGCCATCTGCATTCGGCAGGATCGGCCCGGCAACACGGTCTTCAGCATTCGGGGCCGGAAATGTTTGGTCGAGCAACTCCTTCAAACGCTGTGCCAGTGATCCGTTGCCGAAGTAGTCGGCGCTGAGTTGATACAGCCGCTTCGCCAAGTCTTCGACCGTCTTGCCATTGAACTCCTCGGGCTGCAAGTTCGCGCGGAATCGGCCATTCGCCCAACCCAGAATGCGTTCCAGGAAGACTCCCGAATCGTTCGCAGCCCCCTGCGAGTTCATGAAGTTATTGAGCGCGATCTCGACAGGGAACGCGATCTCTTTGGCCTGCAGATGCTTCTCGAGTTTCTCCTTCACGATCGCAATCACTTTGTCGGCATCGCGAGAAGCGACCTCCGCCGGGTCGCAGCGCAGGTTGAACCGGTGGGCCAGCCAGTTCGACAGCGAAATCTGTCCGAAGGCCGAGTCCATCAGCGTGTCGAGCGCGGACAAATCGAACGCGTCGATCGCGGCCATCGCTTTCGGGCGAATGAAATCGAACAAGTCATCACGACCGACTTTTTTCAACTCGGCATCGGTGAAAGTACTGCCGAATAACGCATTGGCCCATCGAGCCATCGCTTGCCAGTTCCAGTTGCCCGGCTCATCGCCCAGCGACAGGTTCTCGTCGATCGCCTCCAGAATTTGGTCTTCGTACTGCCGCGAAGCCTCGTCACGGAGATAAAGCGTGAACGGCTCGCGGTCCATGTCGCGAATGTTGTTCGCATCCAGCTTCACATGCAGGGTTTCTTTCGCCCAGGCGGAGATCGTCTCCCAGCGATAGTCCCGTCTCCAAAACTCGCGGACCCATTGATCGACTTGCAGAGCGAGCATGTCCTGCACGAGTTGCCGGCAATTTCGACCGTCGAGAATCCGCTGGCGGTACGAGTAGACGTGATGCCGCTGCGTGTCCATGACTTCGTCGTACTCAAGCAGATTCTTGCGGACGTCGAAGTGATGCTCTTCGACTTTCTTTTGAGCGGCTTCAATGCGCTTCGAGACCATCTTGCTTTCGATGGCCTCGCCGTCCTGCATGCCCATGCGAGTGAGCATGTTCTTGACCCACTCGCCGGCGAACTTTCGCATCAGGTCATCTTCGAGCGACAAGAAGAACCGGCTCGAACCGGGATCGCCCTGCCGGCCGGCGCGGCCCCGCAATTGCAAGTCGATGCGGCGAGCGTCGTGTCGCTCCGAACCGATGACGTGCAAGCCACCCGCTTCCGCGACCTTGCGGCCGTCGTCGATCATCCCTTCCCGCTCGGCGATTTGTTTGGTCAGCCCATCCCACTCGGATTTGGGGACATCCAGACGCGAAGCGTACCGCTTGGAAAGATCGTCCCACGCGAGGTACTCCGGGTTGCCGCCGAGAATGATATCGGTGCCGCGGCCGGCCATGTTGGTGGCAATCGTCACCGCATTGCTACGTCCCGCTTGGGCGATGATCTCCGCCTCACGTTCGTGATTCTTGGCGTTGAGCACTTCGTGCTGGATGCCGTACTTCTTGAGGTACTGCGACAAGTGCTCCGACTTTTCAATGCTGACAGTACCGACCAGCAGCGGCCGTCCCGTCGCGTGCTCGCGTTTGATCTCGTCGGTGATCGCAGTCCACTTCTCGTGCTCAGAACGAAAGATGACGTCCGAAAAATTGACGCGGTGCATCGGCCGGTTGGTCGGCACGGCCACGACGTCGAGCTTGTAGATTCGCCAGAACTCTTCCGACTCGGTCATCGCGGTGCCGGTCATGCCGCCCAGCTTTTTGTAGAGCTTGAAATAGTTTTGCAGCGTGATTGTGGCGAGCGTCTGCGTCTCCTTTTGGACCTTGACCCCTTCTTTGGCTTCGACGGCCTGATGCAGCCCGTCGCTCCACTGTCGGCCGGGCATTTTGCGGCCCGTGAATTCATCGACGATGACGACGACCTGAATCGTCTGGCCGGTGTCGTGATCCTCGCCACGTTCCACGACGTAATTCACATCGCGTTTGTAGAGGTGATGAGCCTTCAGCGAGTTATCGATCAGGTGCGGCCACTCCATGTTTCCGGCGGTGTAAAAACTTTCCAGCCCCGCCAATTGCTCCGCGTGCCGGACCCCTTCGTCGGTCAGATGGCAGGAGTGCTCCTTCTCTTTGACCTCGAAGTGCTCGTCCCGTTTCAATTGCCGAGCGATCCAGTCGGCCTTGGGATACTTGCTGACGTCGTCGGCCGCCGCTCCGGAGATGATCAACGGTGTGCGGGCCTCGTCGATCAGGATATTGTCGATCTCGTCAACGATCGCGAAGTCGAGCCGCCCTTGCACTTGCAGGTCGCTCCGCGGCTTCATGTTGTCACGGAGATAGTCGAAGCCAAATTCGTTGTTGGTCCCGTAGGTAATGTCACAGGCGTAGGCCGGCTGCCGCTCGTTCGGCGACATCGCGGACTGAATCGCTCCGACCGTCAGGCCTAGTCCCAGATGTGACGGCCCCATCCATTCCATGTCGCGTTTGGCGAGGTAATCGTTGACTGTGATGATATGAACTTTGCCAGACAGGCCGTTCAAAAACGCCGGCAACGTCGAGACGAGCGTCTTGCCTTCACCCGTCACCATCTCGGCGATCATGCCCTTGTGCAGGATGTAGCCGCCGACCATCTGCACGTCGTAGTGCCGCATCTTGAGGTAGCGTTTGCTCGACTCACGCATCGCTGCGAAGGCGTCCGGCAGGATGTCGTCGAGCGTTTGCCCATCCGCGAGACGTGCTCGGAACTTGCTGGCCGACTCGCGCAGCTCGGCTTCGGAGAGTTTTTCGTAGTCCGGCTCAAGCTGATTGATTCGTTCCACCACCGAACCGGGCCGAATTTTCGAGGAGCCATCTTTTTCGCGGATGAATCCGATGTCGCGCACGCGGCGTTCGTTCGACGAACCAAACAGCTTCGTGACAAAGCGTTCGACCTTTCCGGTCGCCATGCTGAAGACTTCACCGACGTTATCAAGGATATCCATTGTGTGTGATCTCTTTGGGTGACCGCCTCGCTCCGCGAGACGCAACACGCACGCTTTCTAAAATTCGAGGCCGATGCACGGTCTGACCACCGTCGGCCGAAGCCGGCTCGTCCCGCACCGCGAGACCGCCGAAATTTGGCACTCGGCACGGCAGACATCCTGTCTCCTGGGTGAGGCGACGCGCCGAGGCATCGGTATTTCGTTCCTCATGGCGTTCTCTTGAACGCAATTCGGCCGAGCCCCAACGGCCTCCTGCCGCTGTCTAACTCGTGACGCCAACGCTGTTTGATGAACATTGCGGGCGGAGTCTAGGTGGCTGACTTTTGAGGGTCAATGGCGTTACGGACTCTCGGCACGACTCCCTCTGAAAGCGTCTCCGCAACTTTTTTGCCACAACTTTCAATCGACCATACAAAATCGTTTCCGAGACCGCCGTGAATCGTGCCGTTGCCAGTCCAATCGAAGAACCGTCCGTCGGCTTCGCCAAACCGGAAGCGTCTCAACAAGTCGATCATGACTTCGGCTCGGCGGCGATGTCACAGGCGTGGCCGTATCAGTCGCTTCCAGCAATTTGATGCAGCCTCATTTGTCTCCCCTGGTCGACGCTCCGGACGACGGCTTAGAAAGTCGTTGGAGCACGTCCGCAGTCGCCGCCGGCCAGACTTGAATCCGATGATCTCGCATTTTTGGAATCGGCATGGAATCCTGCCCCGGACGGCGAATGTCCGCGTACTCAACCAACGGCATGTGGCATTCGATACACAACCGATCGACGGCATCGCCGGTGAGTTTGCGTTGATGACAGTCATCGGGTTGGTGGCATTTGAGGCAACGGTCCACCAAGAGCTTCTCGCGACCGCGCTCATTCCGATGCGGATCGTGGCATGTGAAGCAAGTCAAATCGGACTGGCGAAAGCACGCACTTTTTTCGAGTCGTCGCAGTTGGTTGGCCGCGTGAGGGTCGGGGATTGAGTTGTCGGAGTCGACGTCAGCGCTGGACTGTACGAGATACTCCTCAATCGGCTCGCCCGGCTGATAGCGGAATCCCGTCGAGACCAACTCCGACCCTCCTGAGTGACATTGGGCACAGACCGCTACAGCGAGGCCTCGACTGAGCTTCGCGGGGTTGGCGATCGCGTGAGGGATCGTCTCGTTGGGGTGGGCTTGATGATGTTCAACGTGCTCTCGACCGGAGCCGTGGCAGCGTGAGCAGGTCACTCCCAACTGGAACTCGTCGCGAGCAAAATGATTGATCGTCTGAGGAACACGCTCGAACCAAGTGGCGTGACAATCCAGACATCGCTCGGTAATCGGTCGCGCGAAATTGAAGGTTCCTTCCTTGTAGTCGAAGCCAGGACTGTGTCCCCAGCGAGCGCCGTCCGTGAAGTAGCTCACCGGCAACTGGTGCAGCGCATCTTTGGTCCAAGACAAGAAGCTCTGTCCCACCTTGCCCGAACCAAGCACAAAGTCCATTCGCGCTTCGTGAAGAAACGACTGGCCCGCATACTCGATGTGGAGTTGTTGATAGAAGCCGTTCGGCTTGGCGACCACTTCAAACCAAGCTCGCGGATGAAACGTTTCCACGCGGTTGTCAGGCGGTTCGTATCGTTCCGGAGTCCCTTCGCGGGATGGTTCGCTGGACGTTCGAAAATGCGGAGACTGCTGGCATTCGCTCCAATGTTCCGCGTGGCACTGTCCACACACTTGTGGTGGCACAATCCCGACATCCTGCGGATGCTTTGCCGCCACGAGTCCCTGCACTTCAGGGACTCTCGGCAAGATCACCGTTCCCATGAGTTGATCTCTGAGAACCGTCTCATGAACTTTTGAGTACTCATCCGCCGAAACCTCTTTGACCCTCTGCCACTTTCGGATCGGCAGATACTCCTTGGCGTCACTCACACGATGATTGCCATCTCGCCACATCGCAAAGATCACGACGAACACGGCGAACGTGCCAACGCACAAAACACTCCAGAGCAGCCAGTGATTTTTCATGGTGATGACGTTGGACTCAAAGACATTACGGGAACAGAAAACGCAGTACTTAAAGGTGGTGTCACTTTTCTGTTAGGGGTTAGAGAGGGCGGACGCGAGGAACTCTGCAACGTGATCGCAGACGAGTTGAAACGCAGCGAGTTCGTTCGGGCCAGCAGTTTTTTCGACGGGGCTGCGCAGGGCGGCGAGTTGTCGGTCGATTTCGTCTCGTGGCAGCACGTGCAGGCGCGTGGCGAGGATTGCGGCTTCGAGGACGGCGTGTTTCGCGCGGTTGAAGCCGATGAAGTCTCGCAGGCGGCCAACGTGGACGACTCGCGCGCGGATGTCGGTGCGGTCGTGTGTCGTGTCGAGTGATTCAATTTCGAATTCGTACCAGCGGCAGGCGGAACTCAGGACTCGGCCGGTGATCTTCTCGGCGGCGAAAGTTTCCGGGATCGAGTCAAGTTTTCCGATCGCGGCTTTGGCCAGCAGCAACACATCATCGACGACATGGAAGACGCCGTGCGGTCGCTGCTGCAAATTTCGAAATGTCTGAGACGTCTGAAACGGCCGCAGATGCAGCCACGTCAGCGACTCATCGACGACCGGTCCCATCGGAGCGACGTTGAGTTCGCCGAGAACGCTCAAGCTGGTGACGATGCCTTCGAGAATCATGGGCCGGATCGTAGCCCGTCTCGGCTGCAATTTCATTGGCTCCAAGCAAGGGAGAAATTGGTCGTTGGTTATTGGTCGTTGGTCATTGATCATTTTGCTTGCCGGATCACCAATGACCAACGACCAATAACCAACGATCAATTCTGTCCTTCCACCATTCATTTTCGTTGTTGTCCCCCGTTGCCGCTGACAACGGGTCGTGCCAGAATCGTCGTCCATGAGACAGGCCGTGTGCGACGTGCTGATTGGGATTCTCGCGCTGGTCGCGACGTCGTGGACGTTGGCGGACGACTCGACTTCGAAAACGGAGCCGGAGCAGCTTCCGCAGTCGGCGAAGTTAGCTCGCGATCGGCGGGCTGACGCGGTACTTGATACGGCACGCGCACAGTTGCGGCAGAAGGACTTCGCGGCGGCGACTGTGGCGTTGCAGGAGTTGCTCGACGGGCCGAACGCCTTTGCCGGTGGCGGAGCGAGTGTGCCGAGTTTTGTTGAAGAGGCAAATCGGTTGCTGCGCGAGATGCCGGCTGCCGGACGTGAAACGTACGAACGATCGCACGGAACCGAAGCGAATCGGCTCTGGCAAGCAGCTTTGCAAAATGGACGGCTCGATGCTTTACGAGAAGTCGTCGCAAGGTTCGGTGCGACGACGGCCGGTTGGTCTGCGCTGCGTGACTTGGCGGCGAGGCATGTCGATCGTGGCGAGTGGTCGCTGGCTGCGTCCGCATCAATGCAGTTGTCACGGCATTCGCATTCAAACACCACTCGCGAGACCGGTTGGATCGTGCGCTGGGTGTTGGCGGAATCTCGCCAGTCGAATCATGAGCGTGCGGCTCGCGAGTTGTGGCTGCGATTTCGAAGTCTGTTGGAGGCATCACCCGTGCCGGCTGGAGCGACGGGCAAGAATTTGGCCGAATGGCTGGAAATGCAGTTGCCCCCGGCAAGCGGCGAGCGGCGGACGCCCGACGAATGGCGAACTTCGCTCGGTTTGGCTCCGTCAGGGCACAACGTTTTGCAAATCGCCGCGGAGTTGGATGGTGATCCAGCGTCGTGGCTGAAAGAGATCGTCGCTGAGTGGGAACGCTACGACGTGCCGACGTTGCCGAGTGCTCAGCCGTTGGTTGTCGGCGATGTCGTGGTCGCGCGATTCGCACATCCGGCGAAGGTGGTCGCGGTCGATGCGCGGCGTGGGAAGTTGTTGTGGGAGCAGTCGCTCGCCGGATCGCTCGGTTCGACCGCTTCGGATTTGCAGCGGCATCCGGGAATTCGCACGCCGCTGGTCGAGGAGTTGCAGCGACGATGGTTCGGTGATTCGGTGCGCGGCCGCCTGACCAGCGACGGGCGACGGCTGTTTCTCGTACGGGACTTGGATGATCTCGATTTGAAACCGGGAGCGGGATCGCGGCTGCGGAATCATCTGGAAGCCTGGGACTTGGCGACGGGCGAGCGGCGTTGGCGCATCGGCAGCTCGGTCAATGAGCCGCCGACCGGTTTCGAGGGGCTGTACTTTCTCGGCCCGCCGCTGGCGAGTGACGGATTGTTGTACGTCGTCGCGCAGCGTGAGTTGCAGGTCGCGTTGTGGGTGCTGCGGGCGAACGACGGGCAACTCGAATGGACGTTGCCGTTGGCCGAGACCGACCGACAACAATTCAAAGACCCAGGTTGGCGTCATGTCGCGTGCCCGGTCACATGGGCCAGCGGCCGTCTGATTTGTCCGACGGGAGCCGGCTGTTTTGTGGCCGTCGATCCGATCACACGATCGCTGGCCTGGAGCGTTCGCTTTGAGCGAGATGACATCTCGTCGGCGACAGGATTCCTCGCAACGGATCGCGATCGACCATTTGCGTCGCGTTGGTGGGAATCGTGGCGGGAAGTGGCTCTGGTTGAGAGTTCAGGGTTGAGGGTTGAGGGTCAACCGCAGTCACCCTCAACCCTCAACCCTCGACCCTCAACCCTGCTCATCGCTTCTCCCGAATCGCGATCGCTCCGTGCAGTCGATGTTCAAACGGGGGAAGTCCTGTGGCGAGCGAGATTCGACGAGCCGTTGTTCGTGGCGGCGAGCGATTCGAGCGTGATGGTTTTCGAGCGGACTCGCGTGACCGGGATTGATCCCGCCAACGGTCGCGTGCGCTGGCAGACGGCCCTGTCCGTACCGGACGGACCGGGCGATTGGATCGGAGCCAATTATGTTTGTCCGACGCTCGGCGGATGGTCGCTTATCGACTCCGCGACGGGACAAGTTCGACGATCCGAGGACGGATTCCGGTGGAACGTGGACTTGGATCGCAAAAACACATCTCCGGAAAAACTGCTGGTCCCGAACACCGGGCGTCTTGTGCGAGTCGGCTCGCGCTGGGCGGTCTTGTCTCCGAGCCATTTCGGTTTGCTTGAGAATATCGCCGATCGACAATCGGCCGCCGCCGACCGCATGCGGAGCAAGCCGGAGGATGCGGCGGCGCGCATCGAGTTATCCGAGATTGCTCGACAATTCAATGACTTGGAGAATGCCGAGACATTGCTTCGGCCACTGTTGAATGAGACTGCTCCAGCTCCCAAGGCGGCAGCGATGATGCGCGAGATCTTGCTGCGACGACTCTTCGCGCAGCCGGCTGAACATTCACGCTTGGCCGAGGAGTTGCTCCGCCTCTCATCGGGAGTGAAGGTCGAGACCGAATCGCGACACGCACTGATTGAGGCCGCGCGAAAAAGTGGTGACCTCGTGGCGGCTCTGCGAGGAGTGCTCGACTTGCTCGGCGTGGAGTCCTCGGACGACGAGATCGTGGGGCACGTTTTTAACGTGCCCGGCCAGAAACCGGCCACATCCCAAGAGCACGTTGAAAACGTGCTCCACGTTCGGCGCGATCGCTGGGTGCAGGGAGTGATCGCGGATGTGTTGGCTCAGGCGGACGAAGTGATTCGGCCGAAGTTGATCGCATTGTTGGGAGAGCGTCGCCAGCAGGCCTCCGACAGCCTGGATGCGTTCGCGCTGCAATCGTTGGCTGAGCAATTGAGTTGTTTGCCGATGGGTCGCGAACTGCGAATGCAGTTGTCGGGGCGAACCAGCAGTGGCGTCGGCTATTTGAAGACGAGTCTCGCACTCCGCGAGATTGCTCACGGAACCGACCGAGTGTCGGCGGCTCAGGCGTGGTATCGGCTCGCGCTGCTGCATGATTTTCGCAGCGAGCCGCTCGATGCGGCGGATTGTTATCGCGAGCTGCGCGATCACTTCGCGGACGTGAAGCTGCCTGATGGTCACAGCACGGCGGAGTGGCTGACCGAGGTGATGCCGGATTCGCTGATCGGCCGCTCGTTGTCGGACGGGCCGCGCGATCCGTGGCCGAATCGTCTGCCGAAGGTCACTTCGCAAGACGAACAACACGATGACGTCCACTGCAATCTGATCCCGGTGGAAAGCCGCGATACGTTTTGGCGGCGGATGTCAGTGTCCGTCGAACGGCAAGGCAGGAAGGTCCGCTTCACCGGCGGCGGACAACGCGGACTGTGGGAGTTGCCGCTGCCGGCATCAAACTCACCGTTTCGACACGATTGGAGCACGCATCGCGGTTGGGGTCTCGGCCCACTGCTGGTGCTGCAAGTCGGCGAGGTCTTGTATGGCATTCAGCCGCTCGATGAACGTGGCGAACCCAACGCCAAGCTGCTGTGGACAATCTCGGCCGGGCCGTATGAGGAAACCGGGGCGCATCAGATGTTGCCGGGGCAACTCGGCCTCCGACTGGATGCGTTTCGGCATCTCGATCGATACGAGCAACCGGTGCTGGATGTCGTCCACGCAAGTCCGGGAATGTTGTGTTATCGCACTCGCAATCGATTGATCGCGATCGGTCCGGCCAACGGCGAGCGGCTGTGGACGCGACACAATTTGCCTCCGCTGGTTTCGATCACCGGCGATGGCGAGCGAATCGTGCTGCGACTGCTGGCGACTCGCGAAATCGAAGTGCGGCGCGGCTTCGACGGAAAATTGCTGTCGCGACGCAACGATGAATCTGATCCCAACGCCATCGTCATCGAGCAAGGCCGACTGCGACTCTCATCGCACTCAGGAAAACCGGACGAAGCCGCCTCGGCGACAAAACTGCTCTGCCAGGACGCCGTGACTGGCGAGACAGTGTGGCAACGCGAGCATCCCGCCGGCAGTGTCGTTCTGCGAGTCGATGAGTCGCGGTTCGGCGTGGTCGAGCCGGCCGGGATATTGCGATTCCTGTCGCTGACCGATGGACGGGAATTGTCGAAACAAGACGTCCCGTTGCCGAAGACGCTTTCGACGGCGCATGTGTTCGGAGACGACCAACGGCTGTTCGTGATTTTGGCCGGCCCGGTGACGGAAGTCAGTTGGCTGAACACTCAGCAAGATCGAGGCAACTACCGTCGGCCGTTGCTCAACGGTTGGCTGCATGCGTTCGACCGCCGGTCGCTCAAGCCGCTGTGGACGATTCCCACCAAAAATCTGCCGTTCGCGGTGGACCAACCAAATGACTCGCCGTTCTTTGTGCTGCCGTACAAACGTCCGAGCGATGATTCGGCCGACGGTCAGCACTCGGACGGCGTGCTGCATCTGATCGACAAACGCACGGGCCAAGAGGTTTTGTTCGACGTCGGAAGCCTGCTCAACGTCTACTTCGCGCTGGAGCCGGACCCGCTGCAACAACGTGTCGATGTGCTGATGCAGAAACGTCGCCTGCGGCTGGACTACAGTGTCGAATAGCATCCCAATGTGAGAGGCTATCCGAAAAGAAATCCGCAGAATTGAAATCGAATCTATGAGCCGAAACGCGCTAGCGTCCGGTTTTCGACACCGTTCCGAACCGGACGCTAGCGCGTTCCGGCTGATTTGTGGGATTTGTTTTCGGATAGCCTCTGAGTTCTTTTGGCAGCATCCCGTTGTCGCTGATCCTTTGGTCGGGTGTTGCCAGCACCGCTGCCCGAAGCGTCAATCGACCGGAAGAAACGGTTTCTGAGGATTCTTTGATCGGCGGGAGATTCTGCGGTTCAAGGCTGTTCGGATTCCGTTTAGGAAGGTGGGGCTGAATGTCGAGCGCAGCGATCCCGGCCGGCAGCCATTTGGAACGATTCCGCAATTACCTGCGGTTGTTGGCGCGGCAGCAGCTTGATCCGCGATTGGCGGGCAAGCTTGATCCGTCGGATGCGGTGCAGGAGACGTTGGTCAAGGCGTATCAAAACCTGGCGAACATTGAGGGTCGCAGCGACGCGGAGGTTGCGGCGTGGTTGCGGCGGATTCTGGTGAATTCGTTGACCGATACCGCACGGCATTTTCACGCCGGACAGAGGTCGATTGATCTGGAAGTTTCCATCGAGACTTCCTCGGTACGGTTGGAGTTGCTGTTAGCGGGATCGGATGTCACTCCGGCGGAAGCGTTGCAACGTCAGGAGCAGTTGATCGAACTGGCGAATGCACTGGCCGAACTGCCTGACGATCAGCAAGTCGTTGTGGAACTGAAACATTTGCAGGGGCTGACCGTTTCCGAGATTGGAACGCAGGTCGGACGCAGCCGTGCCTCGGTGGCCGGACTGCTGCGTCGCGGCTTGGAGCGGTTGCGAGAGTTGCTGGAAGAAACGACAGACCGGAAAACTGGCCCATGAATGATTCACGCTCCAGCGAAGTGGATGCGGACCTTGATTCCTGGGTCGTGGATTTTTTGGAAGCGGAAGAGAGGGGAACGCCGCTGGACGAGACGACGTGCCTGAATGTGCGGCCGGAGCTGCGCGAGCCGGTTTCCAAGTTTGTGAAATTTCATCGCCAACTGCATGAGTTGACCGGACCACTCCGGCAGCTCGCCAGGCAGTCGCGCGAAGGTGGCACATCGAACTCGCCGGCGTCGCTGCCGAATAGCGTTGCGAAGCGATCCGATGAATTGCCGCGCCGGCTGGGTCCGTTCGAGTTGCTGGAACGCATCGGCCAAGGCGGCATGGGGGTTGTTTACAAGGCCCACCAGCTCTCGTTGCAGCGCGTTGTCGCGGTGAAGACGACGCGTGCGGATGTCTCGCTCGGTGAGGACGAACTGCAGCGATTCCGTAACGAAGCGGAGTTGGTCGCGCGGCTGGATCATCCGGGCATCGTTCCGGTCTACGAAGTCGGTGTCTGCGAGCGACAGTTGTTTTTCAGCATGAGATTGCTGGAAGGGGGCGACCTCGGCCGGCGTTTGGATCAGTTTCGAGATGACCCGCGCGCGGCGGCCACATTGCTGGTGACGGTGGCTCGCGCTGTGCATTACGCGCATCAGCGCGGCGTTCTGCATCGGGATTTGAAGCCCTCGAACATTCTGCTCGACGGTCAGGGTCAACCGCTGGTCGCCGACTTCGGTTTGGCGCGGCGATTCGCCATTGGTGACGCGGGCGTCCGTAGCTTGGGACTCCGTCCCGAACCGGTCGGGACAGAGTCCCAACCTACGAAGGAGTCGCTCACCAAGTCTGGTTTGTTGATTGGGACTCCGGGCTACATGGCACCGGAGCAGGTGGCTCGATCGAGTCGCATCCTGACCACGGCGACCGACGTGTATGGCTTGGGAGCGGTGCTCTTTGCCTTGCTGACGGGGAAGCCACCGTTCCGGGGATTGGACACCTTCGACACGCTGCTGCTGGTCGGGGCCGGCGATCCAACTCCGCCACGACGATTCAATGCGGGCGTGGATCGTGACCTGGAGTGCATTTGCCTGAAGTGTCTCGCACGCGAACCGGAGCGGCGGTATGCCTCGGCCGCCGATGTCGCGGACGATCTCGAGCGCTGGCTGGGGGGCATCCCCATCGTGGCGCGTCCGGCGGGATTCCACGAGCGTTTCTGGCGGCATTGCCGCAGACATCCCGCCGTCGCGTCGCTGTCATTCGTCGTGGCGACCTTGTTGATCGCATTGCTGTGCGGTTTGGCGGTATCGGTCGTGTTGTTACGCGGCGAAAAGGCGGAAACTCGAAAACAACAAATCGCGGCGGAGGATCAAGCGGCAAAGGCTCTCGATCGCGAGACCGAGGCACGCCGGCTGTTGTACGTGTCCGACATCCATCAAGCGGCGCGGGCGCATGAATCTTCGGACCTGCCTCACATGAACGAGTTGCTCGACCGGCATGTTCCGAAATCCGGTCAGACGGACTTTCGCGGCTTCGAGTGGCGTTACCTGCGTCATCTGGCGCGTAGCCGCGATGTCGTCGATTCGTATGGCCAACTGCATCAAGGCCAAGTCTTTTGTGTGACCCACTCACCCGACGGCCGACGCCTGGCGACCTCCAGCGAGGACCGCAGCGTCGTCGTCTGGGACGCTGTTTCACGCCAGCGGCTGTTTGAACTCAAGGGGTTTGCCGATGACGCCAACGGAATCCTGTTCACGCCCGATGGCCAGACGCTGATCGCCAGCGGCGAAGACGGCTCGATCTGGACGTGCGACGCGGAAACCGGAGCCAATCCCAATAAGCGATATCAGACTCCTGGTCACGATCCGGTTCGGCATCTCGACATCAATGCCGATGGCAATCTGCTGGTCGCCAACTGCTCCGCGAGCGTCATGCGCCGGTTTGAATTTCCGTCCATGAAAGAACTGCCAGAGCAGATCATCACCGACGCTCATCAATCGACGCCGGGACCAGTTCGCTTCAGCCTGGATGGAGCCACCTTGATCACGGCCGGACGAAACGGCTCGGTCCTGATTTGGGAGGCCGCCACCATGAAGCTGCGGCACCGATTCCAAAATTGGAGCGAAGTGCGCTCATTGGCCGTGGCTCGCGATCGGCCGTGGGCTGCCGCGTGTGGTGATGATCGCATCGTCCGCGTCTTTGATTTTCAAACCGGAAAGATGATTCACGAACTCACGGGGTTGTCGTTCCCTGCGCTGAGCGTGTCGATCTCGGCTGACGACGCCTGGATCGCCGCGGCCGATCGTCTCGGGAACATCCGGGTCTGGGATTTCGCAACGGGAGACTTGATCGATGTCCTGCCTGGCACGAAGCGTCAGATTTGGTGCCTGATGTTTGCACCCCAAGGTCGCACGATCTTGGCTGGTGACGACACGGGCCAAGTCTGGAAATGGACTCCCGGCACACCTCGCGTGCGGCAGACGATCGCTGAAGAGCATGACGAGATCCGTCAAGTCTTGTGGCTGCCGCAAACGCAGGAGTTGGCTTGGCTCCACCACCCCAGCGCTCAAATCTCCGTGGCCGACGCTGCAGTGGCCGACGCTGCCAGCGTCGGCACACTAGCCCGACGCGCCAGCGAGGGGTCGAACATCACCGGCAAGCTCGAACCCTCGCTGACGCGTCGGGCTGGTTTTGAAACGGACGCTGGCAGCGTCCGCCACGGCGTTGAGGTGCGAAAGGAATCGGTTTCCGACGGCGCAAATCAAACGATCGTGTTCGCTGGAGACGGTCAACGCTGGATCGTCGGCTGCCTGGACGGAGCCATGAATCTGTGGCAGCGTGGCGAGTCACAACCTCGCTGGAAGGTTCAGGCACACCCGACATGTGTGAACGCTGTGGCCATCACACTGGATGGCAAGACCGTGTTTTCTTGTGCGGACGGAGATCAGGTTCGAGTCTGGGACACGCTCACCGGCGAACCACGCGGCACGTTGACGATCGACGACCAACCCTGCGTCACGTTCGCGTTGAGTTCTGATGGCACCACTGCGGCCGTTGCGTCGTATCAGAAACTGGCATTGGTGAATGTCAAAAGTGGCCAAGTGCAGCGGCAGTTTCCACGCACCGGAGTCCCCTTGGCCTTTTCGAGCGACGGCTCGTTGCTGGCCGTCGCCAACAAACACTCGATTGAGATTTGGCCAACGCAGAGCGAATCGCCACCGCGAATTTTGCTGGGCCATACGCAAGCGATCAAATCGCTGGCGTTCTCCCCCGACAACCGCACGCTCGCCAGTGCGTCGCACGACGGCACCGTGCGGCTGTGGCATGTCTTGCTCGGCCAAGAATTGCTGAGCCTGCGCGGCGCGGAAAAAAACCACTCCGTCACGTTTTCCCCGGATGGCCGACGCCTCTTCGCCTGCGGCGAAAACCAGCCCGGCAAAGGAGTCTTGTACGCCTGGGACGCACCCCGCATGGAGCAGCTACCCCCTGACTTTGATGAGCCGGAACGCGCTAGCGTCCGGTTCGGACACAAACACGAATGACAAACCGGACGCTAGCGCGTTCCGGCTCTTCTTTCTTGACCACGAATCCTCCAACCCAAGGACATTCAACATGTTGTTCAAGCGCCACTGGAAGACTTTGCTATCCCACCTGTCCGCTCGCCGTCCGAGCCGCCGTGGCTCGCGAAGCCTCCAGCGCCTCAAGGCCGGCTATGTCCAATGTTCAACCGGAGGCGATTCGATCGAACGCCTGGAAGACCGAGCGTTGCTGGCTGCCATCGCCTGGGATGGCGGAGGTGGCAACCTTGATTGGAATACTGCGGCAAACTGGAGCGGCGACGTGCTGCCAGGGACGAACGACGACGTACTGATCGACCTCGGGGCGAACGACTTCACTGTCACCCATTCGGCCGGCACGGATTCGATACACAGCCTCACGAGCTATGCCAGTTTGAACTTAAGCGGCGGAACACTCAGCATTGAGGCGGCATCCACCATTGCCAATGATTTCTCGCTCTCCGCGTCATTAACAGGCGCTGGTGACTTCACCGTCAGCGGTCTGCTGACGTATGCGCACGGCGCGTTTGATGGCAGCGGGGTACTGACGGCTAACGGCCCGATGACCATCGGCGGCGGCGGCTATGGCAACGGCTTCTATCTTGGCGGCACTCTGATCGCCAACGGCTATACCACCTGGACCGGCGGAGAGATTATCGCCACCGGGGGGCCGGCGACGATCATCAACCGCGGCACGTTCGAGATCACCAACAACGGATACATGTACGGCCGATTTGGCTACTCAGGATCTTTCGTCAACGAGGGCCAACTAATCAAGACCGGTGGCAGCGGCGCGGCCATTATCCAAGAGTGGCTGATGACGAACACCGGGTCGATCGACAACCGCAGCGGTGGGCTCGTCTTGAGCGGGACCAGCGCCGGTTCGGTGCATGGCGACCCCGGCACCACACTCGTATTCAGCGGTACCGACATCAGCGGCGCGCTGGATGGGGATGCGGTCGTCTTCACGGGTGGCGCTGGCAACCACGTCGACGTGCGCGGTTCCTACAACGCAACGAGTACGTCCGTCGTCGGCCTCTATGCCACGTTCAGCGGACCGACCACCGCCGTCGGCGCATTGGACATTTCGGCCAACGGCACGGCGGACTTCACTCCGGCCAGCGGCGGACCTGTCACGCTCGCGATTCCCAGCCTCAACCTGCAGCGCGGCACGCTCCACGGCTCCGACAGCTTCACCGTTGGCGGTCTGCTGACATGTGGGGGTGGCGCGTTTGATGGCAGCGGGGTACTGACGGCCAACGGCCCGATGACCTTCGGCGGCAGCGCCAATAGCCGCTTCGATCTTGGCGGCACTCTGATCACCAACGGCTATACCACCTGGACCGGCGGAGAGCTGCTCGCCCTCGGGGGCCCGGCGACGATCATCAACCGTGGCAGGTTCGAGATCACCAACGACGGATACATGTACGGCCGATTTGGCTACTCAGGATCTTTCGTCAACGAGGGCCAACTAATCAAGACCGGTGGCAGCGGCGCGGCCATTATCCAAGAGTGGCTGATGACGAACACCGGCATCGTGGACGTGCAAAGCGGCTCGCTGAATTTCGGCGATCAATTCGTGCAGCACGACGGCGAGATTCGTCTGAATGGCGGCGACTTGTCCGGACAGATCGCCGTTCAAGGGGGGCGAATTGTTGGCAGCGGCGAGATTTTCGGCAATGTCACCAGTTCCGGTACACTTGGTCCCGGATTCTCTCCAGGTGAGATCACGATTCACGGCAACTACGCTCAAGTGGTAGGCGGTACGTCCGAAATCGAGATCGGCGAGTTCAATTTCGACCTGTTGCATGTCGACGGGTCTGTGAGTCTCGACGGTACAATGACGGTCGATCTCATTGGCTTTGTGCCGCAGTTGGGTGCTCAGTTTGTCGTCATCGACAACCGAGGCGCGAACGCCATTCAGGGCACGTTTGCCGGGCTGCCGGAAGGGACGGAGTTCACTTCCGACTTGAGCCGGTTCCGGATCAGCTATGCGGGGAGCACGGGCAACGATGTCGTGCTGACGTATCTGGGTCCGGCGGCGATTTACTGGGACGGCGCTTCCGACGGGGACGGAGACGGCACGTCGTGGAACGACCCGCTCAATTGGGCCAGCGACGCGTTGCCAGGGCCAAGCGACGACGTGATTATCGACCTCGGAACCAACGCCTTTACGGTCATCTATTCGTCCGGCAACAACTCGATCAAGAGCTTGACGAGTTTCGCGGCGCTTTCCATCACCGGAGGTGAGCTGTCGATCGTGGAAGATTCCACAATACATGGGACGCTTGCTCTCGTTGGTGGGGCAACGCTGTCGGGGGCTGGAGATCTTGTCGTGA
Organism: Candidatus Kuenenia stuttgartensis; assembly: GCA_945904015.1. Lineage (GTDB taxonomy): Bacteria > Planctomycetota > Planctomycetia > Planctomycetales > Planctomycetaceae > SXKJ01. The sequence goes on along the minus strand of CAMDPK010000029.1, from coordinate 140 downwards.
ACGGAGCCTTCAACTGGCACAACAGTACGTTGCGTGGCAGCGGCGGAGCCACGATCACGACCTACGGTTCGGTCACAGCGGGCAATGACAACCTGCTGGGCCGCACGTTTATCAACCGGGGTGATTTTACTTGGACCAAT